>CAYMLS010000102.1:0-15000 GCA_964390665.1 uncultured Bacteroidales bacterium | reverse complement strand
TTGTCCGGCATAGACGCCAGGCAGCAGGATGGAAGCAAAAATGATGTAGAAAGTGAGCAACAGAATTCGCTTAGGAGAAATATTGAGTGTCATAATGCTTGAAATTTGTTTTTTTATGCCAAAACCTTCAGTTTTTTTAGTGCTATAAAGTTTGTTGAAGATGAAAAAGACTAATTGCTTCTTGCAGGTTGAATGTTTTGTCAGAACGAATGGTGATGGTTTTTTCTTGGCCAGGAAGCAGGTCGAAGTAATTGTCACTAAAGACAGCATCAGGATCAGGGGTGTCAATATATAGTCCTTTCACCAGTTTGTCAGAACTTACCTTCAAAAGATACTCGCCATTTTTCATTGATAATTTGTGGTTGATGTCAGCAGCAGTAAGGGCGAGATTTTTAGGATCTGTAAAATAATGAATGTTTTCAGCGAGTAGTTCTGAATTGTTTTGTAGTTTGAAGTGCAATAATACTTGGTTTTTTAAGTTTTCTTCCACCAGATCATCAATGTCTTTTTCGAAAATAACCTGGCTGTTATTGGAAGGGATCATGGTTTGGTGTTTTTCTGAGAATAAGATGTTGCCCTCAAAATCCATCAGATTGATCTCCAAACTGGCTGAGGTGTTTTTCATAAGATCAGAAACGGCAAAGATCTTTATTTTACCATCTTTCTGATCAGAAGCAGTTATGATAGGTTTAAAAGCATCTCTTACGGCATAATGGGAAGCTTTCCACCGGTAAAAATAATCTACGGTTGACCAGGAAGTCGTTGGCCAGCAGTCATTAAGTTGCCAGTAAAGGGTGCCCATGCAATGTGGCATTGCTTTTCGGTGCGATTCTATCGCTGTTTTATATCCCAGAGCATGCAATAGTTGGCCCACATATACAAAATGTTCGAAGTCTTCGGGTATGGTAAAGTATTTTCCCATATAGAATTTGATCATGTCATTGCCATCAAATCCAGGTTCTACCCAATCCATTTTGCTTCTTTGCCGGTACCTTAATACTTCAGAATCCAGATCCCGGTCTTCTTCCATGGTGTATTCGCGAATGGTATGCATGGATGGGAAGGACTGTAGCCCCCACTCGCTTACAAAACGGGGTATGTTTTCATTAAAATCGGAAAATGGTTTTTGTCCGAACCAGATCGTCCAATCATGCTCATCTCCTGATTTTCGGTCAGCTAGCTGGTTGCCGACAGAGGAGGGTGAAGACGACCAATACTCATTTTTGGGGTCATATTTTGCAACTGTTTCAGGTAGTATTTCATAGAATATTTTCTCATAGGTTTTCCACATAAACGCTTTCTGCTCCTCATTGTAAAGGTCTTGCCATCCCCAGTGATGCCAGCCATGGAGGTTCTCATTATTGCCACACCACAAAGCAAGAGAGGTATGGTTTCTTAGTCGTTTTACATTATATTCCGCTTCTTTTTTTATATTCTCAAGGTGTTCTTCATCACCGGGTTGAAGGTTGCAGGCAAACATAAAATCCTGCCAAACGAGTATACCTTCCTGATCGCACAATTCATAAAACAGATCTTCCTCATAAATAGCGCCGCCCCAAACTCTCAGCATATTCATATGTGCATCTTTGGCACTTTTAATCATTTTTCTGTAGGTTTCTTCGGCAACGGAAGGGGTTAGGGTTTCTGAAGGAATCACATTTGCCCCTTTCATGAAAACAGGGATGCCATTGATCTCAAACTGAAAGGTATGCCCTGCGGAATCAGGTTTTTGAACCAATTCAATGGTTCTGATACCATAGTCAAGTGTTTTACGGTCAATTGTATTGGTTCCTTCTCGTATTTGAAAATCAAAATTATAGAGGTATTGATCTCCCAGGCCATTTGTCCACCACAATTCAGGTTTTTCAATCATTAATTCCAGGGCAACGCTGTTTTTTCCTTTATTTAAAAAATGTTTTAAGGGTTTCTCAGTTACTTGCTTTCCATCAGATGTGGCAATTATTTCATATTCTCCTTTTTTATCCGCTATAATTTCGATATCCGCTTTGATGAATGCTTTATCAGTCTCTATGGATTTTGTCTCCAGATAAAGATCTTCTATGCGTGCATTATTCCAGGCTGATAATTTTACAGGCCGCCAGATACCTGAAGTTACAAGGCGGGGGCCCCAGTCCCATCCATAATGGAAAGGTGCCTTGCGGGTAAAAACACTTGTGCGTTCTCCTTCTGGTGCCAGTTCATTGGTTGAGGGTATGAGGTAGTCCAGGGATTTGAGCTTTTTCATGCCGGTATTTACCGGAGAGTGAAAATAAATTTTAAGCAGGTTGTCACCCTCAGTAAGGTATTCTTTTACATTTAGCGTTTTACCCAAAAACATATTATCGTTTTTCCAAATCAGATTTTCATTCAGGTAAACATCAGCATAGGTATCCAAACCTTCAAATATCATATCTACATTACTGGCATCAAGAACATCTTTGCTGACAATGAAACGTGTACGATATTCCCAATCTTTTTCTTCGACCCATTGTACATCTTTTTCATTGGTTCTCCAAAAAGGGTCTTCTATGATCTTATTATCCATCAGATCATTATGAACGGTTCCTGGTACTGTGGCGGGCAGCCAGTTGTCCTGTCCCGATTGTCTGAATTGCCAGTTTTCATGTAAAGTTATTTTTACAGGTGTGAAGTGATTGTCTTTCATAGAACAAGCGTTTATGACCAGTATTGCTAATAAGAGCAGGATTGTAAAGAAAAATCTCTTTTGTTGGTTTTGCATTGATTTATGACTTTAATATGGAAAGTAATTATCTTTTGAGTAATTTAAACCGTTCATGAAAAGTAAAAACGAATGTTTGCGATGTTATATTTGATATTTGTGTTTTTCTGAAAGATGATCTTTGGTTCAGCACCAAAAAAAATAAGAGTTTTGGTACGAGGTAACAATGGAAAGAAAAAAAGTATTGTTGAACCATGTTTACGAGCATTTTCAGAAAAAAAACATTGACTATTTGTTTTTTAAGGTGATAAGTTTAAAAAATTGAATGCGACCATCTGTTTTTATTGTTCTCTTTATAATAAACATGTGTCTTTGAGATCAGGAGTGTAGATCGTGTTTGATATTACCATGCAGGATTTATCAACCCTTTTCCTTTTAAAAGATTATAAACGGACAATACCAGATATGACAAGACAAAATTAAATCCTGAAATGATGGTTGCAAAAACAAAAAGTGACCCTAATGTGCCTAATACTTTATTGATATATGTGGCATAGTTTTCAAGTTTTACATATTGCCACCATGCCCCAAAATGATTACTTAATCCCGTAGATTCAAGTCCCAAAATGATTAAATTCAAAATGAGGAAAAAAACGATCAATGATATCAAACCTCCTTTAGCACCTTTTATATCCGGCGGACTCAGTTGCATATGCGATGCCACGCAAACAGACAGATACAGGAAAATCCAGAATTTATAGTCCGAAAAGTTTTCGGAACGAAATAAACTCAAAAGTGTGGTTTGTGTTGTTTCCCATAGCGAACCTAATAAACCTGTATACTCGCCCCTTACCCCTTTGATCAGACTTTCGCTTTGAGATTCTATGTTGGCAAACACCTCCTGCACATTAGGCACAAGGTAATACAAGGCCGCATAGAGTACCAACGACCCAAAAATAATAGGACCAACACCTATAAAAAAATTTCCGATTCGCTGGTAGGTGCTGCCCGGGTTATAGGCATGATTGACATACCCCAGGGTGCCGTCTTCGGTGTTGGGACTGTAAAGCTGCATCTTTACGATTTTATGTCCGAATAAAATACAGAAAATAGCATGGCCCAATTCATGAACGGGGGTACCAATCCAACCTGTAACTAAAATATCCATTTTGTAACCAATGGATTTTACATAAGTAATGCGGGTAAAGCGGGCGAAAACATAAAGTAATAAGCCAAATACAAATAATAACCCAAGTAACCACACCAACTGGCTAAATGTAGTAATAACCACCAGTTTAAGGAAGTCTAAAAAACTATTGATGTTGTTCATAAAAAATAATTATTGATAAAAGTCCTTTCTTTTTGAAAAATAATGTTGATTCTTTTGTATCCTGTCTCTGTTTTTCCTGGAAAGGATTTAACAAAAATAAAGAATTTGATTTGTTTACAAATCATTTTTTTGTTTTTTATTTTTCACCATTAACTGATTAATCTTACGGTAAATAAATTGTGGATGTAAAGATAATTTTTGTACTTTTGCACCCTCAAATTTGAAAATATATCATGATAAAAATAACATTACCAGATAAGAGTGTTAAGGAGTTTCCGGAAGGTGTTACTGGATTAGAAATAGCCAAAAGTATTAGTGAAGGTTTGGCACGTAACGTTTTGTCAGTAACGGTGGATGGTAAAGTTTTGGATCTGAATCGACCGATCAGCCATGATGCACAAGTTAAACTGAATACCTGGGAAGACCCCGAAGGAAAAGCGACCATGTGGCATTCTTCAGCACATTTAATGGCTGAAGCAATTGAATCACTATACCCCGGAACAAAATTTGGTATTGGCCCGGATGTGGAAAACGGGTTTTATTATGATATTGATCTGGGTGATAAAACCATTTCGAGCAACGATTTTGAGAAAATTGAAAAGAAAATGCTCGAATTGGCCAGGCAAAAGCAAACATTTAAGAGAAAAGAAATTCCCAAAAAAGAAGCACTGGAGTTTTATAACCAAAAAGGGGATGAATACAAAGTTGATCTTTTGGAAGATCTGGAAGATGGAACAATAAGCTTCTATGAGTCCGGTAATTTTACAGATCTGTGCCGTGGACCACACCTGCCTGATACAAGTCCGATCAAAGCGGTAAAGCTTCTTAGTATTGCAGGAGCTTACTGGAGGGGTGATGAATCACGCAAGCAGCTGACACGTCTTTATGGAATTACATTTCCAAAGCAAAAACAGTTAAAAGAGTATCTGGAGATGCTCGAAGAAGCCAAAAAGCGTGATCATCGCAAAATCGGGAAAGAAATGGAGCTGTTTGCCTTTTCCCCTAGTGTGGGTCAGGGATTGCCACTATGGCTGCCTAAAGGCGCACAATTGCGCGAAAATCTCGAGAAGTTTTTGAAAAATGTGCAGCGAAAAGCGGGATACCTTCCGGTAATATCTCCACATATTGGCAATAAGAATCTTTACCAAACCAGTGGACATTACGAAAAATATGGAAAAGATTCCTTTCAACCCATCCAGACACCCGCCCAGGATGAGGAGTTTCTTCTGAAACCCATGAATTGTCCTCATCATTGCGAAATATTTAAAATCAAACCTTACTCCTATAAAGATCTTCCTGTCCGCTTTGCCGAATTTGGAACGGTTTATCGTTATGAACAAAGTGGTGAACTTCATGGATTGACCCGGGTGAGAGGTTTTACACAAGATGACGCACATATTTTCTGCCGGCCCGATCAGGTGAAAGAGGAATTCTTAAAAGTAATGGATATCATTTTGTACATCTTTAAGGCGCTTGATTTTAAAGATTACAGCGTACAGATATCTTTGCGTGATGCTGGTAATCCAACAAAGTATATCGGAACCGATGAAAACTGGGAGAAAGCAGAACGTGCCATTATTGAAGCCGTGGAGGAAAAAGGAATTAAAGCGGAGATAGAAGAAGGGGAAGCTGCTTTTTATGGACCCAAACTCGATTTTATGGTGCGTGATGCATTGGGTAGAAAATGGCAGTTGGGTACCATACAGGTTGATTATAACCTGCCAGACAGATTTGAACTTGAATATACCGGAAGCGATAATAAAAAACATCGGCCGGTTATGATTCACCGCGCACCTTTTGGATCCATGGAAAGGTTTGTGGCTGTGCTCATTGAACATTGTGCGGGTAATTTCCCGTTGTGGTTAACACCCGAACAGGTTATTATATTGCCTATCAGTGAGAAGTATGAAGAATATGCGAAAAAAGTTTTAACTTTGCTGAATAATTCTGAAATCAGAACCCTGATAGATGAGCGTAGTGAAAAAACCGGCAAAAAAATCAGGGATGCTGAAACCCGGAAAATACCTTTCATGATCATTGTTGGTGAAAAAGAGGAATCTGAAGGATCTTTGTCAGTGAGAAAGCACGGGCAAGGCGATCTGGGTTCTTTTACCCTCGATGAGTTTGTGAAACTTGTTGAAAATGAGGTTCATGAAATGACCGAATTTGATTGATTTATTGTTCATCAGTGTTTTGATCAATGTCCGGGTTTCGTATTCAGCATCATTAAACAAATGCGCAGGAATATGTTGAGCAATTTTTTAAGTCTAAACATAATCCCAATGTGAACGTTTAAAGCGAATGGAGTTTGTAAGTAATTGACATTTTTATCAATACATTAGTGTTCAAATTTTTATCAAAGAAAATAGTTTTTTATTCATTAAAATATTAGGAGGAACGAAGTATAGCTACACCATTTAGACCACGACAACGAAGAGGTTTTGTGAAACCTGAAGATCCACACAAGATCAATGAAAAAATTAAAGCACCTGTGGTAAGAGTTGTGGGTGAAAATATAGAACCTCAGATCTTACCCATTAAAGATGCTTTGGCTGCTGCCGAAAAAGAAGGATTAGATCTGGTAGAGATTGCGCCAAAAGCCAATCCTCCCGTGTGTAAAATACTGGACTATAAGAAGTTTTTGTATGACCAGAAGAAAAAGCAAAAAGACATCAAAGCCAATGCTGCCAAGGTGGTACTCAAAGAAATCAGACTTGGACCCAACACCGATGAGCATGATTTTAATTTTAAATTGAAGCATGCTCAGAAATTTTTGAGCGAAGGCGCCAAATTGAAGGTTTACGTGTTTTTTAAAGGTCGTAGTATTATTTACAAAGAACAGGGTGAAGTTGTTCTGCTTCGGTTCGCACAAGAATTGGAAGAATTGGGAAAGGTAGAACAAATGCCGAAACTCGAAGGAAAAAGAATGATCATGCTGGTGGCCCCTAAAAAGAAAAAATAGAATTCGTTTATTTATTCATTATAACCCATAAATTTTTCTAAAATGCCAAAAATGAAAACCAAATCCGGTGCTAAAAAGCGGTTTTCTCTCACCGCTTCCGGTAAAATTAAGCGTAAGCATGCCTATAAAAGCCATATCCTTACCAAAAAATCAAAAAAGAGAAAAAGAAATCTTACCAAGGTAAGCTTGGTTCACAAATCTGATGAAAAAAATGTCAAAGCAATGCTTTGTCTTTAATCGTCAATCTTTCATTATTTAAAACATGTTTCATCTTTGTTTAGCTTTCAAAGTCTCTTCGCCACAGAAAGAGCGCTAAACGAACTAAAACCTTCAAAAAATGCCAAGATCAATCAATAATGTCGCCTCCAGGCGCAGAAGAAAAAAAATTCTGAAACTTACCAAAGGGTATTTCGGAGCAAGAAAAAATGTTTGGACAGTCGCTAAGAATACATGGGAAAAGGGACAATCTTACGCCTACCGCGACAGAAGAACCAAAAAAAGAAATTTCAGAAAACTTTGGATCATACGTATTAATGCTGCAACAAGGCAATACGGAATGAGTTATTCAAAATTTATGGGTGAATTATCCAAAAGTAATATCGAAATCAACAGAAAAGTACTTGCCGATCTGGCAATGAATCACCCCGATGCTTTCAAAGCAATTGTTGATAAACTCTCTAAATAAACGATTTATCTTTTTCAGATTATTGAAAAACAAAAAGGTGCTTGTATTTGCAAGCACCTTTTTTATGCTTTTATTTCTATAACAAATGATTCCCTCAATTTGCGGTTTAACAGGTACATTTCATTACTTTATTGATGCTGCAAGAAGCAAACAGGTTTTCTGTGATCATGGAATTAGTCAACCCATATAAGGTTATTATTATTTGCAAATTACACTCATTGACCTTAATTTTAACATCTGATATTCAGGTGATTATTGTCATGATGTTTTCGTGAATTTACAGAAAACGATTTTTCGGTTTTGACCTTGGAATTATTCACTAAACATTACTTCACGGTAAATGTCCCAGAATTTTCCGTTATGTTTTAATAAAACAATGCTGTTTACTGAAAACCTATCCTCAAATTTTTGCTCATGAAACATTTCATACCATGCTTTGTAAAAGACTTTTTCAGAAAGATCCCGTGTTGCAAGGGTAAGGTGTGGTGTGAAACGGTTGCCGATCTCATTTTCCGTAAAGTTGAGTCTGTTCAAAAGAACTGGTTTGAGTTGTTGATTTAAGTTCCTCAAAGGTTCCGGATTACTGATCCGGATGAAGATGACCCGGGGTTTAAAACAATCAAACCCGGAAAGTTGCACATCAAAAGGTTTTTGTGGGGCGGCAAACTCTTTCAATACGTCAATCAGGAAAAACTCATTTTTCGGATTTGCCTTAAAAGGCATTTGTAATGTAATATGAGCAGGAGATTTGAGAGCGTGTTTTACTCCAAAACGTTTTTTAATCTCTGCTTTCAGTTCCTTGATCCGTTCTCTCAACTCATCGTGCGGAATTACGGCAATGAAATATAGTTTCTCCTGCATCAGATGTCTTTTGAATTTTCCATTTCAAATATATGAAAAAAACGGGGTGTTTTCGCTTGAAGTAAAAGCGAATTGCTATATAATACCGCCGTTAAAATCGTCATGTCAGAAGAATCTGTTCCTGTTTTTAATCATTATCCGTCCTGTCGTTGAAGTTTTTTATCAAGCACATTTAAATGGAATGAGATGTTTTACCCACCCTGCTGCCACGATATCCCCATCTTTGATTTTTTCGGGGAAAATGAACTTGTTTGGGAATAAAACATCTGTATGAACAAGTCATTTTTTTGTTAAAAATATTTTTATTTGTATCCGTGAAATACTGAAAAATACTCTTTTGCCCTGATAATGAAACTTTTCAAAAAAAGTCAGCGTATAACCAAACGATCGATCTAATAAATATTCTTATAATTTCTCAAGTAAAATTTTGTCATTTGTGTTTTAAACACAATTGTATGTATAACTTTGAAAATGGTCATCGTAATCGTTTGCGTTGATGTGATCGTATAAACTAAAAATTTTCGCTATGAAAAGAAAATTCAACAAACTGATTTTTTTTGTGCCGTTTGTATTCACCACTTCTTTGCTGATAGCACAAAATCAGGAAGGTCAGCAATTAAACTGGACCAATTTCGATTGGCATGTTGAAAGTGAAGGTTACAACTTAAATACCTCACACCAAAATATTCTTTTGAATGTATATTTTGGTAATTTACCTGTAAGTGCCAAAATGCTGCTAAGTTTAAATTCCCCCTCCAGCATTTTGTATGATTTTGTTTTCGAAGATTTAAGTTACCGCAGTTCTTCCATAAGAGGAAAAACCAAAACTGTACAAGGGGTTGGCAACTCAGAAAGTTATTATTTGAATGAAATTGATATTTCTGCTGAGGAGTCATTAATTGGTATTGATAATCTGCGAATATATCCAACAAAAAAGGAAGAAAGAAAGAATGACTTCCAGGGGATTCTTGGTTTTGGGATGTTTCATCGGGATCGAAAAATACTGATCATAGATAATGTTTATAATCGTTTGGCAGTTGCGGATGTTGTTCCGGATTATATGGAAGAAAACACCCGCTTTGTTCCCATGCAGGTTGAAAACGGATACCTGACAATACCTTTAAGATTTGATGACAAAGAAATCATGGCATTTTTTGATGGTACATCACGTCCTGCAATGGTTGTTTATCATAACGGCACCTTTAAAAAACTGAGTACCGACCAGGCTGCATCAGATAAACTGGCTTTACCCGAAGGGGATTTTGATGTTAAACTGGTAGAAGGTTTCAAACCCGCTGGTATTATTTATTTTGCTGATCTGCCCCTTAAAAATCATGATATTTATTTAGATAAAATGAAACAACCTAATAAAATCAGAGCTAGTCTTTCGCACGCTTTTTTTCTCGACTATGTGATGGTTTTTGATTATAAAAATGGCAGATTTGGTTTGATGGAACCGAAATTTTTATCGGATATACAAAAGAAAAAATGAAGAAAGGGTGAACCGTTCTATCTGTTTGGTTATATGAGTTTTAAAAGAGCTGCCTGAATAACCCGACATGTAGGTTTGCGGAGAATAAAAAAAAGAGGAGGATTGTTGATTGTTGTTTTGGTTTGCCTTGCCTTGCAAAAGATATATTATCAATGATTCTTTTTGGCTTGCCTGATCAATTAATTCCTGGAATTTTTTCCATGAAATCAGTGATCAGTTGAATAAACCTTTCCCGGATTTCTGGTTTTTCATGAAGTAATTCGTGCCTTCCTTCTGTAAGCACCAATTGAGTGTGAGCGTAATTTTGCTTTTTCATCAATTCATAAAGTTTTTTTGGACCTTCACCAAAATCTCCTACCGGATCATCTTTCCCTGAAATGATAAGATAAGGAAGGTTTTTTTCTAATTGAAAATGTTTTTCTGCCAAAAGCAACTGGGTTGATCCTTTAAATAAACTTGTGTAAAACCCCAAAGACATGTCAAATCCACACAAGGGGTCATTTATGTACTTCGATACCTCCTTTGGGTTGGATGATAACCAATCAAAGGGGGTTTCAGCATTCGGTATTCTTTTGTTGAAATTGCGATAGAAAAATTGGTTGAGTCTTTTGCTCCTGTAGTTTGCCGGATAGAAAAACCGAAAACCTCTTACTACAATTATCCCGGATTTCAGCAAGAAGCGATCAGGGAAATTGGTGCCCGAAATAATAACAGCAGCCGGAGACAAATGATGTTTTGCCAGGTAGTGTCTGGTGAGCAGCGATCCCATGCTGTGTCCTATCATTATCAACGGTGAGGCAGGGTGTTGATTTTTTATGTTTTCATGTATAGAATGAATTACATCCAGCATTATTTCCCAACCGTTTGCCGCTGGTATTACCCCGGTTTCTTTTTTGTGAGTAACAGATTGTCCATGGCCAGGGTGATCATGTAAGTATACACCAAATCCTTTTGCCACAAGTTTTTCTGCCAGTTGAAGGTAGCGTGCAGAATGTTCTGCCATTCCATGATTTATTTGAACGATTGCCCTGGGAGTTGTTTCTGGCAAAAAGGTTCTTAGAAAAATTTTCCGTCTCCCTGTTTCAAAAGATTGTTCTTTTTTTATCATCTGTTTGTGTTTTTCTCATATCTATGTAGTGCTTGCAAGAAAACGCCAATTGCTGCGTTGGGCTCGCCTTCAAAACAGTCGATTACGAAAAGTAAACTCCTGTTTTTCAGTCATCGCCCGCCTTGCACTTGACGCTTTCTTTATCAAGCACAGATAAAATCGTGGGTTTTCTTGCTGACACTATGTATATATGTTTTGATTGAAATCCGTGTAACGTTAGCGCAAAACGAATTTGGTGTTAGCAGTTGGACACATATTTCTGATTGTTTGCTCAATGATGGTTTTTTGAGTTCGTTTCAGGAATCTGTTTGTTTTACGTTTTATGAGGACAAATTTCAACGATGTTAAAAATAAGGGCATTTTTTGAGAATATGCAGAATTTAGCAAGAAAACTCTTGTTTTTTGTGTCTTTGATAAGAAATCGTCAAAGACTGGATCTAAAAAAAAAGTCTTACCGCAATGGTAAGACTTTTTGAGTTCATAAATGAATCTATGCTAACATGATAATTTTATACCAATTTTACATTGACTGCATTTAATCCTTTTTTGCCCTCTTTGAGGTCAAAAGTAACTTCATCGTTTTCTCGAATTTCATCGATCAAACCTGTTACGTGTACGAAAAACTCTTTGTTTGTTCCGTCTTCTTTGATGAACCCAAATCCTTTGGTTTCATTGAAAAATTTAACTGTTCCGTTATTCATGATAATGTAAATAAGTAAAAAAATAATATAATTCCTGACAAAGTTAATACAAATGTTGAGAAATGAAAGGAAATGTTAAATATTATTTTTTCTTTAAATTTCCCATGTTTCTTTGTCAGATATTTTTAATTGATTGATTAAAAAGGATCGGGTCTTGTAAAACAGGATTTAATGACCGTCTTTACCTGTATGTACATGTCCATGTTCGACTTCTTCAGAACTGGCATCACGTTTTTCCAGGATTTCACCTTTAAAGTGCAGATCATGCCCTGCAAGAGGATGATTGAAATCCATTTTTACAGTTTCATCTGCTATTTCAATGATTTTACCGTTTAAAGGTTTTCCTTCCTGGCTTTTCATGGGAACAACATTGCCAACATACAAAAGGTCAGATGCTTCTTTTCCGTCGATTGTAAAAACACTTCTGGGTAGATTTACGACTGCATTTGGGTCTGTTTGCCCATAAGCATTTTCTACATCTATAAGAAATTCAAAAGATTCGCCCGGTGCCAGTTCAACAACTTGATTTTCGAATTCAGGAATTAAACTACCAGTGCCGAAAAGAAATTCTGCTGGATTTTCTTTATTTGCTACTTCTATTACTTCTCCTTCTGCGCCTCCTGAACGTAACTCATAAGACAGGGAAATGACTTTTGGTGTGCTCATAAATACTAGTTTATTAAATGACTAATTAAAAATTAAGGGGCATCTTTTCCTATATTGTCATAAGAACATAAGAAAATGCCCCATTTGTTATTACATTAATTGCGAAGGTATTACAAAAAAAACAAAGATGCAAATTTTCAAAGTTAAACCTGTTTAAGTTTTTTTGATCCCTAAACCTGCTGTAATCCTGTCGAGTATAATGGCTAAGATAACTACTACAAGACCTGCTTCAAAACCCTGACCTACCTGAAGTCTTTGGATACCCCGCAATACATTTTCGCCCAAACCTCCGGCACCGATCATGGCAGCAATTACCACCATTGACAATCCAAGCATTATGGATTGATTGAGACCTGCCAAAATTGTAGGGCGTGCAACAGGAATCTGCACCTTGATCAGTTTTTCCATACCCGACGCTCCAAAGGCATCCGAGGCTTCTATCAGTTCTTTTGGTACTTGTCGAATGCCCAGATTGGTTAGGCGGATCAAAGGGGGGAGGGCAAAAACAAAAGTTGCCACTACGCCAGGCACCAGTCCCAATCCAAAAAACATAACCGCCGGTATTAAATATACAAATGCCGGCATAGTTTGCATAAAATCGAGCAGAGGACGGATGACCGAATCAAAACGATCGCTTCTTGCCGACCATATGCCAATAGGTAAACCTACCAGCACTACCAGAAATTCTGCCGTTAGCACCAAAGCAAGGGTTTCTACAAATGCCTCCCATAATCCTATATTCTCGGTTATGAATAAACCAATGAAGGGTATGAGACTGTTTTTCCATCCAGCCATGTACCATGTAAAACCTGCAATGACAACAATAAGTATGACCGGATGAATAAACATGATGCCATCCTTCAGGTTTTCGACCATGAAATTTACAAAAGCACTGAAACTTTCAAAAACAGGCCCCAGCTTATCTTCAAGATAATCTACCGCCTGGGTTACTACTTCATCAATGGGTAACTTATATGGAAACATATTTTTTTGATTTGAAATGAATATTTTGTTGGAATTAGAAACAGAAAAATAAGATTTTCATCTGTTTATAATTTTATTAAATCGGTTCTCGTTTTTTCCAACGAGAGAGCTCGCTAACAGTCTGACTGGATGTTTTACATGCCACGATTTATAATCATGCGCGTGTGTGTCAAAATTTTTATCATGCCCGGTTCATCAGGATTCAACACCATTGTTATTGGGTTGGTAAGATTCCGACAATGCGGCAATCAATGCTCCTTTGACAATAACACCTTTTAATCTGTCTGAGCTGTCTGTTACGGCAATGGGGCCAAACTCATGATCAGTGTAAAGATTGATCACGTCATTGAGCGGTAATTCCTCATTAACCGTTGCAGTTTCATGCAATAAATTTTTGTCAAACTCAATGGTCTCTTTTTCCTGGTTTTTAGCAATGAATTCTGCCAGTTCTTTTGCCCTTATATAACCTTTTATATGCCGCTTGGTGTCTGTCATGATGATACCAGTTAGCCCTTTTTTCCTTATTTTTCTGAGAATTGTGCGGGGTCCATCCGCTGTAAATGCTGTGTCTGCAACGGGCTGCATGATCGTTCCTGCAGTGAGTATGGCACTGCGGTTCATGTCCTCCACAAATGCTTTTACATAATCGTTGGCCGGTCTGGAAATGATCTCTTCCGCTGTACCCGTTTGAACGATCTTTCCGTCCTTCATGATGGCAATTTTATTACCCAGTCTGAAAGCTTCATCAAGATCATGCGTTACAAAAACAATGGTTTTTTGCATCCTCTCCTGCAGTTCTAGTAATTCGTCCTGCATCTGTCTTCTGATGAGAGGGTCAAGGGCACTAAATGCCTCGTCCATAAGCAAAATGTCTGCATCTACGGCAAGTCCGCGTGCTAAACCAACTCTTTGTTGCATACCACCTGAAAGTTCAGCGGGATAACTGTTTTCGTTGCCTTTCAAACCTACTACCTTGATTACTTCGCGGGCTTTTTTCTCGCGTTCGGTTTTGTCAATGCCCTGTAACTCCAAACCAAATTCAACGTTTTCAAACACTGTTCGGTGCGGGAGAATGGCAAAATTTTGAAAAACCATACCACAGTAATGCTTTTTTCTGAATTCTCTCAAATCCTTTTTGCCCAGTTTCGTGATATCGGTTCCATCGATCATGATCTCTCCTTCGGTGGGCTCATGCAAACGGTTCAATAACCGGAGCAATGTTGATTTTCCACTACCAGATAATCCCATTAATACAAAAATTTCACTACTGTTTACTTCCAGGGAAACATCATGTACACCTACCATCTGGTTCCATTCCTTCAGAATATATTCTTTACTTTTTCCTGCTTTTAATGCCTGAAGTGCTTTTTGATTAGATTTTCCGAAAATTTTAGTCAGATTCCTGACTTTTATTTTTTCTTTCATTATATCAATTGTGGATTTATAGTTATTATTTTTTCATCCTACTTACTACTTATTAGTCTTTGCAAGAAAACGCCAAATACTGCGTTATTCTCGTTTTTGAATCAGT
>CAYMLS010000101.1:0-15190 GCA_964390665.1 uncultured Bacteroidales bacterium | reverse complement strand
GTTTTGAAGGCGAGCCCAACGCAGCAATTGGCGTTTTCTTGCAAGCACTATTTAAAACAAAGATCTTCCTAAAGCCATCCTTTGAGGCTTTTGATTATTACTGGTAATGGTTTTGTGGAATTTTACCTGATTGATGAATTTATACCCTGGATAAACCCTGGATGGTTTTGAAAGATGAGCAAAGGGTGCAACGAAAACACCCTTTGCTCTTTTTGGAATGATCATCACATTATTGAAATAAAAATCTCAATGGCAGAAAATCATTCTCCTTTAGTTTACTATTCAACATTGGTAATTCTAAAGTTTTTCAGGTAAATTTTATGGGAATCCCATTCAGATTGTCCATAAGCTGGTATGAACCAGGCAAAGTCAACCTCATCAGATGTTGCATCCATACCGTCATTCCCATTAATATTATCTACTTCACCCTGATCGTCTGCAGCAAAATAGAGTGTTTCCCAGGTATTTGGTGCACTTACAAATGCTTCTTTTGCCATAAACCACCCTTTTTTATCTCCGGATTCTTTAAATTTGGTCAGGTTACCAAACCGAAATTGAAATTTCACACCTTCTGCCTCACTCAGGTCGTTGAAAGAAACAGGACTGGACGAATCAGTTTCATAATAAACGTCAACTGCCACAACTCTTTGTCCTACCTGAACCAAATCAAGTTCTTCCGAAGAGGGTGGTGTCATACCATCACCATACCAGCCAAATACAGGGATCATATAACCATCCCATGCTGCAGATCCGTCATCCTCACGGATTGAGAGTCTGGTCATCATCAAACCGGTTCCTCCATCAGGCAGGTCGGCCGCAAAATTCCAGTTATTATCTGCATATCCACCCCTGCAAGTTACATACATAGAGGAAGAGGCATCTGCACCATCATAAGTAGCACCAGGAGCGGGATTAATAGCATCACCTTCCCACCAGTCGCCCCACATTGCTTCATCGGCAATTTTATTGCTGAAGTCTGCAAGGTTATAATCAGGTCTGATAAAACTTACCTGTGTGATGGCATCTACAGCATTATCATCACGGTCTACAACAGAAAATGTAAGTTGCGCATCTTCTCCGGCATCAGCAGGAAAGGTGTACTCATAAGTGAAAGTATCATTGAAAGTACCTTCCTCAAAGGCTTTAATTTCAGTGCTGTTTAATGTAACGGCTTTTAGATCGCCAGCAACAGTAATGGTGTATTCAATGGTTGTTCCGGGCTCGCTTTCAGTTAATAGCGGATCAACGGCTATAGAAAGTTCTGGTGCATCAGGACCATCATCATCGTTGCAACTCATAAATAAAGATGCAGGTACTAAAATAATTGCTAATAAATAAATCAGATTTTTTTTCATGATAAATGTGTTTTTAAGTTAATGATTAATGAATTGGAAAAATTTGTTAATTGTATCCGGGGTTTTGCGTTATGATTCCGTCTGCTTCTTCAATCACGTATTGCGGTATGGGCAGCAATAACCGATCGGTAGTAACACCGGATTTTCCGTGGTTCTTTAAAGTCTGCACTGCCCTTTGTGGTCTTCTGATCAGATCAAACCACCTTTGCCCTTCAAAAGCCAGTTCAAGTCGCCTTTCTTTATAAATTTCATCTAAAAACTGATTGTAATCCAGGTTACTGTAATCTATGTCGGAGATATCGTGGATGGGCAATCCCAAAGCACGTCTTTTAATCTTGTTCAGATACTCGTATGCATCGGATGTTGGTCCGTTATGGATTTCATTTTCTACTTCAGCGAACATAAGATATACATCTGCAAGTCTGATGATAAAAAAGTTATCGTCAGCTTCTCCATTTTCATTATCCTCATAATCAGTGTATTTGTTTATATTGTAAGGCGCGATGTCGTAATCTACGGGAAGTCCGTTCTCCTCAGCCGTGTTGTAGTAATCAAGTATGGATACTTCTTTCCGTAAATCACCTTCAGAGAATAACTCAACGATACCTGTACCCGCTACTACATTATAATTTTCACCTCTGGGGTCATTGGAGGTAGTGGGAATTCCAATCCCAAAACCTCCCCTTGCAAAAGCACCATCTTCTTCACCCATATAGGCATCTCCTCTGAATCTGGGCATATAAGAATTATTGAAATAACTTCCAATTCCATTTCTTTGTGGTTTATAAGCCCCTATGCCGTATCCTTCAAAGTTGTAAAAATGCTGCCCAGACATAAAGTTGATTTCAAAAATCGATTCTTTTCCAAATTCATTTTCTCTTTTGTATAAGTCAGCAAAATTTTCTTCCAATGAAAACTGATTGGAATTGATGATTTCCCATAAAACCTCTCTGGATTTTTGATAATTTTCTGTATCGTCAGCCCCCAGTGTGAGATATACCTTCGCCAATAATCCTTTTGCTGCCCAGCTGGTTACTCTGGCAATATCCTCGTTGCCATAAGAGGAGGGTAGTTTTTCAGATGCAAACAGTAAGTCAGGAATAATGCCTTCTTCATACACTTCTTTAGCAGGTGTTCTTGGGATAAATGATTCTTTTGGGTCGGTAATTTCTTTTAAGATTAAAGGAATGTCTCCATATAATCTCACGAGGTTAAAATAGAATAATGCCCGCAGAAACCGGCTTTCTGCTTCTACCTGTGTTTTGAAATTTTCGTTTAAAGAAGATGCCCGTACCCTTTCAATGGTAGTATTGGCTCTAGCAATGCCAATATAACTGCTTGAAAAAATATTCATGGTGGTATAGGCTTCGGGTGTCATACTAAAGTTATCGATGTCGTTGCCTATTAAAGAATTGAAAAGGGCATCATCGCCTGGATTAGCATCATCCGAAGCAATTTCAAGATACCTTACAAGATATCCGTTATAATAGTCAGCGCGAACAAGAATATTGTAAACACCTGCTAATGCCAGATCAAAATCATTTTCGGTTTGAAAAAAGTTTTCGATGGTAGAAGCAGCCGGATTATCTCTTTCCAGAAAGTCCTCGCTGCATTGGCAGAAAAAAACGATAGAAATCAGTACAATGATACGTTGTAACTTATTCATGATTAAACTTTTTTAAAAAATCACATTGATGTTAAAAATAACTGATCTTGCCAAAGGGTATGCACCAAGATCATAACCTGGGAAATAAGCAGATTGAGCATTGGAACTTACTTCGGGATCAAACCCTGTGTAGTTCGTGATGGTAAAAAGGTTTTGCCCTGTAATGCTGAGTTTGCATCTGCTGATGTTGATGTTTTGAACCCACGAATCTGGTAAGGTATAAGAAACAGTAAGGTTTCTTAATCTCATAAAAGACCCATCCTCAATCCATCTGTCGCTATAAAAGCGCCAGTTTTGGTTTTGATCGAGTTTGGTAGCCCTGGGTGTTTTTCCATCACCTGGTTGGCTTTCTGAAACCCATCGGTTGAGGGTGGTTGCCGTTTGGTTGCGATCGCCGAGCATACCCTCCAGGTAATATCTTGTAGCATTGAAAACATCATTGCCTGTTTGGGCATATATAAAAGCACTTAGCTCGATCTGCTTCCAGGTTATCCTGTTGGTAAAACCCAGCGTAAGTTTAGGCATTGCATTACCGATAACAGTCCGGTCGCCAGAAGAAATAATACCATCTCCATCCACATCTGCATACCTGATGTCTCCTGGTTTTGCCTGAGGTTGAATGGGTTCTCCCAGATCATTAACATGTGCATCTACCTCCTGTTGGTTCAAGAAAACACCATCTGTTTCATATCCGTAAAAGTTACCCAAAGGCTGCCCATTAAAAAGGTAAGTTTGTCCGGCTCTGCCGTTGGCAGTAGATTCAAGGATAAACCCTTCATCTGCTCCGGGAAATGAAACAACCGTATTTTCATTCAATGCGAAGTTCAGATCAGACAACCACCTGAAATTCGGGGTGGAAATCAACCGACCACTGATTAGTGCTTCGAATCCCTGGTTCTCAATGGTTCCTGCATTTTCCCAGTACGATTCGGAGTAACCGGCCAAAATGGGTGGATTCATGTAAACAAGCACACCTGTTGTTTTTTTTCTGTAATAGTCAAGTGTAATTTCAAAACGATTCTCCAGAATTCCTATATCAACACCGAGGTTGCTTTGCTCAGTTTCTTCCCAACTTAGAGCATCATTAGGGATTGATAGCGGCCAGGTGCCCATATTTGGGGTATTTCGCGAAAAACCATATGCTACTTCGGGAATTGCAGTTTGTGCTGTTGCAGCATAGTTACTTATTTCCTGATTTCCTGAAATACCGTAAGAATATCTGATCATTAAATTGCTGAATGCCGGGGCATTGGACAAAAACTGTTCATCGGATAATCGCCACCCGACCGAGAAAGCCGGGAATATTCCATATCTGTTGGCTTTACCAAACCTTGAGGATCCATCTCTACGCAATGTAAATGAGGTGAGATATTTTTCTGCGTAATCATAGTTGATTCGTCCAAACATGGACAAAAGCGCATACTCGGAAAACAATCCACCGGTTGCCCCATCCACTTCGAGTGCATTGTTAAAGGTGTTATTGTCGATATTTGAAAAATTTCTCTTTGAAATATAGGTGAACTCTCTGTGAAACTCCTGCGCACTGTATCCTGCCAACACTTCCATGTTATGATTATCGGAAATTCTGGCCGAATAGTTCAGGGTGTTTTCGAGTAACCACATGTTTTCCACAATCGTCATTTGACTCCTGCTGGAGTTTTCCGGATCAAAACCTGCTCTGTTCAAAACCGGGGTAAAGAGATTACCTTTGTTGTCATTGTAGTCAAACCCTGCATTTAATTTATAAGTAAGGTTTTCCTGTAAAGAAACTTCTGTAAATACATTCCCGATCACCCTGTTGTTGGTTGTATTCATTTCATTGAGTTCTATGGGGATCAAAGGGTTTTTGATATTGGCGAAATATCCTGGTACACCCACCGATACAGACCCATCATCTCTGCGAGGTTGAATTACAGGAAGATAAGACAGGGCAGGAGCAATAATAGCACCCGAACCTTCTATACCGTCAGAAGGGATCAGATTGCTTAAACTTCGTGTTAAAGCAACCGACGATCCGAAAACAATACGATCGCTGACGGTATAATTGGTATTTAAGCGCATGGAATACCTGCTGAAATCCGAACCTTTTATTATACCCTGCTGATCAAAAATACCTGCCATGAGTGCATAGTTCCCTTTTTCTGTTCCACTTGATATGGACAATTGATAGTTTTGCATGGGCGCCGTCTGCAAGATCTGATCTTGCCAATCTGTCCCTTCTCCCAGTTGCTGTCCCACTAAATTAGGGTCAATAAATGGTGGTATTTCGGTGAAATATTCGTCATCGCCCAGATAAACGCGTAATCCTGAATTTAATGCAGCTTCTCTGGAAAGAGAAGCAAATTGCTGTGCATTCAAAAGAT
This sequence comes from uncultured Bacteroidales bacterium, assembly GCA_964390665.1. Lineage (GTDB taxonomy): Bacteria > Bacteroidota > Bacteroidia > Bacteroidales > UBA7960 > SKVR01. Next base: position 9,806 of record CAYMLS010000101.1, on the reverse strand, counting down.
CATATCTTTTGGAAATTTGCTGTAACCCAACATAGGATTCAAAGGATACCCTGGTTTGACCTGTTTCGCCTCTCCGTGTGGTGATCAGTACCACTCCGTTTGCTCCTCTTGAACCATATATGGATGTGGCGGATGCGTCTTTAAGAACTGTAATGCTTTCAATATCTGAAGGATTGAGTGATGCAAGCACATTTTGCGGTTGTCCACCACCGCTGGGACTCAAAACAGCACTCAGGTTATTATCATTATAAATGGGAACACCATCAATAACATAAAGTGGCTCATTGCTGGTTCCACTTGTAGCACCGCGCACTCTTACGGTCACAGACCCGCCGGGAGCAGATGAGTTTTGTGTGATCACCACGCCGGCCAACCGACCCTGCATGGTTTGATCAAAACTGGTGACAGCCATATCTCTTATGTCGTCGGAGCGCATGTGGGATACAGAACCGGTCACATTGCGTTCTTTTTGAGTGCCATAACCCATTACCACAACACCTTCGAGCAGTTCTACAGAGGGGGAAAGTTCAACTGTAATGTTATCACCCGGATTAACAACGACTTCCTCGGCAAGATAACCAATATAAGATATTCTGAGTGTTGTTTCCTCCGAAGGGACCTCAAGACTGAATTTCCCTTCCACATCTGTTACTGAACCTATGGTAGTCCCTTTTATCACAACATTTACACCTATCAGTAGCTCTTCAGTAAAGGCATCTACAACGGTGCCGGTAACATTTTTTTCCTGGTATTCACCGGAAACGTTTGCAAAGGTGGATAAAGGGGAACAAAAAAGCAGCGTTGCGATCAATAACCCGAACATGATGAAATGTGTTGAATGGGATTCATGTTTACAAATTTCTGGTATTATGTTATTTGTATTCATATTGATAGAGTAGGTTGTGTTTTTTTTAGTGTCGTTAAAATTATGGCAAAGTCAGGACTGTTGTTTTTCCATCAGTCCGAATGATTGTTCTCAGCGTCCGTTGTTGTTTTATTCATTGATAATCAGATTTTTAATTATCTAATTTGGACGTCCACCTGCAATTCTTTATTGCTTTCAATCAACTTTTGTGGTATCAGTGAGTTTTGGTTTTCCTGCCCATTGATCTTTAAACTGATCTTGCCTTTGCAGATTCCTTTGGTTTTGTTTATGTTGATTTTAACTTTACATTTTCTAAAGAATCTTTCCAGCGCGACTTCTTCCCAATCAGATGGCAAGCACGGGTCAATACGCAAACCTTCCCACTCCGGGCGAACTCCCAGTATATATTGTGTGGCTGCAATATACATCCAACTGGCGGTGCCAGTAAGCCATGAAACATTCGCCAGTCCGAACTTATCGGAATCAGGTCCGAACAGATTAGAAACATACACATAAGGTTCTGCTTTGTATCTCCAGGGACCTGCTTTTCGCATAGCAACCTCAGGAATCAGCTGCTGGAAATATTTCCATGCATTGTCGCCTCTTCCGAGTATACATTCTGCTATGATCGCCCATGTATTGGCATGGCAAAAAACTGCTGCGTTCTCTCCTGTTCCCTTGTTATAATGGGTTAGTGGATCTTTGGGGTCAGGGAAATTGGTGATGGGTGGATCGATGAGTTTGATCCCCAGTTCCGAATCAAGGGTTTGCTTTACAGTATCCATGCATTGAATCGCCCGCTCCTGAGTCGCATAACCTGAATAAACGGCCCATGCCTGAGCATTGAGCCAGATCTTTGCTTCCGGGTTTTCTTTGGTTCCCAGAAACAATCCATTATCCATGATCGCCCTGCGGTACCAGCTACCATCCCATCCAATACTATTGACGATGTCTTTTTGAAGATTGTAAATTTCTTCATACCATATTGCATCAGATTCCTTTTTCAGAATCCTTGCCAACTCTGCCATTTTGGGCAGCATCACTCCCAGTTGCATGGAGGTCCAAAAACTTTCGCCTTTGCCTTCGCGACATACTTTAAACATCTGATCATTCCAATCGGAACGCAGCATAAGCGGTAATCCACGCAGGCCAATGTTATTCATTGTAAACGTTACCGCTTTTTTCAAGTGTTGATAAACAGTGTCCTCACCTCCATCGAAAAAGGGGATTTTCTCGTGCAAAAAGTGGGAGCTTCCTTCTTCTGCAACAATGTTCCAAACAGAAAGCACAGGCCACAGGTGATCATCAGAATGAATGGTGGTTACCGGGTCCCATCCTTCATAAGGGAAAAAGTAGTGATTGGAGTGACCATCCTGATATTGCTCTTTTAAAAGCATCCTTAATTTGTCTTTGGCACTTTCAATATTCAGTGGAATTTGTGATAAAATATCCTGCGAGGTATCTCTGAATCCTACTCCACGGAAAGTACCCGTAGCATAAAAACTGATGTTTCGTGAGAAAAGAAAGTTTCGCTGTGCCTGATAGGGATTCCAGATATTGATCATCCTTTGGGCATTCTGATGTGGCACCTGACAATGAAACCCATCGAAATGTGTCTTCCAAATCTTACGAAGCGAATCAAAGGCGGTTTCTATGTAAGTTTCCTGGCGCAGTTTAGAAAGTGTTTGTCCGATCAATGTTTCATTCATTTCGCAACCCAGATAAACGTTGATGGTTTTTTCTTCGCCAGGTTTAAGGTTTACCTCCATCTGAAGTGCACCACAGGGATCTCCGCCAAATAATGTGGAATTGGTGCAATTGGATTGCTCCACAACCAAAGGGTCAGCCTCTGACCGATAGGTGCCAATAAATTCATCCCTGTCTCCATCGTAACCCTTTAAAGGGTGATCGCTTGCCATGTAAACCAGGGGTGTTTCCTCCGGTTTGGGTTGGTTTTCCACGCCGTACTTAAATACGAGACTGTTGAAATCGTTCTGATAATATACAGTCATCTGGTGTTTCATGTAGCAAACCCATGAAACTTCACGCAGAAACTCCATCATGCCAAATTCTACAAAAGCGAAAATATCGTAGTTTTTCTCCTCTTCCGAAAGGTTGGTTAGTTTCAGGTTCCAAAGAAGTACATTGTCTTCAGGAGCAACAAAATATTTCAGACGGGCATCAAGTCCTTTATGCTGTGCCATAAACCGGGTATACCCCATGCCATGAGCCGCATTCCATTTTTCGGGTTTGGCAGGCGCAGGTTCGGAAGTGGGGCACCAATATTTTTTATTTTTCTTATCTCGCAAATACAAATACATACCCGATCTGTCATGCGGTAAATGGTAAAACCGGTACCTGTTGATACGCCATATCTGGGGCGATTTGTAAAATGCCACCGCTCCGCCTGCCTGCGACATCATGGTATGAAAAGTTCCATTGGACAAATAGTTCATCCAGGGGGTGGGAGTATCGTAGCGTTTGATGATGACCTCCCTGTTTTCATCATCAAACTCAAAATAGGAGTCTGGGTTATTTCTTTCTTGCATAAAGGTTATTAAATTGATGTGATGAATTGAGAATACTGGTTTTAATCGTTAACTAAGGTGCTTGTTATTATTTAATTACCTGGGGTTTGAGTGGTTTCGGTCTGAATCTGACCGTAACCGAAATCAAAGTTTTACTGTTTTTCAAACTATAAGTATGTGTCCATTCCGAAAATTTGTTTTCAGAATTTGACTGCACAGATCTTCGGTCTGTGAAAAAACTATGTTAAACGTCTGATTATTAAGCATTAAAATCATTTTCGGGTAGTGTGATTTGTTTACAAAATACTTTTTAGAATGGGCTCAGGTGTTGGCCTTTTTTACTGGTTTCCTGTTGCTTCGAAATCAGGGTTGGGAACAGGCATCGCTGCATTAACCTCCTCCCTCCATTGATGTAGTTCTGATTTTAAACTATCACGAAGTGTTTGCATGGTGCTTTCCAGATTATTGCTTTCCGATGGATCTTCCTGAATATTGTATAGTTCTACGGAGAAATCTTCAAAAAACTCGATCAGCTTAAAATCTCCTGATCGGATGGCTCCCGAGGGAGTGCTTAACTGATAACTATAATGAGGGTAGTGAAAAAACATTGCATTACGTTCGGGCTTTGTATTTTGAGTAAGGTACCTGTGAAAACTTATACCTTCGCGGGTTTCCCATTGTTGCCCTGTCATCTCACCAAAGGTTGGCATAAAATCCATGCTGGTAAATGGAACATCTGAAATGCGAGGTTCTATCTTGTTTTTCCAATAGAGGATAAGGGGTACTCTGATGCCCCCTTCGTATAAATGTCCTTTGCCCTCTCTGAAAATGCCATTATCCGTAATCGGGTCCAACCCAAGGTCCCTGTTTACTCCACCATTATCTGAATAGAAAACAACAACGGTGTTTTCCAATAATCCTTCTTTTTGCAAAAAGCTCATGATTTTACCGATATTATGATCAAGGGTTTCAATCATACCGGCATAAACGGGGTCAACCGATGCTTCAAACTCTCCTGATTCTGCTTTTTGCGTGTATTTTTCCAAAAGTTCGGGTTTGGTTTCGAGCCATATGTGAGGAGTGAAATAGGAAAGAAACATAAAAAATTGCTCATTCTTTTTTTCTTTTATCCACTGAAGTGCCTCGTCGGTAAGTCTGTCGGTAAGGAATTCTCCTTCTTTACCCCCGGTGCTTAGGTCAGGTAATACAAAATCATCTTTGATGTAAGGATAAAAGTATGAGGGAGGAAGTCCTGCATGGTTTCCTGCCATGTTTACATCAAATCCATGATCTGTAGGAAGGGAATTTTCGCCACCCAGGTGCCACTTACCAAAACTTGCAGTATGATAACCCAGTTTTTTCAGCAAAGTGGCCAATGTGGTCTCATCTAATGGAAGATGGTGGTTGAACCCGGGTGCAAGTAATTTTTCTGATGGTCTTGAAGGTTTTCCAGGAATCCAATCCGTCAAATGTAATTCAGCCGGGTTTTTTCCGGTAAGAATGCTGGCTCTTGTTGGAGAGCAAACAGGGCTGGAAGTATATGCCTGCGTAAATCTTACTCCCTCTGATGCCAGCGAATCCAGATGTGGAGTTTCATGATAATCATTGCCATAACTTCCCAAATCATTTATACCCAGATCATCGGTAAGGATAAACAATATATTGGGTACAATCTGTTCTTCTGCCTCTTTTTCAGGAAAAATAGCGCAACCGGCCGCTAAAACCATTGGCACACCAATAAACAGTTGCTTTTTTATTCTTTGGTTATAATTTTTAGGATAATTCATTGTTTTTAATGGATCATGGGTTGTTTGGTGAACTTCTTTTGAATTGCGAAAATAAGTAGTGATCCATATCTGGTGTGTTCTGGGCGTCCGAAAAAATGTTCTCTCAATCCGTGAAATTTTATTTAACAGATGGTCTCATCAGGAATTTGGACGATGCTTAAAATAATGATTAAATTTGTGACAAAGAGATAGCAGGTTATTATACCAATGTCTGAAACTTTTGAGAAGGACAATTGCTAACCTGAGCAGCATAAAGGTTGCCTTTTTATCTGTTTAAGAATCTGTTTTATGTGTTTCAAAAATATTTTTTCTTACCTTTTCAATGCTTTTTACCTGATAAGACTTGGCGGTTTTCTTCTTTTGTTTTCCATTGTTTCAATTCAATTTATCTATTCTCAAAACGCTGAAAGTCATTATTTCTATGTTTCCGGTGTTTCACGTGAGCATGGGTTGTCTCATAGTCAGGTGAAAACAATTTTCAAAGACTCGGAGGGGTTTCTTTGGTTTGGTACCTACGATGGACTTAACCGTTACGATGGTTATAAATGTGTGAAGTACCTTTACAACAAACAAGAGGATGGAGCTTTCCAAAATAAAATCATTCATAGTATTTATGAAGATGCCGATGGATATCTCTGGATTGGAGCCAGTGGAAACGAAATATACAAATACGACAGAGAAAATGAAACTTTTTCTGAGTTTCCTATGCAGACGCCCGGTTCATCATCAGAACCCTTGTTTCATCACATATATGAAATTAGTGCAGATCCAACTGGTACAATATGGTTTGCCTCAACCAATGGTTTGTATCAGTTTTCCCGTGAGTCAGAAATGATCATACCTTACACTGTTGAAGGACTGCCCGAACATATTGATATTGAAACCTTTTTCTTTGATTTATCCGGGAAAATGTGGGTTGGAACAAAAGGACACGGACTGTATGTAATTGAAGATCATAAAGCCATAAGCATCCTCGAAGGAATTATTACTCCCTATATCACGGAAATAATTCAGGATAATGGAAAATTATGGTTGGCAACAGCAGGTGGGGGGCTTTTTGTATATCACCTTGAAACCGGAGATTATAAACAGTTTCTTGTAAACAATTTACCGGAAAAAGCACTCCCCAATCTTATCAATGAAATGATACCCAATGGTGATGGATTTTATCTGGCAACATATGGCGGTATTTTTATTTTTGACATTAATAACGAAGAGTTTTCCGAGTTCACGTCGCATTTGAGTTTTCCAAGATATCCTCAAAATGTTGGATTCAATGCCCTTTACCTGGATAATCACAATTTACTTTGGGCTGCAAATCAATCCATGGGGGTTTACAAATACTATCTGTATCATGATGATTTTAAGCATATTGTGCCTTTTCCCGAGAAGAGGGAGCATCCCGGAAACAAAATCCATTCTGTCATTGAAACAAAGAAAAATCAATATTTTTTGGCCAGTGAAGAAGGATTGCTTTTGTTTGATCAGAAAAAGAACACTTTTAAAAAGTTTAAACCAAATGTAAAGAGTTCTGGTGAATTTATCGTTACAAGTATCTTACCTGTTGCAGAAGATTCACTGTTAATCGGAACCTGGGGTCACGGACTGTGGGTTTTTCACGTAAATAAAGCAAAGTTTACAAAACCAAAGGCATTTTTAAATCATGCAAGGTATGCTCAGATATTCGATCTGTTTGCCGATGATGAAAAATATGTTTGGGTGGGGTTACATGAAGAAGGATTATTAAAGCTTGATCGTAAACTGAATGTTGATGCTCATTATACCCCTGACGGGGGTGAGCATGTGATTTCCGGAATATCGGTAAGAAGAATAACCCAGGACAGTTTGGGAAATATTTGGATAGGCCATTTAACCAATGGCATTGATATTCTCAATAAAAACACCAATAAAATCAGAAATATCGTAAACAATTATACCGGAGAGAGTCAGATATCCAGTAATGATATACTGAATTTTTTTAAAGATTCAAAAGGAAACATATGGATCGGAACAAATGGTGGGGGAGTTAATTTGTATTTGTTTGACAAAGATGAGTTTATTCATCTTGATGAGAAGGATGGACTGATCAACGATGTTGTTTTCTCAATCATCGAAGATGAACATGGTTATATTTGGTTGCAAACAAACAGAAGCATAACCCGCCTGAATTACTACGGGCAATCATCGTTACCCATTCCGCAGATTCGAAATTTTGATATCGAAGATGGTCTACCCAATGCCGAATTTATATTTTCAACCAGTTTGAAATCTTCAGATGGTAGGTTTTTATTTCCTTCCGGGTTCGGAATGATTGGTTTTCACCCTGATAGTGTGGTAAAAACCGATATCGCTCCCAAAGTAGTAATTACAAGGATTGAAGTCAACAACAGATCTGTTTTTGCATATGATGATAAAATAAAGGTTTCACCTGCTACAAAAAATCAGGCGCTTGTTGAATCGATAACCTTAAATCATTCCTTAAACAGGTTGAGTTTCGAATTTTCAGCACTTGATTTCTTTAAACCACTACATAATCAATTCCTTGTAAAACTGGAAGGTTTTGATGATAACTGGGTGTCCATTGGATCAAACCGAACCATATCTTATATCAACCTTCCTCATGGTAAATACACATTGCGTATTAAAGCCGGCAACAGTCACAACATATGGAATGAATCCGGTATATCTTTAGATATCAATATTAAACCCCCGTGGTGGCAAACCTGGTGGGCATATATTTTATATGTAATAGTAGTAGGGGGAGTATTGGTTTTGTCGAGATATATGACCATCAGAAAGGAGAGAATAAAAGCAAAAAACAGATTCGAACTTTTGAAACTGGAAAAGGAAAGAGAATTGGATAGATTTAAACTAGACTTTTTTACCAAAATTACCCATGAAATTCGGACACCGATAACACTGATCACCACTCCCCTGGAGAAATTGATGCAAAAGCAAAAAAATAATGATAAGGAAGAACAACGGTATTTTCAAATTCTGAAATCAAACGCTGAAAAACTATATCACTTAACCAATGAAATTCTCGATTTACGTAAAATTGATGAAGGGAAATTTACCATACACAAAGTAACAGAAGACCTGATCCCCTTTTTAAAAGGCATACAGGATGGGTTTTCTTCTTTTGCTGAATCAAAAAACATAACACTGAATTTTTCCAGCAATTATCCATCTGTTTATTGGGAATTTGATATTTCTGCCATTGAAAGGATTGTGAGCAACCTGTTGTCCAATGCCATAAAATTTACACCCCCAAAGGGTAGGGTTGATCTTACCTGTAAACTAATCAAAGACAAGGGTAATCCGGATATGATTTTCATTGAGGTATCAGACACAGGTAAAGGTATTTCACGCGAAGACCTGAAAGAAATATTCAAACCTTTTTATCAGTCAGGCAAAGATGGTGTTCATGATACTTCAGGCACGGGGCTGGGATTGGCATTGGTAAAAGAACTGACCGATCTTCATCAGGGCCAGATCAAAGCCATTAGTGAAGTGGGAAAAGGATCTTCTTTCCAATTATATTTTACCAATCATCTCGCACAATTGGATAATGTTGATATCTCCTCACTGGTGACCGAATCATCTCTTCTGAAAGAAAATCCTTTGCCTGAAGATCCCAAAACTGGTAACTGTAAAACCAAAGAGAGAATCCTTATTGTGGAAGATAATAAAGATCTCAATGAGTTTATGGTAACAATCTTAGAGGATCGATACAATGTGAACTCCTGCCAAACGGGCGAGGAAGGTTTTGGTAAAGCATTGGAATTGATTCCTGACCTTATTATCAGCGATGTGATGATGCCAGATATGAATGGCATTGAGATGTGCAGGAGTCTTAAAAAAGAACCCCTGACCTGCCATATACCAATTGTTTTGCTTACGGCATTGTCAAAAGAAGAAAATCAGTTAACAGGATTCGAAGCAGGAGCGGATGATTATATTTCCAAACCTTTCAATACAACGATACTGCTCATGAAGGTTAGAAATCTGCTGACTCTGAAAAGTAACCTCAGATTTCAATTCGCGAAAACTTTTCTGGTAACACCAACGGAAACCGATAATTCCGGAGATGATGTTGATCCTCTGATTGAAAAAACGGTTGCTTACATAGAAAAAAATATAGATAATACGGAATTAAGTATTCAACAGCTGCAAAGAGAAATCGGGATCGGAAGAAGTCAACTATTCCTGAAAATTAAGAACATTACCGGACTTACGGTTTCAGAACTAATACAGGGAGTTAGGTTAAAGAATGCATATTCTTTTCTTGCCACCGGACTTTATACAGTCAGTGAAGTATCTGACATGGTGGGTTTTAAAAATATCTCACACTTCTCACGTTGTTTCAAATCCAAATTTGGATATTTGCCTTCAGATGTGAAAAATATCAAAATAGATAAAGAATAACCAAAGATGATCAGGTGATCTTCTTGTGAAATGATCAGTATGTAACAATCGATTTCCCCCCTTTGATATCAACTCTTCTCAGGGTTTTCTTGCAGGCACAGATAAAATTGTGAGTTTTCTTTTCCAAATATATTGTCAGCAAAAAAACTCCTGCTTTTTGTGTCTTTGATAAGAAATCGTCAAAGACAAGGCTTTCGT
>CAYMLS010000100.1:0-15347 GCA_964390665.1 uncultured Bacteroidales bacterium | reverse complement strand
ACTTTACAAATATTACCTTGTCTGGTGGATCCGATCAACAAAATTATCAACTAACAACAAATTCAGGAATTGCAACTGCAACCATTAGTAAAATTGACCTTACCATAACCGCGCAAGATGTTGATAAAACTTATACCGGTATTGCACACCCTTCTTTCGAGGTCAATTATGAAGGTTTTGTTAACATCGAAGATGCATCTGTGCTTTCCGGAACACTCTCTTTTACAAACTCAGATGCGGTTGATGCAGGAGAATATACCATTACTCCCTCCGGTCTGACCAGTGTAAACTACAACATCGAATACATTTCCGGAACACTCATCATAACACCAGCCGATCTGATCATTGCCGCCAACCCCATTTCTCTTACTTATAATGCCAATGTTTTTGAAGCATTTACAGTCAGTTATCAGGGGTTTGCCGCTGGTGAAGACCAAACAGACCTGGCAGGGGAACTTACATTTTCAGGAAGTGCTGTTGAAGCTGTTGATGTGGGAGAATATGAGATCATTCCATCCGGATATGAAAGCACCAACTACCTGATCACATACCAAACCGCTTCACTAAGCATTTTGCCGGCGCCCCTTTCTGTTATTGCCAATAGTTTTGAGAAAGTTTACGGGTCATTGTATATTTTTGATGGTGATGAATACACTGTTGAAGGACTTTTGAGTGATGATCAGATCATTTCGCTCAGCTTTACAAGTGACGGAACAACACAAAATGCTCCCACAGGCAATTATGATATTATTACAGACGATGCTCAGGGTATCGGCCTTGGAAATTATACCATCACTCATATCAACGGAACCATGACCATTACTGTCAAACCTGTTTCAATTTCAGGTAGTTTTACAGTATCAGATAAACCCTATGATGGCACTGTTGACGCTGAAATAGAACTAAATGATCTGAGTGTACCAGGTTTACTGGAATTGGATGATGCCACACTTACCGGAATAGTTGCACAGTTTGCCCAGCCCGATCCGGATGAAGAAATAACCGTAAGCATTGTGCAGGCACAGATCGAAGGCGAAGATGCTTCCAATTACGACCTAACCCTGGAGAATGCACCTACGTCCACAGCCGGCATTTTCCTTCCCGATGGAACTTTTACACTGAATCTTCTTCCAAGCAACAACGAAGCTGGTGAGGTATCAGGGTCAGGTTATTACCCAACAGGTACGACCATCGGTTTGCTGGCAACGGCCAACCCCGGTTTTGTTTTCCAGAACTGGCGTATTGATGGCGTATCCATCAGCAGTGAGGCATCGTTTGAATTTACAATGCCTGCTGAAGATGCAACCCTTACGGCCCATTTCATAACCGAAGAAGAAGCCAACGAAGGACTTTATGCCCTGTCGCTCGAAACCGAAAACAATGAAAATGGTCAAATACTGGGTAGCGGAAACTTCCTGACTGATGAACTGGTTTCTATCCTTGCTATTCCGGCAGAAGGGTTTGAATTTCTAAATTGGCGGCAAAACGGAATCGTCGTAAGCAATACACCGGATTATTCTTTTAACATGCCGGCAGAAAACCTTATCCTGACCGCCTTTTTTTACAACACCGGTCAACAGGTATATAATGTATCGGTCATGATAACGCCGGAAAACGGAGGTTCAGTGAGTGGTACCGGGACGTTTATTCCCGGTGAAATGGTATTGGTTACAGCAGCATCTGCAGAGGGATATACCTTCGTTAACTGGTCAGATGAAAACCAGGTGCTAACCAGCAACCCTGAATATGTTTTTGAAATGCCCGAAAATGACCTGAACCTTACCGCTTCCATGCACCACACTGCCTCTGGAGAAACATTCCACATTACACGCATGCCCTGGGCAGAAGATTACGAATCGCAAACATTCCCTCCTTACGGATGGAGAGGAGAAAATCTTCAGGGTGATGGACGTTTCTGGGAAGTATCTGATGTTTTCAACCACACTCCAGGTGGCAATTTCAGTGCTTTTCACGATTATGGTATCGTGCAGGAAATGAACGATGGCTGGCTGGTAACACCCGGCATTATGATAGAAGAAGACGGGATATACCAGGTCTCCTTTCATTCTTACAACATGTGGACTGGTTTTTATGGACGGAACAGTCTGATGATCTCAACCCAAAGCGATCTTCCCCAGGAGGATGGTTTTAAAGAAATTTGGTATGCCGAGAATGTAACCCAGCAATGGACAGAAAGCACAGATTATTTTTACGCCACAGCAGAAGATACTGTTTATCTTGCTTTCCGCTATCAGGGAAAAAATGCCCACAGTTGGTTTCTGGATGATTTCAGATTAGAAAAGTACAACCAAACAGGGATGTATCTGCTTTCCCTGTATAGTAGCCCACCCGGGTCGGGCAATGTAAAAGGAGATGGCGTTTTTTCTGCCGGACAACAAATCAATGTTACTGCTCAGCCCACAGAAGGGTATACCTTTATCAACTGGACAGATGAGGCAAACCAGGTTGTAAGCAGTGAAGCAGCATTTACTGTTACGATGCAGGAAGATCATTATTACCTTACTGCCAATTTTGACATCGTGGAATCAGCAGAATCTGTTCAGCATGAAAATATTCGCATATTCCCTAATCCGGCCAAAGATCATGTTAAAATATTTGCCAATGATTTCATGGAAAGTGTAAATTTGCTAAACCTTAATGGTGAATTTATTTACAGGAATACACAAATCCAAAACCACGAGACAACACTTCAGGTTGATAATCTGGAACCTGGAATGTATATTCTTCAGGTGATCACCAACAAGGGTATAAGCAAACACAAAATTCAGATAATAAAATAGGTATAGTGGTAATCAAAACAAAAACAAGCAACACAAACCGGAATATTTTATGAGCAAAACAAAAGTTCTTTCGTTATCCATTTTTCTGGTACTTTTTCTCAATGCTGATCTTATATTCCGGGCTGCCGCCCATACTTCCTTTTATGAAAGGCAGGATGACACTGAAATTTTAGCTTCCAACAACGATCAGAAGTCCATACAGGAAGGTGTCAGCGATTTGAGGATAGGCATTGTTACCAACAATCTTCTGGCCAATACCGGAGATACCATCACCTTTATCCTGACCGTAAACAATACCGGGCCTGATAATGCGACAGGAACCAGTGTTACCGCCATCATTCCGGATGGATACAGATATGTATCACATACAGAACAAGAAACCTATAACCCGGCAACAGGTATCTGGAATATTGGGGATTTGGAAAACAATAATTTCACTTTTATCGAAATCAGGGTGGAAGTTTCCCCCCAGGGAAACTATTCCTTTAACGCTTCTGTCAGTTCAGAGCAAACCGATCCGGTTCCAGAAGACAATACTGACCGATTTCGCATTCAACTTAGCGATCTGACCATAGATAAGACTGTTAGTGATGCTCTGCCCGATCCAGGTACAAATATTATTTTCACGATCGAAATAACCAACAATGGGCCCGATGAAGCCACCAATGTGGAAGTTACTGACCTGCTCCCCAGCGGATATACCTTTGTTGCTGCTGCTCCCTCAGGACAATATGATCCGCAGAACGGACTATGGACACCGGGTAATTTGGGAAGCAATACCTCCTTCAGTCTGCAAATAGAGGCTACTGTAAATCCGGAAGGAGCATATCTGAATTCTGCCAGTGTGAGAGCCGATCAACACGATCCTTTTCTTTCTGATAATGAAGACTCTGCAAATGTAGAACCACAATTCTACGTCCTGGCTCAGCTGGAAAAAACAGTCAATGATGAATTTCCCATCGTAAATGATACCATAACTTTCACCATACGCGTATCCAATAACGGCACCACCAGCGCAGGAGAAAGTCTGATAACAGATCCGCTGACCGATGGATTTGTGTATGTAAACAGTACCACGTCCAATGAGAATAATTACGACCCCCAGACCGGAGAGTGGAATGTGGGCAGTTTAGCACCGGGGCAAACAAATGAATTGAGCATTGATGCCATTGTGTTGCTTACAGGCAATCATCTGAACACAGCAACCTTAACAGGCGATTTCCTCACAGAACCCCTGCAGACTTTCGCCGAAGTATTTCCCAGATTTTACCCGGTTGCCAATCCCGATTTTATAACCCTTGACTGGAAAGGATCTGCTGACGTGGATGTACTTGCCAATGATGAACATCCACTTCTTGACCCAACAACCCTTCAGATCATTGAATCACCTCCCAGTGGTGCTTTTGTGGAGATAACAAACAACCATACCCTTCTGATAGATTATGAAAACACACCCCGGTTCACCGGTTCAGAATATCTTATCTATCAGATATCAACAACAGAAGGTTTATCAGACACTTCACAGGTATTCATTCAGGTGAATATTGAAAAACCTTTTGTGCCCAATACTTTTTCACCCAATAACGATCATATTCACGATTTTTTTGTGATCCCTGGCCTGGAACAATACCCGGGTAATGAGTTAACCGTCTTCAACAGGCTGGGAGCTGAGGTATTCAGCATGACCGACTACGATAATTCGTGGAATGGAAAAAACAGCAATACGGGTGCGGATCTGCCCGTGGGAACTTATTACTACATTCTGAAACTAAATGACGATGTGCCGGTAGAAAAGGGTTATATTTATCTGGCGCGATAAAAAAATAATTGACGATGACCCCGTTTTGACAAAAAACAAAAAAGAGTTCTTTCAATATGACCATAATACGTAAAAGTAAAATTTTGAACAGATGAACCGGTCCATAACAAGCATTTTTTGCCTCTGAGCAGAAGGATCAGGCGAAACACTTTGCTTAAAAAGGATGACTGATTTAATCAAATGATATACCAATGACCAATAACAGTTATATTCACAGGAATAAGACATTGAGTGTGCCGTACTTTGTTGTCATCATGACATTTGCGGTATCCTGTTTCTTTTCACCTCCCATGATCAAAGCACAAATAGACCCGGGTTTTACCCAGTATATGTACAATCCTGTGTTGATAAACCCTGCCTATGCCGGTAGTAAAGAGACTTTCAGCGCTGCTTTTCTTTCACGCCACCAATGGATCGGTTTTGAAGGGGCACCTCAAACACAAACAATTTCAGCACATCTCCCCTTTGCCCGACAAAGATCAGGATTAGGTTTATCCTATGTGAAAGACCGTCTCGGACCACTCAATCACGACCGCCTGAACCTTGATTATGCATTCCACCTGAATCTGAATAATACCAGCAAACTGTCGCTGGGATTGAAAACCGGTTACGAATCGCTTTACATCGCACATAACGAACTAAATCCACTTAGCAACACTATATCTGATCCGGCTTATCACAACACCAACGAAAGAAGAAACATGCTGAACTTTGGGACAGGGTTGTTTTACTACACACCCTCGGTATACCTGGGAATATCCGTCCTGGATCTGCAAACAGTTGTTCTTAGCGAAGAGAATGAAAACAGTACAGAAGAATGGATAGATGCCCCTCAGTTTTTTCTGACCGGAGGATTTGTTTGGGATGCTGCACCGGATTGGAAATTAAAACCTTCCATTTTGGCACGTCAGGCACCCGGAATGCCATTTACAGTAGACATTAATCTGAACACCATGTTTAGCGATAGATTTGTGGCAGGGGTTTCACACCGTATCAACGATTCCTTTGGTTTTATGCTTCAGTTCAGAACCTTTAACGGATTATGGGTTGGATATGCTTACGATGTGGGAATTTCTCAGCTAAACCTTTACAACCAAGGAACACACGAGGTAATGATCGTTTTTGATGTGATCAGATCAGAAAAAACAGAAACCATCATTTCACCCAGGTTCTTTTGACAGAAAATTGACACCATTAAATTAAAAAATAAATGAAGCAACTTGTAATCATTTTTACCTTGCTTTTAAGCACTTTGATTTTACTTTCTTTCCAGCAAAACAAATTCAGAAAAGCCGATGAAAGTTTTGCAAAACAACATTATGCTGAAGCAGTGGTACTTTATCAGGACCTGGTCAGAAAAAACCCGGAAAATGCATATCTTTTCACCCAAATTGCCCATTCACTGAGGATGATGAACGATTATACAGGCGCTGAGGTATGGTATGAGAAAGCAATAAATTCAGGTAATGTGGAAGAAATGGTACATTATCATTATGCTCATGCTTTACTCTTCAATCAATTGTTTAACCAGGGCATGCAACAGATGAAAAAATACTACCGCCTCAACCCCCAGGATAAAAGAGCCGAACGTCAGATTGAACAGGAAGATTTCTTAAGAAGAATGATCACACGACCCAGAAATATTTTTGTTGATTATCAGGAAATAAATTCAAACGAATACGATTTTGCACCCGCTTTTTGGGGAGAGGATAAAATCATTTTTGCTTCAGCACGTGAAACCGGACAAAATTCCAGACAAAGAAATACCCGCGACAGAACGCCGGTTTTCAATCTCTATCAGGCTGATATCAAAGGAAATATCCTTGAAAATACAAAACAATTACCACCGGATATCAATGATGATATTCATACCGGCCCCGCTTGCATTTCTGCTGATGGCAATCATTTGTACTTTACACGAAACATGAGCATAGAACCTTTAAACGATGAAGAAAACATTAATAAATTGGCTATATTTTCTGCTTTCTGGGACGGTGAGAACTGGACAGACATAGAAAGAATTCCGATCAATAACATCAACTCTGATTTTTCTGTAGGACAACCGGCACTCAGCCCTGATGGAAACACACTCTATTTTGTTTCAGACATGAGCGGTGGATATGGAGAAACCGATATCTACAGAATTCAAAAAAGAAACGGCATCTGGGGAAGACCTGAGAACCTGGGCCCTACCATCAACACTGCCGGTCGTGAGATGGGTCCTTACGTCCATCACGACGGATACCTGTATTTTTCTTCCGACGGCCACCCCACCATGGGTGGTCTCGATCTGTTCTCTGCAAAACCATCAGACAATGGATTCGAAACGCCCCTGAATATGGGTACCCCTATTAACAGCAGCAGCGATGATATTTCGATGATTCTGAAACCAAACGGCCAATCAGGTTTTATTGCCTCCAACCGGCGAAACGGAAAATTTGACGATATTTTTTCTTTCTTACTCACAAGAACCACGCCTGAAGACACCATCGCCATCAGAGGAATTGATCCCGAAGACCCTGCCTTCTGGAGAGACTATGATTCACTTTTTGACGAAATGGATTTCAACTGATCCGGAAATTTATTTAAAAACAACGCCATATTGATTAAATCATTGATTACGAACCTAAACACATACTTAAATGAACAATCGTTTGCACTACATCAGAAAACTCTACTTTTGGGTATTACTAATGATCATCTCGCATGTTGCTTTGTCGCAACATACCATTACCGGAAAGGTAACCGATGCCCAAACCAATGAAGAGCTCACAGGAGCCACTGTCAGAGTAAAAGGAACCACACAAGGGGCGGTAACCGATATTAACGGACGGTATACATTGCTTACTGAAAAAGAGGCGATCATCCACGAACGTGACGTGGAACTTGCATTGGAAGGTCACCGATGGTTCGACCTGATCAGATGGAGTTTCGATCCTGAATGGGGCATTGACATGCAAGTGATTCTTGCAGACCAGATAAATACGGACGACGATGGTTCCTTTTTCATTAAAGGGAAACACGAATTTATGCCCATACCAATCAGAGAGATCAACCTCAACCAGGGTTCGCTGAAACAAAATCCGGGTTGGTAAGGGTTTTGGTTACGAAAAGCCGGTAATTGTGTTACAAACCCGCTAAAGAGTGAAATATTATTTGTTTTACATGTTCAGAGAGTGTATGTTTGCCGGATCATTTCTGATTTTACAATTGTTGTTCAGTTTTTTTTGAAAAAGCTTCTTTCTTTAATTTTCTATTGGTTTCTTTTGAATTTAATGGATTTCGTGCATGAAAAAAATTATGCTGCTTACCTCTTTCTTTTTTACAGTATTGAACCTGTTCCCTCAACAAAAAGGAGAACTACAAGACTGTTTTATCGGCATCGAACAAGATACGCTAACAATCAAGAACGCTCGATTTGGCGCAAAATTTCTCTGGAATGAAGGCAATATCATCCCCTATGCCATAAGCGAATATCAATGGGATAAAACAATTCACTGGACTGCAAAGAATCCATCATTCCGTTTACCAGGCAATACTTTTATTGAAAATATATCCACCCGGATAGAAAGTGTTGCCGAAAGTCTTTTTTTGCCTCAACACCTTTTGATCGAGATCATTAATCAACACAAGGATTTGCAGGTAAGAAAACAATTCTTGGTTTTCCCGGAAATATCTGCCATGACCGTCAAATATGCTTTAAAATACGATGAGATCTCTGTTTTGAAAAATGCCAACACCATTATTACTGATGGTACCGAACAAGTGCTTCAAACAGCAGGACAAAATGAAGATGCAGCAATTGCTGAAGTGGGACTAAATATGCCCCATTGGAATATTTCAACGGTAGAGTTTAAAGATATTACCGATATAAATGACAACCTGGTTTTTTCAACCCATATTGTACCCTTCCGAAACACAAAAACACTGAAGGGGAATCTGCTTATTTCAGAGCAGACAGAATCTGAAACAACCGTTTTTATCCTGAAAGAAGCACCCAATACGACCAGTCAGGTACTTTACCCTGGTTATGATTTCCGGGTTCACAATGAATTTATAAGCATTCCTTTTTCTGGTTTTCCCAAAAAAGGTGATTCCTCTGCCTGGATATCAGGTTATCCGGTTACGATGGGTATAGGTCATGATCAACAACAGGCACTGATCAATTTGCGTCAATACCTGATGGGGTCGATCCATTATAATGCAGAGGATTATAACATGATCATGCTCAACACCTGGGGCGACAGAGGCCGCGATGGACGCATCAGCGAAGAATTTATACTGGCAGAACTGGAAAAAGCAAAACAATTAGGAATCTCTCACCTCCAGATTGATGATGGATGGCAACAGGGACTTTCAAAAAACTCTGCATTGCAGGATGGACAACTGTGGTATAAATGGACCGCGGAAGATTGGCAACCCCATCAGGATCGTTTTCCAAATGGTTTGGATAAAGTTATTGAGAGTGCAAGAGAAAAAGATATAAAACTGGGTTTGTGGTTCAATCCTTCGCGCCACAACGACTATGAAACCTGGGAAACCGATGCGCAAATCATCATCGATATTCATGAAAAAACCGGGATTCAGTATTTCAAGATCGATGGCATAGAGATCCCAACAAAATTGGCAGAAGAAAACCTGATCCGTTTTTTTAAAAAAGTAAAAGAGAAAACCAGCAATGGGGTATTTTTCAACCTTGATCTCACCGCCGGAACCCGTGGAGGTTATTTCTCGTATCGCTATGCAGGAAATCTTTTCCTTGAAAACCGTTACACCGATTGGGGTAATTATTATCCTTATCGTACATTGCGCAATTTATGGATGCTATCCTGGTATTTCCCACCTCAGCTCTTACAGATCGAGTTTCTCAATAAGTGGAGAAACCCAGACAAGTATCCGGAAAATGACCCGTTTGCTCCACACCGTTACGATTTCAATTATGTTTTTGCCATTACCATGCCGGGGCAGCCCCTTGCCTGGCTCGAGGCGACCAGCCTACCCGATGAAGCCATGCAAACCGCACCGCTGATCAAAAAATACAAATCATTGCAACAAGACATACATGATGGGTACATTTTTCCGGTAGGTGAAAAACCCGATGGTTCTTCATGGACAGGATTCCAATCTTTTAAAGAAAACAGAAGTGAAGGTTATGTACTCATATTCCGTGAAAAGAATCCTTCAGGCACCAGGAAAATTAATCTTTCGTGGTTGAGGGCAGGAGAGTATCGTTTTACCCTGCTGCACGGTGCAGGAAAAAGCTTTACACAATATGTTGATGGCTCCAGGCAGGTCGAATTCACGATCCCAGAGATCAATTCTTTTCAACTTTTTAAATATGAACCTGTTGTTATGGAAGATATCACGGAGTAAAAACGACTTACACACTAACAATAAATGGCATCAATTGGTCTGGTCTTTTCCTGGCAACTCAATCTATAACATTTGCCCTTTGTGCCCATTCCTGCCACATCGATTCCATTTTTTCAACCTTTTCAGGAAAATCAAATGCAAGGTCGTTCATCTCCACCGGGTCCTTTTCCAGGTTGTACAATTCCCAATCGTCACCGGCAGAAACCAATTTCCAGTCGCCTTCCCGTATTGCTTTATGCCCTAAATGCTCCCAGTAGAGTACTTCATGTTCATTCGGAGATTGGTTTTCAAAAACAGGCAAAAGACTTTTTCCTTCAAGAGGTGTGATGGCATTTCCGTTCAGTGAGTCAGGATAGGTGCCTCCTGCCATCTCAATAAAAGTAGGCATCAGGTCAATGATGTGTCCCACATGGGTTGTATTGATCTGGTTGGGTTCGATGGTATTGGGCCAATGAGCGATCAAAGGGGTTTTGATGCCCCCTTCGTGTGTCCACTTTTTAAACTTCCGGTAGGGTGTGTTGCCAGCATTGGCCCATTGGATCTGATATGCAGCATAAGTATCAGGTCCACCAGGCATTACATCCGGCACAGTTCCTCCGTTCTCAAAGTATCCGTGGCGGGTATCCTGCCCCTGTATGGTTTCGGCACATGCTCCGTTGTCAGAAAGAAAAAGAATCAGCGTATTGTCCAATTCGCCTTTTTCCTCAAGGGTTTCGATAATTTTACCGATGCCCAGATCCATACTGTAGAGTTGCGCGGCATACACTGCCATTTTACGGGCTTCCCATTCTTTGTTGTGGGCATCTTCCCAGGCAACTACCTTTTCATCCCGTTCACTGATTCTATATCTTTCATCAATCACTCCCATCTCCATCATTCTGTCAAATCTTTCCCCTCTCAAAGCATCCCATCCATCATGGTAACGGTCTTCAAACATTTTGATATGCTCCTCTTTGGCATGAAGCGGCCAGTGAGGTGCCACATGTGCCACATACAGCAAAAATGGTTGATCTTCCTCTGCCTCGTTGATAAATTTAACTGCATTTTCAGTGATGGCATCGGTGTAATAGAAATCTTCCCCTGGTTCAATAAATTCATTATCCCTCATCAAACTCACGGGACTAAAAAAACTTCCCGCACCCGATAAGGTGCCAAAGAACCTGTCGAACCCCCGCTGTCTTGGCCAGGTGGGGCGGTGCAATGTAGGCTCCGGATCCGTGTAATTATAGTGCGTTACATGCCATTTGCCGCTCATGAATGTCTGATAGCCATTCATTTTCAACATTTCGGCTATGGTGATGCACGACTCATTAAGTCTGCCGAGGTATCCCGGCCGGTCAGAAGGACTTACCATAGACCCTAATCCAGCCTGATGGGCATACAAACCAGTAAGGATTGATGCACGTGTAGGAACGCACCTTGCACCATTGTAAAACTGTGTAAAACGAATGCCGTTCTCTGCCAAACGATCAAGGTTCGGGGTAGGAATTTCGCCTCCATAGCTGCCAATATCGCTATATCCCATGTCGTCCGCCAATATAACGATAATGTTGGGATTTTCTGTTTGCTGGATTTGATCTGTACAGCTGGTGATTCCTGTGGCAACCAAACTGAGCCCGATGGTGTTGTAAAGTAATTTTTTTCCTGTACCGTAAATTCTCATCATATGGTTTTCTTTAGCGATTGAATCATAAATATTTGCAAATCAAAACAAAAACACCTGAAAAAACAGCAAATATGAGACCTTCTGATGGTCGAGGCATGCATTGGAGTTGTTTGTTAACGGGTGAAGTCATTGAAATGCTAAAATAAAGAAATTATCCTAACCAATAAAATCAGATTGTATATTTTTCTCATTTGGAGTGTAAAATGTAAATCAGAAAATTGCCATGTATATCTAATTCCCGATCTTCAATTTCTGACAGAAAATAACAAAGCATTCCTATGCAAGTTGGGACGGATGATCAATAGCCTGGGACAAAACCAGCGGGTCTCTTTTTGAGGTGATAAACCAAATATCTTTCGCTGCCACAGACCAGCAGCATGTCCGGGAAAAATGGTATTACCAATTGGCTTTTTTCCAGGAATAATGAAGAAAAATTACTTTTCGATATACAGGAAAAAGGGAGGGATGGTTTACATTGAATTGCGTGAAATACAAAAGGCGGGCCCTGCACCCGCCTTTTGCCTTTTAACCACCAAAACAAAAACAACATTAACCAATAAAAACAACCAAATTAATGACTAAAATTTCAGTATTGCAATGTAATCATTTTTTGGTCAAAATCAAAATTTATTTTTTATTTTATCAACGAGAACAAAGATATATTTTCAATCCATTCAAAACAATCGTAATTATACCCATTTTTGTGAGGGAAACACTTAAATTGAATAGAAATACTTTATTTCGCATCTGCTGCTCTCATCACCATATCTGCTGATTGTAACACTTTATTTCTCAAATCATCAGGCAACTCCTGATTTTGATCAAGGTATGACCTGATCTTTTCCACCACTTCCGGTTGGTGGTAATTCTGAAAAGTAGCAGAAAGCCAGTTTTGCGGAAAAAAAATATCACCGGTTTGCTGAATCTCGGGCAGGATTTCGAGTGATGTGCCAATGTAATCCATTCCCTGACGAGGGTGCAATGGATGATGGAGGAAATAAAGTGCATCGATGACATAAGGTTCAGGATTTCGGTTTGCCGGATGGCGCAGCGAAGCAAAAAAATCATCCCTGACAGAATCATCGGGCGACAATGCCGGCAATATAAACTCCATACGTTTTTTCCTGTCCGGATTATCGATAGATTCCAGTTCTCTGAACAATATTTCGCTTATGTCGCGTTTACGCATGTACGTTTCCAACAACAATTGCAAATATTGCCTGTCTGAGGGTTTAAACCCAGGAAAAGAGAGCTCCTTTTTGTAAACCTTCATCATGTGGTTCATACCATCCTGGCTCCTTACCACCTTGATCCACAAATCAAAAAACAAAGTTTTATTTGAAAAAGGTTCGCTTTTCAGTTTCTCCCATAAAACTTTCTCCAGTTCGTAACCCCATTTTGCCTGAGGTTTTGTAAAATGAAAGAAGATGTCCTCTGCATTTTCAAGGAGATAATTCTGGATCAGCGGATTATCCTCACTACTGAGTGCCTGAAGCAGGAACTGCTGATATTCTTGCAAAGAAACGCTTCCCCTCAAAAAATTCTCAAATACATTCATGGCAATGGCAGCACTGTGTATGTCTTCTTCAATGCTGTTGTAGTTTTGCATCAAAAACTCAGCATCATCATCCGGTAGTTCAAACCATCCATACCCTTTGCCCTGCCCATTGGCAAGTATGGCATTCCACTGCGATTCAAATTCATCCACTGATACGGAATCCTGGTGCATCCAAACTTCAAAAGGTTGAACATGATGTTCATCCATCGCTATACCCTGCAAAAATTGCTTGGCCATGCGGTTTTCCTGATCAGGATAAGTTTGCAGGAAGTGCAGTTGACTTTCATTTTGATTCCTTTCCCATTTGTAAGATATATGAGGCATTCCTTTGCCATATACCCATATATCACTCCATTCCGTCAGGTTTTCCGGGGAGTGATCATCGAGAATGGTTACAAGGTCGTCCCACGTAGCATTGGCATGCATAAAAGTAAGCAGGTACTGTTTTACGGCAGACCGAAAAGCATCAGGTGTCATGATTTTTTCCAACTGATCAAACACCACCGGTGCTTTATTGTAAATGATAGGTCCGTATAACGTTCCTGCCCTGTTTAGATTATCAAGCGTTTGTTTTACGGGATGATTGCCTTGAGTTCGGTCGATGCTGTAAGCTTTGGGGAAATGGTAAAGAAGAAATCTCAAATCATGATTCACCGAAGGAAAATCGAGAGATGTTATTTTATCGGCCATAAATCCGGCAAAAACCTCTTTCAACCAAACATCATCAAACCATTTCATTGTTACCAGGTTTCCGAACCACATATGTGCTGTTTCATGTGCGATCAGGTTCGATTTTCTGAGTTGGGCGTTCATTCCGGCATCCTCATCAAGAAAAAGTCGGGTGTCGCGATACCAAATGGCACCGGGGTGCTCCATGCCGCTATATTGAAATCCAGGCAGGATAGCAAGGTCGAATTTGGGATAAGGATATGGAATGCCCGTATACTCCTCTAGCCATTGAAGCGCCTGAAAATGATATTGAAAAACATCCGGTAAATTATTTTTTACTTTCAGTGAATCTGTTTCACGATGAAAAACCCTGATGGTTCTGTTGTTTCTTGTTTCGGACTCCACGTCAAAAACACCGGCGGTAAAAGCAAACAGATAAGTGCTGATACGTTCATTCATAGAAAAAGTAAGTGAACGGGTATCCTCTTCCATCCGGTCATCTACCTCGATCCCATTGCCAAGGGCGTTCCAGTGCGATGGAATGTGAAGGGTAAGATCAAAGGTAGCCTTGAGATCAGGTTGGTCAAAACAGGGAAAAACGGTGGATGCCCTGTCGGGAACCAGCAATGTATACATAAAATCTTCGGATCTGTTGAGAGCCTGATCAGAAGCCATAAAATCGATCTCGATCACGTTATTCTGACGCGGCACCAGAAGGTCTGCATCTATATAAATATGTCCGTTGTTCAGGTAATAATAGGAAGAATCACCATTAACCCGGAGATATTGAATATGTTGTTCACCCGGCTGAAAATCAAGGATGATACCATGTCTGGCTTTCAAAGGTTTGAAATGCATTTGCAGGCTACCCCTAACGGGTACTGATTTTTCTTCAGGAATGGTGAAAGTAAGATTATAATGCACATCATAGATCTGCTTAAACCTGTATTTGGCAAGTTCCAAAGATACACCTTCCCTGAAGAAGGTTTTGGTGGAGTGGTTGCATGATGAAAACATAAAAAAAACGGAAAAGGAAAAAAGGAATAAAAAGAGTAAGCGATTCATGAAAAGAATTTTTATTTTAAAATGATCCTGACAACTTCAGACACCTGAAGGGATTTACCCATAAAAGAGAATTTTACTTCAGGTAACTGGAAAATCCAGAGGCAATACTTACGAAATTAGTGAAAATATTCGCTTGATCCCGGCAAAATTTACCAACGAAAACATGAAGGACCGATAAAATGCGAACATATCTATTCCAAACAAATGCAGATCGGCTTCATCGTGTTTATGTCTCCTCCCTATCTTTCGATTTGACAGGAATAACAGTCCATTATGGCAATTTAGCCGGGATAGGAAAATGAGAAACCTCAATGTTTCAAATGGTGGCCATTGTTTTTATATAGTGACAGCAAGAAAACCCTTATTTTTTATGTCTTTGATAAGAAATCGTCAAAG
>CAYMLS010000099.1:0-15387 GCA_964390665.1 uncultured Bacteroidales bacterium | reverse complement strand
TTTTGAAGGCGAGCCCAACGCAGCAATTGGCGTTTTCTTGCAAGCACTAATTAAAGATACAATGAAGATAATGAGTTTACGCTGATAACCCGTTTTCGGAAAAGTTGCGTAAAAATGCTGGTTTGGATTGGTAGGTTATGATAAATACAGGTTAGCGTCAATGAGTGTAATTGCCATAAAATAAACGTTTTAGAGCGTGATCAGTAGTGGAATTCCGAAAGATCAGGTTGCTGATCAGAAAAGATAAATCCCATATTCATGGACCTGGACAAAGAAGTTTTGGTGAAAATTGTACAAACAAAAATGCCTTTTGGGAAATACAAAGGAACCCTTTTGTGCGATATACCCGTTCATTACTTCGAGTGGTTTCAGCGGCAGGGTTTTCCGCAAGGGAAACTGGGTATGCAACTTCAAACGGTTTATGAGATTAAAATCAATGGATTAGATCATCTGATCCGCACACTGAAGAAACAATTCCACTCCTGACTAATTTTAAAACTTTTTTTGGATGCAAATTGCTACCATCAGTGAAATAAAAAATGCCCTGAAATCTTTGGATGCCGAATCGATTTCTGAACTGTGCCTGGGTTTGGCAAGATACAGCAAAGACAATAAGGAACTGCTGACTTATCTGATCTTCGAAAAAGGAAATGAACCTTTGTTTATCAAAGAAACCAAGGATGAAATGGATACCATGTTTGGCAATATAAATACAAAAGCAGGATTCTTTGCCAAAAAACAGGTAAGGAGTATTCTGAAACTAGCCCAAAGGCGAATCAGGATTTCGCGTTCTAAAAAGGTAGAAGTCGAACTGCTTATCCACTTTTGTTCCCTTTTATTGGCATTGCCGGCTCATATTTACGATTATCCTGTTATATCAAATTTGTACAGAAGGCAATTTGAGAAAATTCAAAAAACAATTGTTACCTTGCATGAAGATCTCCAGTATGATTATAGTTTAATGCTGGAAGATTTAATCAATTCTTAGTGCATGCAGGAAAATGCCACTTGCTATGTTGGGCTGGTCTTCAAAACAGTCATCTCCTTATTTTAAACGAGACACCTGTTTTTCAGTCCTCGCCCGCCTTGCACCTGACACTTTCTTATTCAGGCGCACATATAATTATGAGTTTTCTTGCTCATACCAGGTATAAGTTTCTCTCAGCAAAGAAGAATGATGATTTTGGCACCCATCCAATAAATATTTGAAAGAAATATGACAAAGAAGAAAAAGGTTCACCGGATAAAAAAAAGGAGAAAAACCCGATGGGTGATTTTTTTCTTTCTCTTTTTGTTTTTGATCGTTGCCCTGGGAGGATGTTGGGTTCGCAACTATCTACCCACGAGGTTATCTGCTGAACTGAAAGATAATCTATCTGCCACGCTTGATCCTTTGGGGCAGGATCTTTATCATATCGAAACTGAAGAAATAGAAGCTGATGCCTTTTATCAGAACCTGACATTGCCCTACATATCTGTTAAACCAAAACCACATGTGTTTGATTCGGCAGGTTTCGCTGATATACCCAATACCATTGTTCGCTTTACCATCAAAAATGCTCAGCTATCGACAGATGGTTTGATATCTATGGTGAGAAGAAAAAAGACATTGAAATTCAGTGATTTATCTTTTCCTGATATCTCTGCTACGGTCTATCAGAATCCTGTTGGGAAAGATATGAATGATCATCAGGATAGTACCCTTGTTGAGCAAGTTATCATAAAAGATCTTGATTTGCATGTAAATGATTTTTTGCAAACACATCTTTATGATACTGCCTTCACATTGCTCTCGCTTTCCGAAGCTACTGTAAAAGGAGATCTTTCTATGATGTTCAAAGAAGGTGATTCACTTCCCCATGTGGATTTTAAGGATCAGCTTTTGTCAGTGCAAGATCTGCTTTTCCAAAACTTTGATGATATTTATTATCTATCGGTAGATAGTTTGTCTTATAGCACGCAGCATTCTCAGATGGATCTGCATGGATTGAGGGTGCAGCCCAGATTCACCAACAGTCAGGTTCTTAAAAAGATACAATGGCAAACAGATATTATAAAAACACAAATATCTTCTCTTTCATTCCATCCTTTTTCCCTGGAAGATATTATCAACAGCAAGCAATTGATTGTGGATCATGTGCGTATTAATGATGGAAGTATAGATGTTTTCAGAGACCGTGGTTTGCCTTTTGATACCCTCAAAAGACCTCCTATGCCGGTGGAAAGAATTATGAATGCACCGCTGACGGTGAAACTGGATAGCATTTCTCTTGAAAACATAGATGTGGTGTATACTGAATTGCCTGAAAATGCCGATGAGGCAGGGAAAGTGCCATTTCGGAAACTCAATGCTGGTATATTCAATATGACCAATGACAAACAGGCCATTCAAATGGACAGTTTGATGCGCATTGAAGCAAAGGCATTTGTTTTTGGTTCCCCCTTGCTCCAGGCGAAGTTTACTTATGATCTGACCAGTGACCGGGGAGTGTATTCTGCCAAAGGAAGTCTCTCAGAATTTGATTTTGATTTGATCAATCCTGCGATTTTCCCTCTTACAGGCATGGAGATCAAATCAGGTGAACACCAGTACACGTCATTTTCTTTTCAGGGAGATCATGAGCGCACAACAGGACAGGTTAAAATGGAATACAAGGATCTGGAGATCAACCTGATGCCGGGAAAAGATAATATCTTAAGTAATGCTGCCAATTGGGCTGGGAAAAGACTTGTTTATTATGCTGATAATCCTGAAAACGGGCAGGAACTCAGAACAGGAGAAATTGATTTTGAAAGAAACAAAACCCGTTTTGTTTTCCATTATTGGTGGAAAAGTTATTTTTCGGGTATCAAAGATGCTGCTATGCGCGAAAATATAATCATGGGGGATTGATCTGTTAATAAAATTCTTTGGGGTCATTGGTTAAGTTCATCGGTTATTCATGCGGCTTTGCATCGTCCCTTTTTGGGGATTTCGGGAGTGAACCACCCAAATATTCATCGCCCCATTCTTTTATGCCTAATTTTGCACAATATTACGGGAGTTTTCATGCAGATATCATGTGCAGATATTGGGCATTATCTCCCGGGCCAGCAGTGAAAATCTCCCAAATTATCAATAAAATGAAGATATTCAGAAATTTCTTTTGGTTTTGTTCAGGTGCCAATATTCCTGTTTTAAAAAGGTGCCCCACCGAATCCAACAAATATGCTGGTATTGGTGGTACCGTTTTATTTACAGGTCTGTTTGCAGGGATATCTGCCTCTTATGCATTGTTTACCGTTTTCGGTAGTTTGGGAATATCTGTGACTTTTGGCATCATATGGGGGGCTATGATTTTTAACCTCGACCGGTTTATTGTTTCGGGTATGAAAAAAGCAAACGGATGGTTAAGAGAGATCACAATGGCGCTTCCACGACTGATGCTCGCAGTTTTATTGGCCTTCGTGATATCAAAACCTCTGGAACTGAAAATATTTGAAAAAGAAATTCTCAGAAAAATTGATGAACAGAAAATTGAACAGTCACAACAAACACGTCAGGAGGTTTTTAACAGCTATCCCGAATTGGAAGAATGGAGAGAAGAGATTGTTTTTTTGAGACAGGAAATCGATGAGAAAGAAGAATTTCGCAATCTGAAACAGGAGGAGTATGACCTGGAAAGATTTGGCGTTCAGTCTGCCAATACCAGCGGGCGACCAGGGATTGGCAGAAATGCCCGCATCAAGGAGCAACAGTTGCAGGACGCACAAAAAGACCTGGAAGAAACCCGCGAAAGAAACCTAAACAGGATCGCGCAACTTACCAATCAGGTGGAAAAAATTTATCAGACACGCGAGAATTCTTTTGAACAACATAAAGCAACCATCGATAACTACGACGGTTTTGCAGCACGTATTCACGCACTGGGTGTTCTTACCAGCGAAAGCCGGGCAGTTTATCTTGCCAACTTGTTTATTATCCTGTTGTTTATTGCGGTGGAAACGGCTCCCATATTTGTAAAACTAATTTCTGTGAGGGGACCCTATGATGACCTGCTTCAGGTGCACGAAAAGGCAATTGCTGAAAATGCAGCACTGAAATTATCACGCTCCGCAGGAAAAACAACTGTTGAACTCAAAGAAAACGAACAACGATCGCAAAATGAGGTCAGACGAAACCTCGAGACAGGAAGGGTTAAAACAAGAGAGATCATTGATGCTGAGGTTGAAATTGCCAGAAAGTCTGTTGCCAAATGGAAGGAAAAGCAACTGATGAAAATTGAGAAAGATGAATGGCAATTGCCTGAACTACAAGATAATGGAAATTTTACACATCCGCAAAAGGAAAGTGAATCCAAAGCAGTTGAAAATGGAAACGGCAACGATATAACAGATGCTACTGCTGAGGAAACTTCTGCTGCAGATAGAAAAAGCACAAAAAATCTTGCACCTGGCACCTCCGAAATAGAATAGTGGTTTTTTCTAAAACCGATGTCATGGTTTTGTTTCCCCTCAAAAAAGCTTACTTTTGCAGAAAATTTCAGCAGGCTTTCTGCCTGTGCATTATCCATCATCATAAGAAAATAACATATTGGAAACGAAATCTTTAACAAATACTGTTAGAAAGTCACCCCTTCAGAAAGAAATTGATAAAAGAAGAACATTTGCCATTATAAGTCACCCCGATGCCGGTAAAACCACCCTTACTGAAAAACTGCTGCTGTTTGGTGGTGCTATTCAAACTGCCGGTGCTGTAAAATCCAATAAAATTAAGCAAGGTGCCACATCTGATTTTATGGAGATCGAAAGACAAAGAGGTATTTCGGTAGCCACCTCCGTCATGGGTTTTGAATACAACGGCGTGAAGATCAATTTGCTTGATACTCCTGGTCACCAGGATTTTGCCGAAGATACCTACCGCACATTGTCGGCCGTGGATAGCGTGATATTGGTTATTGATGGGGCAAAAGGGGTGGAAACCCAAACCGAAAAACTGATGCAGGTTTGCCGGATGCGCAATACACCTGTCATTATCTTTATCAATAAAATGGATCGTGAAGGACAAAATCCTTTTGATATTTTGGATGAAGTAGAAGAGAAACTCAACATAAAGGTAAGACCTGTGAGTTGGCCTATTGGTATGGGAAAAAAATTCATGGGCGTTTATCATCTGATCGATAACCGCATCTATTTTTTCAAACCCAATAAACAAAAACTGGAAGATGAGATCGTTGAGATCAACAACCTGGATGATGCGCGATTGGATACCATTGTGGGTGAGCATGCCGACCTGCTGAGGGAGGAAGCAGAACTTATTGAAGGGGTTTATGATCCATTTACCAAAGAAAATTATTTGTCTGGCGAAGTAGCTCCGGTTTTCTTTGGAAGTGCCCTGAATAATTTTGGCGTGCGCGAATTACTCAATACATTCATTGATATTGCCCCTTTGCCCGCTCAAAGACAAACCGATCATCGCTGGGTATTGCCCGATGAAGAAAATTTCTCTGGATTTGTTTTTAAAATTCATGCCAACCTCGATCCAAGGCACCGCGACCGGATTGCTTTTTTGAGGGTTTGCTCCGGTAAATTTCTTCGCAATAAGAACTACCTGCATGTAAAACAGGGCAAAACCTTTAAATTCAGTAATCCGACCAGTTTCATGGCCAATGATAAATCCATCATTGAAGAAGCATATCCCGGTGACATCGTTGGTTTATATGATACAGGAAACTTTCGTATTGGGGATACAATCACCGAGGGAGAAAAAATTATCTTCAAAGGAATCCCCACTTTCTCACCCGAAATATTCAAAGAACTGGTAAACATTGATCCT
Source organism: uncultured Bacteroidales bacterium (assembly GCA_964390665.1). Taxonomy (GTDB): domain Bacteria; phylum Bacteroidota; class Bacteroidia; order Bacteroidales; family UBA7960; genus SKVR01. Next base: position 9,572 of record CAYMLS010000099.1, on the reverse strand, counting down.
ATGAAATCCAAACAGTTGGAAAAAGGGATCAGGCAACTTACCGATGAAGGGGTGGCACAACTCTTTACACAACAACCCGGAAACCGTAAGATCATTGGTACGGTCGGTGAACTGCAGTTTGAAGTTATTCAGTTTCGCCTGCTTCATGAATATGGCGCTTCCTGCCGCTTCGATTACCTTAATTTCCATAAAGCAGTTTGGATCACTTCTAAAAATACACAACAGTTGCAGGAATTTCTTACCCAAAAGTATCGCAATGTAGCGATCGATAAATATGGAAATCATGTGTTTCTGGCTGAATCAGAATGGATGCTTAAAAGATCCATGGAAAACTTCCCCGATCTTGAATTCCATTTTTCCTGGGAAGTAGTGTAAAATGCAACCTAATGTATCCTGCTCAATCTTTTAATATTCATTTTCCATGAACTATTACCGGTTTTTTATTGCCAATTACAAGATCATTCTGTTTGCCGTTGCGCTTACTTTCTTTTCTGCATTTGGGCAAACCTTTTTACTTGCGTTGTATATCCCTGAAATCATCCAGGAATTTGACATCACACAAAAACTGTATAGTTCTCTTTATGCTGGTGCTACACTAATGAGTGGGATTACCATCATTTTTGCCGGCAAGATCATTGACCGTACTTCGGTGAAAACATTTACATTGTGGGTTGTTGCGGGTTTGATCGCCGCCAATTTACTGGCAGGTTTGGCGCAAAATCTGATCATGATCTTTTTGGCTATTTTTATGCTCCGTTTTTTCGGACAAGGAATGTTTACCCATACCGCTGCCACCTCTATGGGGCGGTTTTTCTCTTTTTCACGAGGGAAAGCGCTAAGTCTTGCTCACCTTGGTTTTCCGCTTGCTGAATCAGTTTTTCCTATTGCTGTTGTAAGTCTCATCCTGATATTTGGATGGAGAGAGACTTTCTTTTTGAGCGCTGCTTTTATTGCCCTTATTCTTTTTCCGCTGGTTATCTTTTTATTGAGAGGATTCGACAGAAGCAAAGTTGTGGAGGAGGATGAAAACGACCAAAACAGACCTGCTACCGGGCCAGACCAGGATCGTTTCTGGAGTCAGAAACAACTCATCAGGACAGTCAAGTTTTATTTATTGGCTCCTTCGGTATTCATTGTTGGCTTTGTACAAACATCCCTTTTCTTTTATCAGTCTTTTATTGCCGAATACAAAGGATGGTCGAGAGAATGGATGGCACTGAGCATTACTGCTTATGCTGTTGCTTCACTGGTATCTTCCATTGCCACAGGACCATTGGCTGATAAGTTTTCTGCTAAAGCTGTTTTTCCCTTTGTGCAGATCCCTTTATCCATTGGTCTTTTGTTGCTTTCCTCCTTTACACATCCCGCTATTGCCATGGTAATGTGGTTTTTTGTAGGGCTCACGGGCGGATCAAGTCCTACTGCTGCCAATGCTGTGTATGCCGAACTGTTTGGAATTAAAAGTTTGGGTGGTATCCGCAGTATTTTTACTTTCGTAATGGTTGTAAGCACTGCTGCCGGACCAGTAATGTACAGCTTTTTGCTCGATAATGGTTTCACTTTCGATCATATACATTTTTTAACTGTTGGCGTAGTTATCCTCAACGTGTTGTTTGTTTATTTCGGATTCAGAAGTCAGAAGATCCTCTGATGTTTTTTGCTGACAGGACAGACCAGCAAAACCTCACTATTCAGGAAGTCCGCCTCTCAATGATCTTTGCTTTTGCTTGTTAGATCTGCTCAGAAACTTTGTTTTCCAATGATTTAAATCCTTCGCCCAATATTTCATTGGCGTTGATCACAGTAAGAAACGCGCGTGGATCCACTTCATTGATGTAATCGGTAAGAATGTATAGTTCCCGCCGGCTCACATTCACAAAAATGATCTTTTTTTCACTTCCGTTAAACATCCCTTTTCCTTCAATGAAGGTGCCACCCCTTCTCAGATCGTTGATGATCTTGCTGCTGATCTCATCATATTTTTCAGAAATGATAAAAAGCGTCTTTTCATAATTTACTCCTTCAAGCGTGATATCAATGACTTTTCCGGTAATGAATATTACGATCCAGGAATATAGCGGTATTTTCCAGTCGCCAAAAGCTACCAGACCTGCCAGTACAATGATGGAATCAACAATGATGAGCAACTGCCCTACAGGCATGCGGGTATATTTGGCCGTGATCATGGCAATGATGTCGCTGCCCCCTGAAGTCGCTCTTGATTTAAAGATCAGTCCCAAACCAAAACCAATAAGTACACCACCAAAAATTGATGAAAGAAGTGCATCATCCTGAACCAATGGCTGGTCGCCCCAGAAATAAGTCAAACCGTCGATGAAAACCGAAGCAAGGATAAAACCGACAACTGTTTTTACCCCAAAACGGGGCCCCAGAATTTTGATTCCAAGAATGGTTAGCGGAATATTCAATGCCAACCCTGTAATTCCCACCGGGATACCCCAAAGGTGATAAAGGACAATGCCGATACCATAAACCCCTCCCGGAACGATTTTATAAGGAGTGATGAAAAACACAAATCCTGCTGCAAGAATAAAAGATCCCAGCAAAATTACCGAATAGGCGAAAAACCATTTTTTAGTAAATAATTTTTCCTTAGATACAAAGCTCATAATACAGGTTTATTTTTTTGCCCGCAAAGGTAAAGTCTTTTTTCTTTGGTTTACCCGTTAGTGTTTGATAGTTTTTAATGCGAAAAAACATCTTAAATTCATACCATAATGATTACTTTTGCCTTGGCAAAAACTTAAAGCAATATTTTTATGGATAATCAGGGAACCAAAGAATTAAAAAGTGTTTTGATCAGTTTATTCTATAAAGAACCGGCAAAGCCACTTATCGAAAAATTACATCAATTGGGTGTGAAAATTTATTCTACCGGAGGCACGCTCGATTATATCCGGAAATTAGGAATTCCTGCTACTTCTGTTGAGGATATAACTGAATATCCTTCCATTTTTGGAGGAAGGGTAAAAACATTGCACCCCAAAATTTTTGGCGGGATTTTGTACCGCAGAGATAACTCCTCCGACTTAAAAGAGGTGGAAATGTATGGTGTTTCACCTATAGATATGGTAGTTGTGGATTTGTATCCTTTCGAGCAAACTGTTGATATGGGTGCTTCCATGAGCGATGTGATTGAAAAAATTGATATAGGGGGTATCTCATTGATACGGGCCGCCGCCAAAAATTTTGAAGATACATGGGTGGTTCCTTCTTCACAATACTATCAACAAGCACTTGAACTTATAGAGGAAAATGGTGCATTTACACATTCGATACAGCGAAAACAATTTGCAGCATATGCGTTTCATATTTCCTCTCACTACGATACACTGATCTTTCAGTATCTTACTCCTGACCCGGAACTTTACTTTAAAAAGAGCATTGAGGAATCAAAAATACTCAGATATGGAGAAAATCCGCATCAAAAGGGGTTTTTCTTTGGCGATCTGGGACATGTTTTTACCCAGTTGTATGGAAAAGAGATCTCTTACAACAATCTTCTGGATATAGAAAGTGCACTTACACTGATCTCTGAATTTGAAGATCCTACCTTTGCCATTATAAAGCATACCAATGCATGTGGCGTTGCCACACGCAAAACCATCGATGAAGCTTACCGCGATGCTTTGGCTTCCGATCCCGTATCTGCTTTCGGTGGAATATTGGTTGCCAATCGTAACATTGACCAAAAAACTGCGTATCATATTCATGAATTGTTCTTTGAAGTGATACTTGCTCCTGATTTTAGCCCGGAAGCACTGGAAATTTTAAAACAAAAGAAAAACAGGATCATCCTTCGACTTACCAACACCGTGCACGAACCTTACCAGTTTCGTTCTATTCTTAACGGTATCCTGATACAATCGGTAAACCATGCCCAAACTCCTCCCGGATCCTGGACCATTGCTACCGAAAAGCAGCCAGAAGAAGGGATGGTTGATGATTTGATTTTTGCCAATAAACTGGTTAAACATACAAAATCCAATGCCATTGTTCTGGTTAAAAACAAAAAGTTGCTTGCTTCTGGTGTAGGTCAGACCTCCCGCGTAGATGCTCTGAAGCAGGCCATTGCCAAGGCAAAAGAGTTTAAGCACGCTTTACAGAATGCTGTCATGGCATCTGATGCATTTTTCCCCTTTGCCGATAGCGTTGAAATAGCGCACAGTGAAGGCATTAAAGCAGTTATTCAACCCGGCGGATCTGTCAGAGACAAGGACTCGGTTGATTTTTGTAATAAAAATGATATGGTAATGATTTTTACCGGAGTAAGACACTTTAAACATTAAAACAAAACGTTATTCAATTTTTTAATATTCTGATAAAATGGGCCTTTTTTCTTTTTTGACCAAAGAAATTGCAATTGATTTGGGAACTGCCAACACCATTATTATTCACAACGATAAAGTAGTGGTTGAAGAACCCTCCATCGTTGCTATCGAAAGATCTTCCAACAAAGTAATTGCTGTGGGAAGAAAAGCAATGATGATGCATGGCAAAACCCACGAAAATATCAAAACCCTTCGTCCTTTGCGTGATGGTGTGATCGCTGATTTTCAGGCTGCTGAAGCCATGATCAGAGAAATGATCAAAATGACCGACACCAAAAAACCAATCTTTCCTCCTTCTTTGAAAATGGTTATTTGTATCCCTTCGGGTATTACCGAGGTGGAAGAAAGAGCGGTAAGAGATTCCTGTGAACAGGCCGGTGCCAAGGAAGTGAGACTGATTCATGAACCTATGGCCGCCGCCATTGGTATCGGTATAGATGTACTCGAACCCACAGGAAACATTGTCGTTGATATTGGAGGGGGGACAAGCGAAATTGCGGTGATTGCCCTGGGAGGTATTGTTTGTAATAAATCTATCCGTATTGCCGGAGATGATTTTAACAATGATATTGAAGAGTATATGCGAAAACAGCATAATATTTTAATTGGTGAAAGAACGGCTGAAAAAATTAAAATCGATGTGGGGGCAGCAACTACCGATCTGGACAACCCGCCCGACGATATTGCCGTTCATGGAAGAGATATGATGACAGGTATACCCAAAGAGATCGTGGTGAGCTATTCTGAAATATCTCAATGCCTTGATAAATCCATTACAAAAATTGAAGCCGCGGTGCTCAATGCACTCGAAATGACACCACCGGAGCTGGCAGCAGATATTTACCAAACAGGTATTTATATGGCAGGTGGTGGCTCCTTGTTGCGTGGATTAGACAAGAGAATTTCGCATAAAACCAAATTACCGGTTCATGTGGCAGAAGATCCACTTAGAGCTGTTGCAAGAGGTACGGGTATTGCCCTGAAGAATTTCGATAAATTCCCGTTCCTTATCAAATAATTGGCAATGATTTGCGAAGTCGCTTTTTACGATCAAACCTGCAATTTTTGTTGATCATCATTGTGGGTTTTTGTGATTGTTTGGGCTGGCCAATAATATTTTGAAACCTTTTGGGTTAACCTTCCCGGATGCTTTGTGAAAAAAATCTTTTTTGTACTTGTTATTTGCCATCGTTAAAATCAATTTTGAGTCTTCCTGATTCTCATACCTTTGTATATTTTATAATGCTGATTGCTGTTGTATGCGAAATCTGATCAGTTATATCATTAAAAATTATTTTTTCTTCCTGTTTCTGTTTTTGCAGGTAGTTTCTTTTGTCCTTATTGTGCAAAATCATCAGCACCACAGGTCTTTCTTTTTCAATTCTTCCAACTATATTGTGGGCAGCATCTACCAAATGAATAATAATATTGCAAGATATTTCTCGCTGTCTAAAACCAACAGGCAACTAGCCAAAGAAAACAATGAACTGCTCTCACAAATACAAGGATCTTTCCTGAAAACAGATCAACAGGTTTTCACTTTTCGCGATACCTTGTATCAAAAACATTTTTCCTATATCAATGCCAGGGTGATCAACAATTCCGTTACCAACCGAAACAATTATATCACCCTCAACAAAGGACGGAAGCATGGCGTGAAACCTGACATGGGTGTTATCACTGCTCATGGTGTGATCGGGATCGTAAGAAAAGTTTCCCGCAATTTCAGTACCGCCATCTCTCTCTTACACTCCGATTCGCAGATCAGTGCCAGGATAAAGAAAAATAATCATTTGGGTACTTTGATCTGGGAAGGGTACGATTACAAAAAAGCAACCATGTTATACATCCCCACACATCTTGATCTGAGTGTGGGCGATACAATTGTAACCAGTGGATTTTCGCAGATCTTTCCAACTGATATCTTTTTGGGAACAATTGCTGATTTTGAAATCAGAAGGGGCGATAACTTTTATACCCTTGAAGTTGATCTTGCCACCGATTTCAATAGTCTTGACTATGTGAATGTTGTAAATAATATTTTCGGAGAGGAACTCGAATCTCTTGAAAGTAGCACCATTACCACGGAATGATCACCAAAATGATGATCAATGGAAACCTTCTGTTTTTGATCATCTATATTGCAGTCTCGGAAAGAAAAGAAAAGAAAAGTAAAGTAAAGTAAAGTAAAGTAAAGGAATTTATACCATCTAAGGGTTGTTTTGATTGATAATTTCATAAAGCAAATTTGCGTGCAATGAATACAGATACACTGAAATACGCCGGACGTTTTATTATTGTTGTCTTTATTCAGGTTGTTGTTTTAAATCAACTTGTTTTCAGTGGTTATATAACACCGTTTATTTATCCTGTATTTATTTTGTTACTCCCTTTTGATATCAAAGGATGGTGGTTGCTATTGCTGTCTTTTTTGATGGGAATAACCATTGATATGTTTTCAGATTCTTTGGGTATGCATGCTGCAGCATTAGTTTTTATGGGCTTTATGCGTCCGTATGTGATCAATCTTATCTCCAGCAAAACAGATTTTGATTCGGGTACCGAACCCCGCCTGAGTATCATGGGATTACCCTGGGTTTTCTTTTATACACTGATTCTTGTGTTTCTGCATCATTTCTTTCTCTTTTTTATTGAGATATGGGGTGTGGGAAATCTTTTCAAATTCCTCTCACGAACCCTTGTCAGTTCAATTGTTACCACCATTCTTATCCTTGCCTTTCATCTTCTTTTGGGCAATGCTTCCAAACCCCGAAAACTTTAGGTCTACAGTGCTATTTGTTAGTTTTTTTGCATTGTTTTGCTTAAAAAGTCCTGTTCTCTGGTTAAATTTTCTTAATTGAAATTCATTGATTATCAATAAGTTTATCTTTGTAGTGATTGAAAAATAAAACCAATTTTATTTTCTGAATTTCATTGGAATGGGGCGAGAATATCAACACTATTTTCATCAAAAGTATTATAAATTACTGGGGATTCTTTTCCTTACAGTGGTTGTTTTTTCTTGCCAGGAGAAAAAAGATACCCGAAAAACAGTTCATGTTTCCGGACATCTGAAGAATTATTCCAATGATTATCTTTTTTTTGAAGAACTAACCCCTACCGATCTTATCTTAAAAGATAGTATCATCGTTAATGACCTGGGGTATTTCGAATTTGATTTTCAACCCCCGCAAACGGGGTTTTACCGGTTGGGACTTTCTGCTACTGATTTTATAACCCTGGTGCTAAAACCCGGCGAATCCATTTTTATTGAAGCAGATGCTGATGGTTTTAATGAAAACTATGTTGTGGAAGGCTCCGAATGCTCTGTGCTCTATAAAGACATAAACCGGCATGTGCGAAAAGGGATGAAAAAAGCAGATTCACTGAGACAACTATACCGTGCACAAATGCACAGAAATGATTTTGCTACCATTCAGGAAGATCTGAAAAAAGAATACGACAGAATAAGGGAGGATCAAAGAAATTATATGATATCTTTTATTCATCAGAATTCTTATTCCCTGACTTCAATTCTTGCTCTGTATCAGTATTTTGAAAATCATATTTTGTTGGATGAAGAGAAAGATTTTAGCTACTTTCTCCTGGTGAGCGACCATCTGAGTGAGATACATCCTTCAAATAAACATGTTATAGATTTAAAAAAGAGGGTCAACGACCGCCTTAGAGAACAGCAGGAAAATACAGATGCTCAGCAATCTCTTGAACCCGGTGCTTATGCACCAGAAATTATTTTATCTGATCCGGATGGTGAAAATATCTCTTTGTCTTCTCTCAGAGGGCAGATCGTTTTGATCGATTTCTGGGCCGCCTGGTGCCCTCCTTGTCGAAAGCAAAACATAGAAATGAAAAGTATTTACGAGAAGTATAAAAACCTTGGGTTTGAAATTTATGCAGTTTCTCTCGACCGCACGCACCAAAAATGGGTAGAAGCCATTGAAGAAGATAAGATTAACTGGATACACGTGAGTGATCTCAGATTTATGAACTCTCCCATTGTTGATTTGTACAATATAACCGAAATCCCCTATGAAATTTTAATCGACAGGCAGGGAAAGATCATTTCAAAAGATATCTCATTGGATAACCTGGAAAAACTGATCTCCGATCATTTATAAAAATGTCCGTTCAGTTCAGTTCACTGCGTTTTTTCCGGATGCTTCATTCCCTTTTCAAATAAAAAACACTTCTTCGTTTTTATGATCTAATCTGTTTTGCTGAGGGGTGTTCGCGGAACCCTGGTTTTGTTTTCCTGTTTTGATGCCGGATTCATCCTTCATTTATTTATTGTCAGCAAAAAAATCTGTTCTAATCCAGTACCCTTTTTGGGAAGCATGTTTTCTCAGAAACAACATTGATCAATACGCAAACATAATGAACAATCTTTTGTTACAAATATTGAAAATTCAGCGTAAAAATCTTAAATCATTGCATTGGTCTGTTGTTTAGAACAGTTAAATGGAATAATTTGAGTAATTTAGTACTATTATATGATTGGGAATTTTATGACTTAAATACGGAGCTCATTGCAGGAAGTAATGAATACCATTTTAATACAAACAAAAAAACAGTAAGTTTTTGATTGAATGGTTTTTATACGTAATGATCAATCTTTCGAAAAGCATTGGTTTCCATGGTTGCAAGTTATCTTGCTTTTTACATAAAATAAATACATGCACCTTTAGTATATTTTTTCCTAACCTTAAAATAATTCCATGAGTAAAAAAGAATATTATGACATTGAGAACCAGGAATGGTTGGAATCGCTGGAATATCTGATTCAGAATGAAGAACCTCAACGGGTTCGGGAAATTCTGGCTTTACTGCAAAACAAAGCACATAAAGAAGGCATTGTCTTTAGGTGTCCGGGGAACACCCCTTACATCAATAGCATCTCACCCAGAAAAGAATCTCCATTTCCCGGCAGTCAGGAAATTGAACGTCGGATCAAGAGTCTGATCCGGTGGAACGCTATGGCGATGGTGGTAAGAGCAAACTTAGAGTCGGAAGGGATCGGAGGACATATTTCAACGTATGCCTCTTCTGCCGCTTTACTCGAAGTGGGGTTTAATCACTTCTTCAGGGGAGGAGATGACGGGCATCCCGCCGATATGATCTATTTTCAGGGACATGCCTCTCCCGGAATTTATGCAATCTCTTTCCTTGAAGGAAGACTCAATGAAACCCATTTACATAACT
>CAYMLS010000098.1:0-15419 GCA_964390665.1 uncultured Bacteroidales bacterium | reverse complement strand
CATCCTTCATCCTTCATCCTTCATTCTTCATCCTTCATCCTTCATCCTTCATCCTCCATTCTTCATTCTTCCCCCTTCACTTTCCACATCACCGTTTTACGGGCCAATTGCCTGAAAACAACGGGTAGATTTTTTCCAAAATAAAACGCGGAAATCACACAAACCAGGGAAAAACCAAACACTGTCCAGGGTACACCAATAAACTCCGAGATCCAACCTACCGCCAAACTACCCAGCGGTGTTATACCCATAAATGATAAACTATACAAGGCCACTACCCTGCCACGTTTGTCTTCATCACTGATGGTTTGTATGACAGTATTGGTGCTGTTAAAATGTACGATCATACCAAACCCGGTGATGGCCATCATCACAAAAGAGAGGATCATATGCGTGGAGAGGGCAAAAATACTTAGTCCTGCCGCAAAAAGCAGCGAAGTATAAAATATTGTTGTGGGAATGGTATGAACTTTTTTTCGTGCCGCCAGATAAAGGGCTCCGGTAAGTGCTCCCAAACCCAGTGCGCCGGTAAGCAGACCCAGTAATTCCGATTCGCCCTGAAGGACATCTGCCGCAAATACAGGCAATAAGGCCTGGAAGGGCAATCCAAAGAAACTGCTTAAAGCAACCAGAATCAATAAATACCGCAAAGGTTTTTCTGAAAAGGCATATTGAATACCCTCGCGAAGTTCATGCAATACACCGGTTCGTTTTCGCAGTTGTACCTGTTTTTTGACCTTCATCGCCATCAGCGAAAAAATGACTGCCAGAAAACTTACACCATTGATAAAAAAGCACCACCCCTCTCCCACTGCTGCAATGAGCAATCCGCCAATGGGGGGACCAATAAACCGGGCCAGATTATACAAGGATGAGTTGAGCGCAATGCCGTTGGCAAGATCTGCCTTGTTGGTGATCATATCGGGCACAAACGAATTTCGGAACGGAGTGTCGAATGCCAGGATAATGCCATTGACTGCTGCCAGGATAATGATGAGTGGGATGGTGATCATATCTGTTAAAACCAGAAAAGCCAGTACAAAAGCCACAACCATGGCAGCCGCCTGCGATATGATCAGAAACTTTTTCCGGTTAAACCTGTCGGACAATACGCCGGCCAAAGGCATGATAAAAAGAGAGGGTATTTGTTGGGCGAAAGCCACGGTACCGAGTAACAAAGCCGAACCAGTCAACCTGTAAAGCAACCATCCCATAGCAATGTTCTGCACCCAAATACCTATCAAAGATACACTCTGTCCATAATAATACAACCTGTAATTGGGATACTGAAACGCCCTGAAAATGGTTTTGAGTGTACCGGGCGGAAGTGAAATACCTCTGAATATGATCACAGTGTCATCTGTTTTATAATTTGAATTCTTCATTAAGATGCATGCCGGTCATTTTTCCTTTGGGTGGCATGCCAAAACTTACCGTTACCTAAAACTTCGTCGGGAGGAGAATAAAACAATCATGCAATTGTATGGTGATGGCATTGTATTTTTCGTTCTCAAATTGCAAACTTACGAATTAACCACCATGCTATTTTACAGGCAAACGAAAATAGTAGATGCAGATCATGAGTTTTCTAACTGGCTTTATAAAAAAAAGGAACCATAAATTCAGCTTCCTGATCCGTATTCTTTTTCAAAGAAATTCCACAAAGGATCATCGGGCACAGGAGCGGTCAGTGTTATTTTTTCCTTTTTTACGGGGTGCAGAAAAGTGATGTTACGGGCATGAAGATGGATACTGCCATTGGGATTGGAACGGTCGAAACCATATTTCAGATCGCCCCTGATGGGGCAGCCCAAAGCGGATAATTGGGAACGCACCTGATGATGCCGTCCTGTGATCAACTCAACCTCAAGCAAAAAATAATCGCGGCTGCGCCCTAAAACCAGGTAATTCAATTCCGCCCTTTTTGCCCCTGGTGTATTTTCTGCGACCGGATAAGACTTGTTTTGTTTCTCATTCTTTTGGAGATAATGAACCAGTGTGCCTTGCTCCTGCTCCGGAAGTTTTTTCACCACCGCCCAATATTTTTTCTGTAGTTCGTGATTTTTAAGCATTTCATTGAGCCGGGTAAGAGCCTTCGATGTACGTGCAAATGCCACTGCACCACTAACAGGACGATCAATGCGGTGAACAACACCAAGAAATACATTGCCCGACTTGCTATATTTTTGGGCGATATAGGCTTTGAGAAGATCACTCATGGGCAAGTCGCCCGTTTTATCTCCCTGTACAATTTCCGAGGGTAATTTATTCACAACCAACATATGGTTATCTTCATACAATATCCTGGAAACCAGTGATGAAGCAACATGATTGTTTTCGGGTGTTTTTCTTTTATTCATTCATAAAATATTTCAAGGTAAACAAATGTTTTTGAGTGTCTCTTTCCGGTATCTTTTGATCAGACCACACTGCAAAGGTAATCAATGCCGGGGAGTTTTTGCCGGGTAAACATTTGACAAGACCATGAAATACTCTGTCCCAAAAGTTCTTCAGGTTTTAAGAATAAAGTACGAAAGAGACCTTCATGTTTAACGGTATTCAATTGCCTTGCAATCAAATCACTCCGACACCTGCAATCCAACAATCGAACAGTCCAGCCAATCGATCCCTGAGGATGAATGAATCGAACTATGGCAAAAATACTGACAGTCAGTCGAATGACTATATAGCAAGGTCCCCGTAAAAAAAGAACGGGGACCTTTTTAATTAAATGATGAACAGATGATAAGAAAATCAGGGGATAAAAATTATTCCACCACCTGTATTTTATGGTGAATAACATGATCACCATCCATGCGAAGTTGTATGATGTAGATTCCCTGTTCGAGAACACTGGTTTTTAAGTTGTATTCATAAAAACCATCAGTTTGCCCTGTCGAATAAACTGCTCTGCCAGAAAGATCAGTGACTTTCAAAACATAGAAAGGGGAGTCAGAATGAATCGTGACAAGATCTGTTGCCGGGTTGGGATAAATGGTAACACCCTCTTCTTCTGTATTGCCGGTAAAAGGAACAACGGCAAGTTCAAGAAACAAAGATACATTGTTGGCAGGCATTTCAAATGCATAGGTCAACTCCTCCGAAAGCAAAACCTCATCCTCATACCAACCGATCAATTCCACACCATCCTCTTGCAGGTCGGCTGTGAGTGTTACCTGCTCTCCTTCGGCATATTCTCCCTCGCCGGTTACCGAAACCATCCCGGGAAGATTGGTTTCCACAGAAACATTATATGTAGTAACAGGGGCAGGAGTTACGCTTACATCTTGCGATAGAACCTGAAACCCACAATCAAAATAAGCGGTCATTTCCACTGTGAAAGTTTGCGGTTCGGAAATATCGTAGGTATGCAAAACAGATCGTCCCCATTGAATGGTGCCATCACCAAAATCCCATTCATATTCTGCGGCATTGCCCTGGGCAGTAAAAGTAACTTCATTGTTGTTTACCTCTGCAGAAAATTCTGCATCAGTGTCACAATTTACTTCCACAGTAAGTTCATATAGTGCATCTACACAACCGCTGCCCAGAGACAAGGACACCTCATAAACCCCTGGTTCATCATAAATATGAAAAACATCGGCTTCGGCAGAGGTCGTTCCATCGCCAAAATCCCACTCCAGAGATGCATAGTTTTCAGCATTTGCCTGAAAGAAAACTTCCAGATCAAGAATTTCAGCTACAGGTTCAGCAACAGGTTGCGATCCGGCATCTTCTCCAATACTGATATCATCAACATAAATATAATAACGTCCGCTGGTATCGCCATCGGTATGCCATCCAAAATAATAAACACCACTTTCCTCAACAGAAAATTGCTGTGAGGCATATTCATAAGTATTGGTGCTGACAGAAGGCAAATCAATAAGCATTGTATTCATGGCAGCAGGTGTGTTTTCAGCACCCATATAAACGGTCAGGTTTTCTGTTGAAAAACGGGAACGGTAATGGAAAGATATCTCATAACATTTTCCGGCTTCAAGATAAAAACACCCGCTGTAGAGCCAGTCATCATTGGTTGTATTTCCTCCTGCGCCATCGGTTCTGATAGCAAAACTATTGTTGCCCGTGTTGGCAACATCACTTTCTGTGGAAACAAACCATTGGTTAACTCCTTCCAAACTCTCCACCGTCCAGTCTTCAAAATCTTCATCTTCTTCGAAGCTCATGGCATATTGGGCATGTATAAAATCACCAACCAACAGGGTATCATTGGCGCTATTGAGATCATCATTCAGCTGATGCCACAATCGTATTTGATAGCTCTGATAAGGGTCCAGGGAAAAGTCACCACCTGTTAGAGGAATCCAAAGGGACTCCCCCGGTTCAATGGTTTCTGAAACCTCAAAAGTGTAAGAATCTGTGTTGTCTGTCTCAACAACCACTTCGAATGCATCTACCGCTACTGTACCGGCATTCCATACTTTTACCTCCATTTCTTCAACCGGCAAAAGCATACAGTTTTCGTCTTTCAGGCGCGGTACTCTGAATCCCTCTAAACTAATATCGGTATCAAACACCTGATAAAAGGTTATATCATCGATGTGCATACCAAATTGATCGGCGCTTCCATAAGCATGAAAACCAAGGTAGTAGGAACCAGATTCGTCAACCGTAAATTCTACTTCTGCCTCCAGGTATCCGCTGTTGGATATCTCACCCAGATCTATCAGTTCCTGATCCATGGAAGCGGGATTTTGCTGCTGCCCTATGTTCAGTTTCAAACTTTCGGGAAAATTAGTGGCACGATTGCGGTAGAAAAAACGAACGTTGTAGGTTTTGCCTGCCTCCAACTGAAAACAGGGACTAAACAACCAATCGTTGCTTTGTTGACTGGTTTGATTGGAAAAATAAGAAAAAGAAAAATCGCCTGAGTTGGCATGCTGCGAATCTTCGGTCAGCTCCCATGCTGTATCATCATTATTTCCGTCTTCTATCAGCCAGTCAGAAAAATCCTCATCTTCCTCAAAACCCATCTTGTATTGCCCTTCAGAAGCAAGATCGAAAGACGAAAGCACCAAAGGCAAATCATAAATGCCGTCATTATCAGGATTTTCATCCTCACCGAGCATGGTAAAAACGCTGATCATGTTTTCGCTACCCTGGGTAAGATCAATCGTGGCATCAAAAGTATAAACAATGGATTCTTCATATCCCAGCGTCTCGGTAATGGTTTCTACAACCGTATTCTGATCATTCAGTTCAAAACCTATGTCGAAATTTGAAATATCTTCTGCTCCAAAATTGGTAACTTCAACAACAATTTCTTCGCTGTCAGAAAATCCACAGGAATTTCCCGGAGACAAGATACGGGTAATGCCAGCATCCACATCATAAAGATTCTTGATCGCCACATCGGTTATATGAAACACATATTGCTGCGAATCGCTGATCACCCCGGTAGATGCGTAAAAAGCAAGGATGATCTGCTGCCCGTCATAATCAGGGATCTCAAAACTGTAATCTTCGAGGAACTCGCCGGGAGCGTTGCTCTGATCAATGGCGTGCACCTCTTCCCATGTTTCGCCACAGTCGGGCGAAGCCATGATGTAAAAGTGATCGTCTGACCCCATTCCGGAACCTCCCTGATAAGGTTCTACTGCTGCTCTTAGTTCAACAACGAGGTTTTCTGTTGCCGTAAACTGAGGTCCCACCAACCAGTCCTCTGTTCCCAGCTGGGTAAAATAAACGTTGGCGGTACGGGCATCGTCATATGCATTACCCTGCCAATCGGTGTCAGTAATTACAAGGGGAGCCTCTTTGCCTCGCGCTTCGTACCATCCGGGATAAACATCCCCCAGGTTATCACTATAGAACCCTATGAAGTCCATGGTTTCCAGGGGAAGTAATAAGGGCTCGCTTTTCATGAATAGTTTTTCAGGCAGCTGATCATTATGGGTAAATCCATCACCAGAAAGTTCTGTTTGTACAGTTATCTGGTAATCTCCGCCCATTGAGGTATTCATCATTCCGACAGTAAACACACCCGATTCGCCAGGCAGCAAAAGTCCGGGATAAACCCCAAAGATATTTTGGTTTTCAACACCCCGAACCTTCACCCTCACCGGTACAGAAGAAATGGGTTCTGTTCCGTCATTGAAAATTTCCACCTCAACAGGCGTTTGGTCTTCCAAACAGGTATTAATCTCAGGAGATTTAAGTGCCAGGGGCATAGCATCCTGTTCGGCAGCATCTTTTATGATGATATTATCGAGGTGAAAAGCACCCAGACTGTTGGCTTCCTGCCCATTGGTAGCATAAAAGGCAAGGTGTATCAACTCGCCTGCAAATTCACCGAGATCAAACTCATACCTTTCTAATTGATTGCCAGGTTGGTTGGCTTGCTTAAAAGAGAAAATATGATGAGCAAAATCAAAGGTTTCCGTATTGGTGGAAACCATGATGGCAATGCTATCATTGAAATTTAGGTTTCCCTGCGCAGGATCATCCCAAAAGCGGGTAAGGGCAGCCTCAAAGGAAAGTTTTGTGGTTTCGGTAACCAAAAACTGAGAACTGATGATCCAGTCGTCATTTAAACCCAGATAGTCGAAAGTAATGGATGCAGTTTTGGTATCAAAAAGAACATCTCCTCCAAACCACCCTCCACCGGCATACTGGGGTTGCATAACGCCGGTGGCTTCCTGCCACCCGGGATACAGTTCGGTAAGATTAACACCTGTAAACTCTTCAAAATCTATCATTTGAGGCAAAGGTTGCAAACTACCATCTTTAACAGAGGTTTGTGCAAACACATGGGATGCCATGAACAAAAGATGAAACAACATTGCAAACGTAAATACTTTTCTCATAAGACTTTGTTTTTATCAGATTAAATATTTTAAGTTATAGGGGTTTGAATTTGTACCTGCTGGTACTTTTTTTTGCAAAAGTAACCAATTGAATGAACCGGCCATAGCAATAATTTTGACACACACAAGCACATGATTATAATTCGCGGCATGGTAAAACATGCAGTCAGAGTGCTAGCGGGTTCTCTCGTTGGAAAAAACGAGGACCGAATTAATCAAATTATAAACAGATGAACCGAGCCATGACATAATTTTTGACACACACGCCCATGATTATAAATCGTGGCAATGTAAAACATCCAGTCAGACTGTTAGCGAGCTCCATCTGACCGAATTAATCAAATTATAAACAGATGAAATCAGAAATCTCTTAGTAAGTTAAAAATCCTTGTAATGAATGAGTTGCTTTGGGGGTTGGGGGCGTAGGATAATAAAATGAGTTCAATCAAAAGTATACATCTTAAAGTTTAAAAAATAACTTCGTATATCAACCAAAAGAATCATTTCGGGTTCAGAGGAACGATTTCAAAGAAGCCTTTTTAAGACTTCTATAATTCAAAGGAGAGATATTTACTCTTTTTTTAAATGTTCTACAAAAGTAATTTGGATCGGAAAAGCCTGACCTATAGGCAATATCACTTATAGACATATCACTTTCGATTAGCAATTTACATGCATGTTTTATTCTCAATCGCGCAAGGTAGTCCATGGGAGATTGCTGAAATGTGTCTTTGAAAATTCTGCTAAACTGTCTTGATGAAAGATGGGATTTACCTGCAAGTTCTTCTAATTTAACATGTTGTGTATAATTTTTTTCCATAAAAGCGATAATTGAAGATAATCTGTTAAGAACGGATGAACCATCGGTTGTCGTTTTATGATATTCACGCGATAAAAAAATGATTAATTCATTAAGCAAAAGAATAATGGAATTGCAAAACCCGGGTTTTCTGTTTTTATACTCATCTGAGATTTTTTCAATATAAGTCCGCACTATAGTTAGCCTATCAAAATCAAGACGCATATGATTTTTAAATGGATGATTATTTTTCAGAAAGGGCTGAATGGTAAACAAAGAATGAAAACCTTCTATTTTGTTGAGGTCAAAAAGGGGAAGCAATAACTTATCAGCATCAAACATAATATTGCAAATGTCAAGATTATAAACATTTATAAAGCCATGAGATACCTTACCCCGAATAACAAAAACATCACCTTCACTAATTTTAAAAATCTGTCTGTTAATGATCTGGGAAGCCACACCTCCCAAAATAACAACCATTTCGGTATATCCATGTGTATGTATCGGAAACTCATTTCTTATGATATCTCTACTTATTGTAAAGGGGAAATCCTCTATTTCGAAATCTTTTGAATCAAAATGCATCATGTCCATATTGTGCTATTTTTTGTCAAAAAAACAAAGATAAAATTTTCAATGAGATTGTAAATTTGACAAATGGATATTTTGATAATAAATCATCCTCAAAAATTTTTATTTTACATCTATCCTTCTGAAATACAAGATATCAAAAATTCCAACAAAAACTAAAGAAAATGAAGAGAAGAGATTTTATAAAAACATCCACCATAGCAGCAGGAGGTTTAACACTGATGCCTTCATTTACTTCCCTATTCAATGAGGAGGTTGGCATAACCATCAATTCAGCAATGAATAGTCCATTTCACATTAAATTTATTAATGATGGGATTGTGCACGAAGGTGCCTGGGAGGGGTCATGTCGGTTTGGCGATTTAAGAGGGCTCACATATGAATCTGAGATGAATTACATCAATTCCAATATGGTTCGTCTGAAGGAAAAATTAGCCAATAGCAATTTTCCTGACGCTGTAAAAATCCTGAACCCGGTAACGATGTTTTCCTGGGTAGAAAAAGGGAATCCAGACATCAGGTTAACGAATGAACATTTGAATAAATTAAAAGAGGATGTATTCATTACCGATCTTTATGTGGTGAGTTCACCATTTATGGGATATAAAATAGCAGAAAGATACAACAAACCAGTATGTATTTTACAGAGAAACGGATGGGGTGTAGACGGTCCGGCGGGCATCAGAAATATGGGAAGGGAAGGTTTTCATGTCACTGATTGGGAGCAATTATATGACCTTACCCGTGTTTTGATGGCGCGCAAAGCTTTTGCGAATACCAGATTACTGAATGTTACCAATTTTCCTGGCAGGGTACCGTGGGGTGTGGTAAGTGGAATTACCAACCTTGATGATATAAAAGAAAGATACGGAATGGATTATTTATCAATGGATTATAAAGATTTCTTTGGGTATATGGATATGCTGGAAAATGATAGAAAAACTAAAACCCAGGCAAATGATATCGCAAAAAAGTTGTTGGAAAATGCTACAAGTAGCACGATGGATAAAGAATCGATTGCCAAATCCGTTATGTTTTATCTGACTGTAACTTCTATGATGGAAAAGCAGGAATGCAATGCTTTTACTATTGAATGTTTTGAATTATGCAGCTCTTTAAATCCATGGAACCGGCAATTTACACCCTGTTTATCGCATGCTTTATTAAAAGACTCGGGTATACCAGCAGCGTGTGAAGGAGATATCAATGCTCTTTTGGCTATGATGGTACAAAAGTATTTGTCAAATAAAGCTATTTACATGGGCAATCCTGATGTTGATATAAAGAATAATATTCTTAAATTGCACCATTCAGTTGCATCACTAAAAATGCAGGGTATTGATCAGAAACCAGCGCCTTATAAAATTCATAATTTCATGAAAGCCGGTTATGGCGCTACGCTCAGACATGATTTCACCCATCATATTGGAGAAGATGTAACAGTGGGAAGATTCGATCCTTCCGGAACCAGGATGATGGTTTCATCTGGAAAGGTGATCATGGGTAGTGGATTAAACGGTTGTGGATGTGCTCTGAATGTAGAGATAGAAATCCCAAATGGACGAAATTTCTGGAAAAAATCACAAAATTTTGGGCACCACATGGCGTTTGTTTATGGAGATTATACAAATCAAATTGAAGATCTGGCAGAAATCATGAAATTTTCAGTTGAAGTAGTGAGTGCATAGTTTATATTTTCTAACCCCTGACATTTTAATGAAAAAAACTTTCTCAGCATTTATTATATTCAATATCATATTTGCCTTAAACGTTGT
This sequence comes from uncultured Bacteroidales bacterium, assembly GCA_964390665.1. GTDB lineage: Bacteria > Bacteroidota > Bacteroidia > Bacteroidales > UBA7960 > SKVR01. The sequence continues at coordinate 5,421 of CAYMLS010000098.1, read as the reverse complement.
TTCGAATAAAAAACCCGGAGTCTGGAGTTTTGATCAAGCAGGTATGCCATCCTTTGAATATACTGGCGATCTGCCCTACCATTCAACAACCAAATCGGGAGATACTATTCAATTGCCTGATGATCCATGGTTTTTACTTGGCAATTACAGGTTTAATTTGTTTGCTCATGTAAGTGGTAATTACCAAATAATTGCAGGAGAAAGAACCTGGGCAAGGATCAACGCAGGAGATCAACCAAATTCGGGCAAAAATTATTCACGTGTATCCTTTAAAAAATCCGGAAAATCATATCCCCTCTCTGGTTTAGAATCAATGGCAGCAAATAGTAAAAACAGCCGCAGAATATTTGGTTGTGGATACGCTACATACCTGTTTTCTATGGAAGGTATTGATATCAACAGAACATTATCGGTAAAACCATCTGAAAAACCAAATACTGGAACATCTGCTTTTCTACTAACGGTAGAATTCACGAACAATACCGAAAACATTACTGAATTAACTCATCTTGAAGGTTTTCATGTAAATTATCTCGATATAGATCAGCAGCGCATTGCCCCTTCTAAAAGAAAAGTCAGGTATATTTATAGTTTAAACAAAAATTCTCATGATCAATTAAAAACCATAGACATAAAAGCCATTTCTGATGACCCCTTGCACTATTTAGAAAAGGAGGAGATGACGCTAACAGACATGTATCCACCCTCGGTATTTATGGCACTGAATGATAAAAGCGGACAGGTAAGGGCAAATTTATTATCCGTAACTACATCTTTAGAGGGATCTGTTCACGTTTCATTAAAACCAGGAGAGACAAAGTCGTTTGAATGGATTATTGGGTTTTACTATGACGAAGGTGAGATGCCCAACGAAATGTTATCGACACCAAAAAGAAATAATTCAGAAAATGGGGGTTATTTATCTTCAACGTATATACAAGATTGGAAAAATGTTTTACCTGACTTTGAGGATGAAACAGACCCTAGCCTCAGAAGAGAACTAATTTGGCATAGTTACGTTTTGGAAGCAATGGCTCAGTATAGCCAATATTATGAAGAAACAAAAATACCTCAGGGGACCATATACGATTATGATTGGGGCATTCATGCCAGCGCAAGAGATAATTTCCAACACGGTTTACCTCTTGTTTATTATAATCCTAAACTGGCAAAATCTCTTTTACGATATATGATGAAGCGGACAACATGGCAGGGAGAAATAAAACTAATGGAGAAAGGATATGCTTATGCACAAAATACCTATTATTTTACTAGCGATCAGCAACTTTACTTTTTCCTGTTAATTTCAGAATATCTAAGAGTAACAAAAGACCTGGACTTTTTAAAAGAAGAGGTCGACATATTTCCGCCTGAAATTGGCAAAAAAATCACCGTATTGGAAGTTGTTCAAAAGTGCTTCTTATTTTTACGCGATGAAATTGGTACAGGAAGTAATGGGTTGATAAAATTACTTAATTCAGACTGGAATGATGCGATCTATTTCATTGAAGAGGTACCTTACAACAGAGCATTATATAGCGGTGAATCTCACATGAATACAACCATGGCACTGGTAATTTTGCCCGTTTTAATACATCAGATAAACGAATTCGAACGATTGCAAACAGATAAAAAATCAAGAAATGATGCATTGACTCTTTCAAAAAGCATGGAAATATACCGTCATAAAATACTTGAGGCTTTTTTAAAAGATCTGGGCAATAGAACATTCTCAAGACGTATGTATTTTTATGGCAAATCCTATGGAGAAAAGAATATGTTTCTCGAACCACAAGGATTTATGCTTCAGATACCGGAATTAAGTGATGAAAGAAAAAGAGCACTATATTCAGAAATGCAGAAAAGAATTTATCCTGACGAAAAATTGGGCGCTCGCCAACAAGAGAAGCCTGAACTGGAAAGTAATGAATTTGATAAGGGCTCACGCGAAAACGGTGGATTCTGGTATGCCTTAAATGGCCCCGTTATAGTGGGATTAAATCAGTTTGATAAAAAAGAGGCTAAAAAAAGGTTTTACGATATGACATTTATCAACTATGCTGAAAAATTCCCCGAGTACTGGACTTCCTATTGGTCGGCATCTGACAATATTGAATCATCACTCATTCCCTACGAGGGTCTGCCAGATCAATCATGGATATATTGGACGTTTCCGGTATTCTGTGCCCATCCACATGCCTGGATTCTTTATTCATATTTCAAAATAAACGAACCATGAGAGTTTTTTCTAAAATCTCCATAAATGATCGTGGATTTTGGGTTGAGAGTAGCAATACGAAAACCATATTTCTGTAATTCCTGATGGTTTCAATATTTAAGAACAATATCATATTTAAAAAACAAACACCTATGCAATTTATAGACAAAAAAGTTACCACGCCAGGTTCATTAAGTAATTAGAAAAAAGAATTCTTTGTAATTCTAACGATCTTTCTTTTAAAATCAGTATTGTCCGGTAAAACTTGAATAATGTAATATCTATACGTGGAGATTCCTCACTTCATTTCTTTTCGCTCTAAATAACAGACAGTTATATTGTTCATAAAACCTTGTCATTTCGACCAGAGGGAGAAATCTCAATAATTTTACCGGTCACCAATGTTTTAAAATTTAAAACTTTTACATCAAAAATGAAAAATAAAATCCACCTGCTTCTACTGCTTTTGATGATTATATGCTGCTATAATCAAATAGAAGCACAAACTACCAAGCACTTTTATTCTGTTTCAACTGATGAACTAACACCAAATGAGTGGCAAGCAAAATGGATATGGTTGCCTGGCATTTCAAATACAGACAAAAACCACTATATGCTGGCAAGGAAATCATTTTTTCTAAATAAAAAGCCGGAAGAAACAAGATTATACATCACAGCAGACAGTCATTATAAATTATGGATTAATGGTAAATTTATCACCAGAGGACCTGCCCGTTGTAGTCCTCATCATCAATCCTATGATGTACTTGACATTTCTCCAAATCTTGCTGATGGAGAAAACATTATTGCGGTCATGGTTCATTACCATGGTATGATGAAATCTTATTATCTCGATCCTTATCCAGGATTACTTGTCCAGTTGGAATGGGAAGAGAATAACCAAATGCAATATATTGTTTCCGATAAAAGTTGGAAAGTGAAACGGGATTTTGCATGGGACAACAGGACTGAACTTGTAAACAGGGTAAATGCCAATAATTATACCAGCAGTTACAATTTTAATCATGCCACACCAGAATGGTATTCACCTGGATTTAATGATTCTAACTGGATTAATGCTGTTTATCAGACAGGCCCCAATATATGGCCACCCAAACCAGACGATTATGAGCCCTTCGCTATTCAGAGACCTTGGTTTGATCTTGTCCAAAGAGATATCCCCCCATTAAAAGAGACAAATATTGATGCTTTTAGAATAGTTAAAATTATGGAAGCACCTCAATATAGTAAATATAAAACCTGGGGAGATAAAAAAATTTACGATGCGTTGCATCATTCCAATCAGGATGTATTTAAAGAAATAAAACACAGTAAAGTTAGTAATGCCAAAGATTTTTTAAAAGGGCACAAACCATTAATTATTGAAAATTCTTATCCTTCTGAAAAATATACAAAGCAACCAGTGTATCACACTGTCGTGGTTTTCGATTTTGAGGAATTGGTAAGTGGATATCCTTACCTTGAAGTTCAGGGGGGAAAAGGGAATATAATTGATATTAATTATGTTCCTTATCTGATCGATGATGTATTTATTCCGGGCATTATGCTCGACAACTGGGCCGATCGTATCACCTTATCTGGTAAAGAAGAAAAATGGGAAGCTACAGAACTTCGCCCTTTCCGCTATATGTCAGTTACCATTAGAGGAAGGCACCCTGTTAGTATCAAAAAATTTGGTTTAAGACGAGAGCAATACCCATTCAAAAAAAGAGGTGAAATAAAAGTAGATAGCGAACCTTTCATTGAAAAACTTTGGGATGCCGGTGAAAAAACCATCAAAACCATTACCACCGATGCTTTTACCGATAATTATCATGAAAACAGACAATATGTACAAACCTCTTTTTATGCTTCCCGGGGAAACTATTCTTCCTTTTTTGATCCTTACCTGCAACGACGTTATTTAATTCAACACGCACAAGATCAATTGCCCAACGGTATGATACCCATGTGGGCACCATGGATTATTTATGAAGGTAATCAACAAATACCCGGCATTTTTGAAGCTAACCATTTCTGGTTAATGGGTTTACGGGATTACTTTCTACATACAGGAGATACAATCACTACAAAAGAGTTACTTACAAGCGCAGAAAGGTGTGCTCAGGCCATAAATAAATTACAAGTTAAAAACAATCTAATTCACAAACCTCCTTACCCCTATTGGATAGATTGGGCAAAACTGGCAAAAGGCGATCAAAATTTTATTATAAATTCGCTACAGGTAATGGCATTTAAACAATATGCCGAGCTTCTTGGCTGGCTCAACAAAACAAAAATGGCAGATAAATGGAATAAAGAGGCCGAACTGATGATTAAATCTTTAAAAAAATTCTGGAATGAAGATACGGGTTTATTCGTTGATAATATAAACAAAAATATCCCTGATGAAAACTTTTCTGAACACGCAAATGCACTTGCCATTGCTGCAGGGATTGCCGATGAAAAACAAACTGAGTTGATCATAAAAAAAATCATTGATAACAAAAACACATCCATGATGGAGGAGGCTACATTGTTTAATTACTGGGTAGCAGAAGCGCTTTGCAGTAAAGGATACATCTCAGAAACTGTTGATATGCTCCACAGGAAATACAATCATATGGTTGAAGATGAATTAGGTACTTTATGGGAAAATCCAAATCTATTTGCTGAAAATGTGGGCGAAAGAAGTTCTTCGGCTAAGGACATATTCTCTGAAAGATCATGGTCAACAGCACAGGCAGAAAATGCATTTCCTCCCAATATCTTATCAAGATACGTTTTAGGAATTCATCCCACCTCACCTGGCATGACAGAAGTTAAATTTTCCTCTTTCATTTCTCCCTACCAGGAATTTTCGGGGATCATACCTACGCCAAAGGGAGATATTTTCATAAAAGCTCACGGTAATAATAAATATAATATTGAATTACCTGACAATATTTATCTATGGATAATGAAAGATGAATTACAAAAAGAAAATATTCAGAAAATAATTGTAAATAATGTGACATACATCGTTGATGAAATGGGAGAAAGAATATATCCCACGAAAAAATCCCTAACCATTTTTATTGAAAAATAATGAATTATTTAGTGTCAGCAAGAAAACTCAGGATTTTATCTGTGCTTGATATAGAAAGCGTCAAGTTCAAGGCGGGCGATGACTGAAAAACAGGAGTTTACTTTTCGTGATCGAC
>CAYMLS010000097.1:0-15701 GCA_964390665.1 uncultured Bacteroidales bacterium | reverse complement strand
AACTTGTTTTTAGACATTCGTGTAAATTTTGTTTTGTTTTATATTGCTGATTTTTCAATCAATTAAATTCGTGGAAATTTGTGGAAATTTGTGGACAAATACTTTTTTTACTGGACTCACAGATAATTCCAATTTTTGAGGTACGAACCTGGAATCATGCCAGAAGTATGCTATCCTGACAATGCTGCCACACATATTTTTTAAAGTTACCGGATGAATAGGAATTCCCGCTCATCCGGTAATTTTTTTCCCTAAAACCGGATCCTTAGCTGTGCTTTTAACTCTGTCCGGGCATTTCCTTCGGTCATATCTTTTCCTGTACCGATCTGTTGGCGGTTGCTGTAAAATATCCGGGCAATACGTGCCTGAAGGTCAACATTTCTGTTCAGACGATACCTTGCAACCAGATAAGCCCTGCCCCCTTTATCGGCATAAAAGGGAAACGAAAATGCGTACAGCACATCATTTTCATAGGCATAGATCCGGGAATCGAAGCCATCTGTGTCAAACAATGCATACCGGGCGGTAATTGCCCACGGACTGCTGAAATTCTTGTAGGCAATATCCTGATAAATAAGAAAACCCTGTTGCTTTTTGCTTCCATGCTCAAAATCTATAAACTCTACCCTGTTTTTAAAAGTAAAAGACTCCGAAACCGGGTAACTGATATGAAACCGGATATTTTGCCGCTTTACATCATCCAAAGAACGGATCACTCCCTCATCGGGTGAGTTCAGGGGTTTGTTTTTAATGCGATAGCGCAGATACATCTCAATGTCCCTTTCAGGGCGGTAATTTACCTGCAACAGATAATCAAATCCCCGCGAAGGGGCATAAGTACGAAACTTCATCCAGGGAAAAGAAAAATGATCTACATATCCCTGAATGGAAAAGGCACGCGAAAATTTTGCTGTAGCACCCAAATACAATCCACTTTCATTGATAACGCGTGTATTTTCAGAAAAAGAAGCACTCAGCAGCGAATGATAATCTTTGCTGAATTTCCGGTGGAGAATACTCATGGAAAACCGTGGATCCAGACTTATCATCAAACCGTTGAGCAAGGCATAACCTCCGTTTTGGCTCCTTGCCATCTCTCCGAAAAAATTAAAATTGCGAAATAACCAACTGTAGTCTGTGCCCAAAACCTGGTTTTGACGAGCATTAAAATCAAATTGATTGTAAAACGACAAATTGCGCTGCAGATCAGCACCCAGCTCCATGGCATACCCTGTTATCCCCCATTGAAAATTGTTTTTGCGGTAACTGATATTTCCTCCGTAATAGGTTTCCCGCACGGAGTTTTTATCTGCCAGTTCGGAAGGGGTGCGGTGCAACCCTGTTTGTTGCAAACTGGTGATGGTGATGGCCTCCTGCAAAACGGTATCCATATCCAACACATTAGCATCGCGGTATTTGGAAGAATAAAAACCTGTGAAAGTTATATTGCCAAATTCTATGGAAGCACCGCCGCCACGGAGAAAATTATTTTCATCCACCGAAGTATACTGCCGCAAACCCAACCCATTCTTTTTCAGGTTCACAGCATCGCTGCTTTTCCCAAAAGCCAAACCCGACCAAAGGGTGACACCTTGCCCGAACTGCACCTGATAGTCGCCCAGAGCCAGGGATTTAACCCTTCCCACCTCGCGCAACAGCAAGTGGGCAGAATAATAATCAAACCCATTCTTTTGCGTACCACGAAAAAATTCCTCTCCCGGATCTTTCTCAGCGGTAATGCCAACACTGATGTTGTTGTAATAAGTAAACCTGTACCTGGAATACAACCTGAAAGGACTACCGAGATAACGGGCATTGGGATTTTCGTCTAACGCAGCAGCATCCAAAGGGGCATATCCCACCGGTTGTTCAAACAAATTCTGATAACGAAGAAAAAACTGACTCTTCCCACGGTCCAGAACGTCACTGAAAGTGATCTGCCTCCTTTCTACCTTTTCCTCTACAACCACAAAAGACATCAGCAACCTTATGGTCTGCATATCAAACCCTTCTATGGTTTGCAATTCGAGCAGTGAGATCAGGTCTCCATAAACCTCTCTGTGCCGGATCAGGTTGCTGATCTGGAAATCATTCAAAAAAAAGATCCTCCTCAACTCCTCCGCAGAAGCAGTGTTGAGGTTGAGGGGTTGCAGTTTCAAAACCTCCAGTTCTTCCATCAGCTGCGATATGTCAGGCACCTCTTCTCTGTCTTCCAGCAAGCTTTCTATTCTTTGCTGCAATTCATCTTCGTTGATCAGCATTTGCTCATCGGGAGGAAGATCCGGCGATTGTTCCTGCATATTTTGCTGAGAGAAGACATGAGCAGGATGACCCACCAGGAAAAAGGGGAACAAAATTTTCCAAAAAACACCAGCAAAAAAATGGCCGATCCTGTCCATAAGTTCTGAATTGGTATTCAACTCTTCCTCTCTTATTCAGCAGAAAAGGAATTCAATATTGAGCATTTTGGCAGATGATGAACAATGGTTTTACATGTAGGAATCTACTCTTAAAAGTATATTGTCTACTGATCACCTCAATTAGCATTATATTTAATGATTGATAATCAACAAATTACACACATAATCATATTACCAATTTCAAAAAACGAGTTATCAAAGTGGTCTCATATATTGCTTTCACTAAATCCGTTTATAATTCGTAAACCAGGCTGGCCTGAGGCGAATACCCCAAAACGTAATGGTAGGAAGATGCCAGATCGATTTGCAACTTTCCCATCTGAAAACCAAACCCAAAAGCATTGGAAGTGGGATGCGTACCAACGCCACCCCTGATGCTGAAATGATCAACGATCTGATAGTCAAATCCCGCTTTGAATGTCGCTTTTTGTTCTGTACTTTGCTCCGCTTCCAGCACCACGATCACTTTTTCGGAAAAGGTGTAGCTAAAACCTGTTCTGAGAATGGTGGGAATACGTTCGTTGGCATAGTCAGCAACCTTTGCCCTGGCAGGATTAAACAAATGGGCACCAATATGCAGATCGGGTAATATTTCAAAAATGGCACCCAGTTCAAAGGTAACATTGCCTGTACTACCATAATCCTCTGCGAGGCGCGAATGATGATAGTTCAACTGAACACCTGCCGAGAAGCGATCGCTGAAATCTCTGGCAAAACCCAATCCCACCTTGTTTTCGCTGTAAAGATCGAACCCAAAATGGGTAAAACTAAAAGCAAGAACGCCTGACGATGTGGGATATGCCACAGCAGCAGCACCAAAACTGAGGGCATCGAGCAAAAATTTATTTTCGAAATAAACACCGGCAGTGGTGCTTTCTAAGCGTGCCAACCCTGCCTGGTTATGGCTTACCGCCCAAAAATCGTATAACGAAACGGCTGCATTGGCCATCCCCGCTGTCCGACCACCAAACAGGTAATTATCTCCGGCGGCAAGCAACGGAGCGTGGCTCACGAAATACAGCATGACCATAAGGACAAGCGAGGGTATGATTCCCAATTTCCGGTTATGAAGACGGATCATCAGATCAGATAATATTTTAAAAACAAATTACATACATAGTCTTTGCAAGAAAACGCCAAATACTGCGTTATTCTCGTTTTTGAATCAGTCATTTACGAAAAGTAAACTCCTTGGATTCAAAAACTTCGAAAGCCTTGTCTTTGACGATTTCTTATCAAAGACATAAAAAATAAGGGTTTTCTTGCTGTCACTACATATGTGGAAATGTAACTGCAAGTTACAAGTTTTTTGGCATATTTTCATAAGTTCACCCTAAAAAGTTTACGGTGCGCGATCTGTACCCCAGGCAAATCCAATCAGATAAATTGATGCGAATTTTGTTATCTGATATTCAGTCATTTAAAAACAAAATATTTTCGCCAACTTATAGAAAACGATTTTTCTGAGTGACCCCATTCATGAAATTTTTATCATGTAATGCAAAGAACTTTTTACCTTTGCCAGCGATAAAACCTCAGATCATGCAAAACTATTTTTCATCCCGCGAAAAAAAGATCGGTATCCTTGGTGGAGGGCAGCTGGGAAAGATGCTGCTGGATGTGGCACGCAGGTACGACCTCTATACAAAAGTTCTGGACCCCTCTGCTGATGCCCCGTGCAAAGTGGGCGCCAAAGAGTTTGTAAATGGCAGTTTCAACGATTATGACACGGTCATGGAATTTGGCAAAGACTGCGAGGTGATCACCATTGAAATTGAAAACGTAAATACAAAGGCACTGAAAGAGCTGCAAAAGCAAGGCAAAAAGGTTTATCCCCAGCCTGAGATCGTTGAACTGATACAAAACAAGGCAGATCAAAAACATTTTTACGATCAGCATCAACTCCCTACCGCTCCGTGGTTTGCTTTCAAACACAAAAAGGAAATGCTGAAAAAAATGGAGAAAAACAGTGTTTACCTTCCTTTTGTGTGGAAAGCCGCTGTTGGGGGATACGATGGCCGCGGTGTACGCGTGATACGCAGCAAAGCAGACCTGGAAAATATTCCGGATGTTCCCGGACTTATTGAGCAACTGGTGGAGATAGAACATGAAATAGCCATTGTGGCATCCAGAAACGAGCAGGGCAAAGTAGCTGCTTTTCCTCCGGTGGAAATGTCGTTTCATCCGGTGGCCAACCTGGTGGAATATGTCTTCAGCCCTGCCAACCTTTCTGAAGAAATCCTGCAAAAAGCAAGTGAAATAACCACCAAACTGCTTGAAGAATTACAGATCGTGGGGGTGCTGGCTGTTGAAATGTTTGTAACACAGCAAAAAGAGATATGGATCAACGAATGTGCTCCCCGCGTACACAACAGCGGTCACCTCACCATTGAATCGTGTGCCACATCACAGTTTGAGCAACATTTGCGCGCCATTCTGGGTTTCCCTCCCGGAAGCACAGCATTGATACGCCCTGCGGTGATGGTAAACCTCACCGGCGAAGAGGATCATGAAGGTGCTGTGTGGTATGAGAATGCCGACCAACTTCTGTCTATGGAAGAGGCATACATGCATCTTTATGGCAAAACACACACACGCCCCTACCGGAAAATGGGACATGTAACCCTTACGGGCAGAACACTGGACGAAGCCAGAGAAAAAGCCCTCAAAATAAAAGAGATCATCAAAGTGAAAAGCAGTAGTTAGTGTTGCAGGGTGAGGAACGGGATATCCGCCCAAAAGATCATTCTGTCACTAACTAGTGTCAGCAAGAAAACCCACGATTTTATCTGTGCTTGATAAAGAAAGCGTCAAGTGCAAGGCGGGCGATGACTGAAAAACAGGAGTTTACTTTTCGTAATCGACTGTTTTGAAGGCGAGTACAACGTTTACCCACATTTCATTTTGGGCAGCAATTGGCGTTTTCTTGCAAGCACTAACTAAATGTTTTATCAAACCTTAAAATTATCACAGATCATGGAGAAAAAAATTGCCATCGTCATGGGCAGTTCTTCCGACCTGAAAGTCATGGAAGATGCCATCAAAGTTTTGGAAGAACTGGGATTGCCCTGCCATCTCGATATTGTTTCGGCACACCGCACACCTGAAAAGATGTTTGATTTTGCTTCCAACGCCCACAAAAATGGTTTTTCTGTGATCATTGCCGGCGCTGGCGGAGCAGCCCATCTTCCCGGAATGATCGCCTCCCTTACCCCACTGCCTGTTATTGGCGTACCGGTAAAATCGTCGAACAGCATCGATGGATGGGATTCTGTTCTTTCTATCCTGCAAATGCCAGCTGGTGTGCCGGTGGCTACCGTGGCGCTGAACGGTGCCAGAAATGCCGGTATTTTGGCAGCGCAGATCCTCGGAAGCCAGGATCAGGACGTTTTGCTGAAAATTGTTGCCATGAAAGAAAAACTGAAAGACAAAGTGAAAACCATGAGCATTGAGGTTCGGAACAAATTCAATCAATCATAAACCACAGAAAGTTTAAATGATGACAACTTCGGCCAAAAGGATCAGCAAAAAAGAGAGATTTCGGTTTGTACTGGACTATTTTTTGAAAAACAAACCTGTTGCCGAAACAGAGCTGATCTATACCAACCCTTATGAACTGATCGTGGCAGTAATCCTTTCAGCACAATGCACCGATAAAAGGGTGAATATGATCACACCACCTTTCTTTGAACGGTTTCCTGATGCCAACAGCCTGGCGGAAGCAGAAACAGAGGAGGTTTTTGCCTATGTGAAAAGTTGCTCTTACCCCAACAACAAATCAAAAAACCTGGTGGGCATGGCCAAAACCTTGTTGTCGGAATTTGGGGGTGTGGTGCCCGATGAGGTGGATGCACTCCAAAAACTACCCGGCGTGGGCAGAAAAACGGCCAATGTCATTGCATCGGTGGTGTACAAAAAACCGGCTCTTGCTGTAGATACGCATGTTTTCAGGGTGGCTGCCCGCATCGGACTGACCACCAATGCCAAAACACCGCTTGAAACAGAAAAGCAACTGGTGAAACATATTCCTGAAGATCTGCTGGCCATAGCGCACCATTGGCTGATATTGCACGGCCGCTATGTTTGCATTGCCCGAAAACCCAAATGCGAACAATGCCCCTTAACCGCAGTGTGCAAATACGATCAGACCCAACAGGCAAAACTCAGCAAACTCAGCAAACAAACCGGAGAAAGGAAATAACAGAGGTATTCATGCTTGTTGCGTATTCTCAGATACCCACCTGCTTTTTATAATCCATGTGGTAAGCTGCCAGTTTTTCTGATTTTTGCCCGGGATACGTTTCCAGCAATGTGCCTCCATGAAAGAAGCATGCAAAACCACCCGATGCAACCCCCAGCGCCACAGCTTTCTTCAGACTGAACCTGCCACAGGAGGGATCACTGATGATCTGCTCTGCCAGAGAAGCAATAGCGCCACCTGTAAAATTATCTCCGCACCCTGTTGTGTCTCCTCTGGGGTTATCTACCTGCTGCTTCACCTCCATTTTGGCACGCGCTGAAACAGGCAATGCCGCAGAAGGTTGTGCCTCAAACAGATCACTGTTGGCATAAAACAAAACATCTTCCGGCCCCTGGGTAATGATGGCAGCACCTGCACCCTGTTGTGCAAACCACTCCAGCGCCTCTTGCGCGGTGGAGCGTCCACTGTGACGAAGGGCCTCCTCCCTGTCGGTAATCAACAGATCGATAAAAGGATAAGCATTTTCTTTTTGCCCAAGTGGCCAGGGTTGGGAAGGGTTGTTTTTTTCACTGATAAAATCAAAAACCGTGTTGACCACCGTAATGATACCTTTCCCTTTTGCTTTTAGAAGCAAGGCATCGATATTCTGATGGATGTGGGGAACGAGCGCCGTACCGCCAAAGACCACCATGTCGCTCTCAAAAAATGTGTCGGGCAGGTCTTCAGGATAAAAATCCCAGGCGGCACCAATGTTATTGATAAATGCCCTTTCGCCATGCCCATGGTCGTAACCGGGATCGCCAAGCACATCGGTAAAAGGGGTGAATTTATCGCTGGTTTTGTAGTTGCTGGTCTTCAGGGGTGTTTTTTCTATTTTTTCCTGTATCACACGGGCAGCAGCATCATTGCCCCGGGCACCGGAAAAATATACCTCGGCAGGTTTGTCGTGAAGCAGTTGTGCCACATGAATCAAAGAAACAATGGAAGGTCCGCCGGTATTGATCCCCACGGGGCGTTTAGCGCCTGTGATCTGGTCGCGTATCTGCGAATAAGGTTGCCGGGCAAATTGTTCCAGCTCTTCTGTAAATACAAGTTTGCCCGGCGACAAACCACCGTCGCCCGGAGATTGGGAAAGGTATTGTTCAAATTCTTTGCTCTCAAAATCAACTGGCTGGTACAAATAATCTACCAACGCACAACCTGTTCCTGCTATAATAAAGTTCTTCTTCATGTATGTAGATTTACTTGATTATTTGAGTCCACTCCGAAAACGAGTTTTCGGAGAAATTCGTGCAATAACCATGCATTTATTTGTCTGAATATCAAGCATTACAATTGGTGTCAATTGGCTTCGCCGAACTTACGGTTCGTGTAATATGTGGACAATATACTTTTTAGGGTGGACTTTTATTTGGTTTTCTGAATTTTATCTGTTTTTTGGAAACACAAACTCATGCCCGTTGAATAAACTTAAGGTAGTCGGATGCCAGCAGGTGCAGAGGTTCTTCATCCTCCACTGTTTCCGGAAATCTTCCCACTTCCTCCAAAAAGCAGTTATCCTTGTTGTCGTCGTTTACAGCACTTACCTCTCCAACCAATACCTTGCCTTTGTTCTGCTCACCGTAAAAACGGTGGTAAACACCCTGCTCCAGGCTGATGCTTTCCCCCGGAGTAAGGATGATGTTTCCGCCCGCCTCCACCACGTGTACAACGCCATCTACTTTTATCGTTACAGGAGTGGTATCGAGTTTGTCATCTTTGGTGGCATTGTAGAGTTCCACCACCAGGTTTCCTCCTCCCCTGTTGATAATATCCTCCATTTTTGACCAGTGGTAATGCATGGGGGTTTCCTGATTTTCTTCCACGATCATGATCTTTTCGGCATAAGGTTTTTTATCCACATTGTACTTGCCATTGCGCAATGTAAACAAGAAAAGACCCCTGCTGTAAAAGTCACCCGATCCGAAATCAGTAATATCCCATCCCAACATATTATCAATTACTTCTGCTGCCTTTTGATGGTTCTTTTGCCAGTCTTCCACTTTCCAGAAAGCCCAGGGAGGCAGGAAGAATTGTTTGTCGTCCATGAATTTTTTGGCATCGAGCATGATTTGATTGATCTCACTTCTCTTCATATTTTTTTGTATTTAGTTGTAGTTTATGTGAACGCGAATCCTCTAAAGTTCTGTAAAGCGAATTTAGGTTTTTCCTGTAAAAAACAACATTTGATTTTTCTCAAAAACAGACGATAGATGAATAAATACACGAAAAAAGGAAAAATTTCCATCTGCTGTCTTCATGAATCTGAAAAGAATCCTGTTTTCAGGTGAGAAAAAATAGTTTGTCAAAATAAGGGTTAGATGTGATGCTGCATACTTTTGTTAACTTTATACGGAAAAAATAACGGGTAAAATGGAGATCGCGACAGAAAGAATTGAAAATTTTCTTTCGAATTGCGAACCATAAGCATAACAAAATGATGATAAGCAGGCACTCCCTTTTTGAAAAATATCCCTGGATGGAAGCAGGAAATGAAAGAAGGTTCATCATCATGGGCGATGACCTCGACGCCGCCTTGTCGGCTTGCTTGCTGCTTGCCCGTAATCCCCGATATAAGCTCGCAGGCATCTACAATGCTTATCACGAAATTGTTCTGAGCAAAGATTATTATGATGAGTTGAAGAAGAACCTTCCAAACACCATTTGGGTTGACCTCGATATCCATTACCATGCCTGTCCTTCCTTAGGGCATCATATGATCAGATATTCGTCAAAAGATCAGTTATCCTCCTTTCAGAACAGTTGCAACCTCAATGAGATTTTTTCCAAAACCCTGCAAAACCATTTTCAGCAAAAGTATCCCCTCGGAACCATTCACTTTCTGATGTGGTTATACGATTTGAAAATGCCAGCACCGGAATGGGCACGGTTTCTCATCTGGCTGGCAGATTCTTCTTTTATCAATGCCCAATCGCACCGCTTCCGCAGCAATGTAAGAATCTGGTTAAAAAATCATTTTCAAATGGATTTTCTTTTTGATGATTTTGAACATCACCTGGAATCCGTTGCTTTTGAAGAAAAGATGCGGGACTTTCAAAAAATTCTTCACAGCAAAGGTTTTGCGCAAGGGTCTGGCCAGGTCAGATCAAAACACCTGGGGTTAACAGGGTATCAGTGCCAGCCCAAAAGACTTCCTGATGACATGATCTCTTTGCTCCGGTTTGTTTCCAATACCCTGCAATGGCCGGTAACTGATCTTCAGATCGGCCTGAAAGATGTAAAAAAGATCCGGGGCAAAAGAGTCAGTATTCCCACATCCCAAATGCTGAAAGAATACGGAGACCTGGACAACTTCCTTCAGCAGCAGAAAGTTTTTTCATATGTGTTTCCCTATAAAAACACACTGAACTATACCTGCTTCTGAGTTTTGTGCGTTTTTAAAGCAGAAAAAAGGCAATGATCTTTGGGTGAAAAAGATCCCATCAGTAAGCATCCGTTTTTTCCTTGTCGATAAACGATCTGCCTTCTTCGATCCAGGCAGGTGCAGGGGCATCTTTCAGGTAATAATCAAAAAACTGATACATCCTTTTGTCAAGGTCCATGCGGTTGGGCCAGCGGGTCAGATTATGTTCCTCGTTGTTGTAAACGAGCATCCATACCGGCTTATCAAGTCTGCGAAGTGCCATGAACATCTCAATACCCTGATACCATGGTACGGCACCATCGGCATCGTTGTGCATCATCAGCAGAGGGGTTTGCACTTTATCGGCAAAGAATACCGGTGAGTTTTCGATGTAACGGAAAGGTTTTTCCCAGAGGGTACCTCCCAAACGGCTTTGTGTTTTTTCGTACTGAAACTGGCGACTCATTCCCGATCCCCATCTGATGCCTCCATAGGCGCTCACCATATTGCTTACGGGTGCACCGGCCATGGCAGCGGCAAACATATTGGTTTGTGTAACCAGATACGCGATCTGGTAACCTCCCCAGCTTTGTCCCTGCAATGCCAGCTTCTCCCTGTCAATAAAATCATACCGTTCCAGCATCGACTGGGTGCCACTGACAATGGCATCGTAGGCATTCTGTCCCGGAAATCCGGTGGTATAAACAATATCAGGCACAAAAACAATGTATCCGTTGCTTACACAGTAGGAAGGATTGATGATGGAGCGACTGGGGGAAGGAATACGATGGCGGTACAATCCATCCGAGGATCGTTCATAAAAATATACGATCATCGGATGTTTTTCCGATTTATCCAGATTCTCAGGATAGTACATAATGCCCTGCAAGGTATCATTATTGAAACTTACCCACTCCACCAGTTCGTTGGTACCCCATCGGTATTCATCCTGCTGTGGATTGGCATCTGATAACCGTTGCCTGTTGCTAAAAGTCGTCGTACTCGTCCAGAGATCAGGATATACTGTAAACGTACCTTTTCGCCACAGGAACTGATCATCTTCTTTCGCTTTTTTCAACTGTGTGTAACTGGCCTCTTCCCAAACCAACGAACTGATCTCACCGTTTCTCATATCGAGTGAAAAATACCCGCTCTTTTTGTTTTTTTCATGAAAACCACTGAGGAATATCTCCTTATCCGGGATAAAGTAAACATCCGGATCGAGGTTCTGATAGCGCAAACGGATGGTGTTCTCCCTTCCGTAATTACCCGTGATGTTGAGGGGAGGCTCTTCATCCTCCGGATCAAATTTCCAGATATCATATCGGTCGTAGATCAAAACAAAACGGTCATCTTCACCCCACCCTGCTATACCATAAGGACGGGGATCGGCAGGTATGTCATTCAACTCGTTATAAAAAGGTATACCTGTTTGGGAAGTAAGATCAACTGTTTCCTCATTTTCCACCGAATAACTCATCCATGAACGGGTTTCTGTATCATAATAAAGAATATATTTACCATTGACAGAAAAATGGACATTTGCCTCCGCTTTCTCTTTTACCAGTTTTGCGCTTCCATCGGCAAGACTTACGGCATATACATCCCTGGCCGATCTTCCCATCCATGAAATTTCTCTGCGGTAGGGCAGATCATTTGTTCCCATCATCACATCCGCATTGCCATGACGGTCTTTGGAGATGTTGGGGATTTGCTCTGTGCCGAGGGGGACAAATTTTTCCTCTTTGATATCATATACAGCCAAATAATGCTTCTCTTTTTCTCTTTTGATGCGTTCCTTTTGATGAGGTTGGATCAGGGGATCCTGCCAATGCCAGATATCTAATTTGTACTTTTCTTCATCCAGCAGTGTGTCCTCCTCCTCTTGTTCCGGACGGGGTGCTATTCCTAAAAACATTCTCTGGTGATCGTCAGAAAAGGAGGGTTTCTCATATTCACTCACCGCGTATCCTTCAGGCATGTTCTCTGTTTCCATGGTGAAAGAAAGGGTTTCTCCCCTCCTGCCGGTTTTGTGCATAAACAGATCATACGTTTTCACATCAGTGGTATCGGCAGAAAACAACCATGCCATCAATTCACCGTTTTTACTCACAGAAAGTTGCTTAAAATCTCCTTCCAGCGAATCCAGCAAAACAGCGCGCTCCTTTCCGGTGTCGAAAAAATAAAGTTTTTTTACATCCAAAGAATCTTCCTCTTCTTTGACTTCCTGCAAAAAAAGCACAGTTTTTCCGTTTTCAGCCATCTCATACTTTTCAACATGCTCAAATACATGCTCTTTTGCCGAAACAGGATCTTTTATATACAATTTTTTGATTTTTTCTTTTGCCGGTTCCTTTTCTACCTGTAAAGTATCCTCAGAAGCATGCTCAGGAATGGAGTCCGCTGCATTGTCCGGAGCATTGTCAGTGGTATCAGGTTTTTCAAGGGTTACCTCTGCAAGAAAAGCCATCCAGTCCGATTCTTTTTTGGGCAGCTGGTAACTTAATACATTGGGATATTTCACTGGTAATTCCTGCCCAGGAATTAATATTCCCAATGAATCTTTGGGCATTTCATCTTTTTTCTTCTTATCAACTTTGGCTTGTCTTTCAACCGCTTTCTGTGGCACTATATGAAAAACGACATAGCCGTTTTGGGGTGAAAAACCTGCTTTATCACCTCTCGGTATCTCAACTTCCGACATATCCTGAAGGTTGGTAACATGCAAAACGCCATCTTCACGGAGTGGATTCACCTCAAAAATCACAAAATCACCATGATGCGATATTTGGGATCCGGAAACGGTTTTCCATCCTGCATAATCCTCCTGAGAGAGCGTTTTCAGATTTTCAGTTGTGTTTTGGGCAAAAAAAATCATGGGCATCAAACCCATGCAAACGGAAAGGGCAATTTTTTTTAACATAACGAAGTAAAACAGTAACTATATTTATTAAAATAACTTTTGTTTCTAAAAACCAACAGGTTAGATTTCTGCTGGGGTTTTCCTCACTTACCATAACATTCATTTCAACTGCATGCAGAGCAGGGCACCTTGAAATGCTTGTTTATCAACAGATTCTTTATATTTTCCAGGAGCGGTTCTTTCCACCCACATGATCTGTCTTACGGCAGACTATTTTTCAAATCCTGATACCTGTCCTCAAAGAGTTCTCCTTCCTGGCCACCGAGAACATTATGATGCTCATATATTTTTTCAATCCGATCATCGGGATGGGGATGGGTACTAAAATAGATCATCCAGTCGGCGGTTTCCTGTGTTTCCATTTTTTCAAAGAAATAGGCAACCCCGCGGGCATCCAATTCGGTATCATAGATATATTCCACAGCATACTCATCTGCTTCATACTCATCATCGCGGCTAAATTTCAGGGTTTGCAATCCCAGTGCCAGTTCGGCAGCGATCTGTGCGGCCAAAGAGGGGTCATTGCCAAGGATCATGGAAAGTACCACCTGGTATCCGTATACTTTTGTCAATCGGTTGGTTGAATGTCTTCTGTCGGAATGGGCAAATTCATGTGCCATAACACCCGCCAGGGACGCTTCGTTATCCAGGAATTTGATCAACCCGGTGTAATAAAAAGTATTGCCCCCGGGCAGGGCAAAAGCATTCAAAACTTCCTGGTCGATGATATATACATTCCAGTCGAAGCGATCGGCATACCGCAACTCATCAGATTCAAGAATATTATTCCTGATACGGCGCAAATGCTGATAGGCTTCAGGGTATTCTGCTTCATCAAGGATAGGGTACTCCTCCGGATTGGCCAATATTTCTTCGGTCACCTCCCTGCCCATCTGGATATCATCTTCCACAGAAAAAACATTGATTTTGCCATCGTCGCAGGACACGGAAAGAACCGACAGGGATAAGAAAAGACCTGCCAAACCTGCTATTTTATTGATTTTCATGATCGTCATTTTTAATTGCGTATTATTAACATTTATGGTTTGGATGTCAACAGATAATTCTCTGCGCTTTTTAAGAAACACGTGCAAAACCAGAATGTTTCGGTTTTGACCGCCCACTGCCTGTGCGACCATCAAAACCCCAAAAAATCATCCTTCAAAGCAAAACAAGAAATGCTTCACCGGCAAAAATAATTATAATTGTTCACATAGCCTGTGCAGGAAATAGTTTGCAAAGGCAAAAAGGTTCATTTTCAGGAACGATAAAACAATGCAGCAATGAGAGTAACGATCCAGCAATCCCTTAGTTTGTGTCAGCAAGAAAACTTACGATTTTTAACGGTGCTTAGCAAAAAAAACGTCAGGTGCAAGGCGGGCGATGACTGAAAACAGGAGTTTCGTTTTCGTCATCGACTGCTTTGAAGGCGATCCCCCACGCAGCAATGGGCGGTTTCCTGCAGGCACTAATTCAGTCTGTCCCTGTCCTTCTCCTGTTCATTCGGTTTTGCTTCAAACCAAAAGCGGTATTTCGAATCCCACGCAGTGTTTTCTTTTACCTGCAAGCACAGTTCGATCATGCCCGAAGGCATGGAGGGCAATAGAAACCGGGCAACAGGACCTGCCTCGTTGCATGCCTCGTTTATGCCATTCACTGTCCAGGAAAGCAATAAGTGGGTTTGCTTCGCCATTTTCAGATACACCTCCACGGTAAAAGAAGAAAAGGTAAGCTTGTCTATATCCTCCGCCAGCAGGTGATTCAGGAAAAAGATCTCCGCCGAAAAAAGTTCCCCTTCCATCCATTTGAATTTTGGCACACGAGCACTCACCAGTGCTTTGCGGCAGGCCTGTTTCACTTCATCAAAAGCAGGTTTGGGAATGGCAGGATAGGAAAGAATACTGGTATTGGCAGCGGTGGGCCATGGTTCATTAAAACACCAGTTCAGCGCCATGGAGCAATAGGGTTCCTGGCGGCGTGCCTCTTCAAAAATAAATTTCAGTCCTTCTCCCTGCAGGGTTTGTCCTTTATCGATCAGCGTATCCAGATCGCCTGTCTGTCCAAAATAGTAAGTAAGCATGTCCAGACAAAGCCATGTATCTCCCTGCCATGCGTGGAAAGCATGATGTGTCTCCCAGCTGGTTCCGGGTTTTGGGGGGAAAAGTTCTTCATCGGGGATGATCCTGGCAAGAACATCTTTCGATGCCGGCGAAGGGATGGCAAATTCGCTGTATGCTGTATTGCGCGAGCGGGGCATCCACTGAAAAACCTCTTCTCCCGTGCTACTGTCCCTGAAAAGATAATGCCCGTGCCCCATCCCGGTTACAGGTGCGGTAGGCAAAAAGGGCGTTTGGGGATCCATGCGGTAGGTGATGCTGTTGAGCAGACGCAGGGCGGCCGACTGATCTGTCATGCCCGACCAGTCATTATAGAGTTCATTGCCTCCACACCACAGCACCAGGCATGGATGATGCCTGAGTTTTTCAACGATGCTGACCGCCTCCTGCTCCAACACACGCAGGTATTCGGGTGTCCCTTCATACTCCATGCAAGCCAGGGGAAACTCCTGCCAAATCATCAAACCCTTTTCATCGCAAAGTTCATAAAAGGCGTCTTTGTTCACTGGTCCACCGCCCCACACCCTGATGATATTAAAATTTGCCTCTACCGCCCTGTCGAGCAATTCTTCGTAGCGCTGCTTATCGATCGTACCATAGAAGATCTCGGGTTGCACCCAGTTGGTACCTTTGGCAA
>CAYMLS010000096.1:0-15731 GCA_964390665.1 uncultured Bacteroidales bacterium | reverse complement strand
AATTCAGCAATATAAAACAAAACAAAATTTACACGAATGTCTAAAAACAAGTTTTCAGACTGTACTCATTTATCGAAACAACTGTTTTGAAAACAAACCGAATGTGGCAATTGGCGTTTTCCTGCAAGCACTATTTGAAAGACTTCTCGAGCAGTGCATCGCCTCCAAGCGACAATCGGTGAAAATATTCGGGAACAGGTCTGCCCATCAATTGATCTACATAAAGTTTTGCCAGATACTGCCCCAGCATAAATCCCTGACCTCTCAATCCGAGGAATAAACCTTTATCCACATCAATGATCATGCGGGGCTCAATATAATACCCAGCCCATAAAGCCTGAAATCCTACGGAAGAAACTTCAGGTATCCAGTCAACAAATATTTCAGAAACAATTTCGGCAAATTCTTTGGAGTTTACCTTCACATCTTTCCCGGTTTCATTGGGTTCAACAGCAGGCGATGCACACCCGATGATCTGACCTGTTTCCCCCAGTTGCTGACCGTAAACGGCTGTAAATCCTTTATAATTTCGCCGGTCGATAAGCATATCGAGTGGTTTTTTATCAATGCCGAGCATGGGCAGCCTTCGGGTTATAAATGCCTGGTGTTTAACGGGGAACAATCCTGTTTCTATCCCCATGCTTTTGGCAAACTGATCACCATCAGCGCCGAGGGCATTCACAAAAACAGGAGTATGGAATTCTTCAAATGCCCCTTCGTGGTTTCGTACAATGAGTTTATAGGTGTTACCATCTTTTTCAGCATCGATCAATCGTGTATCTTCCAACAGCTGCCCGCCTGCCTTTCTGCCTGCCAATCGCAGCGCTTCAATGACCTTACCGGGAGTTGCCTGCCAGCAATCACTGGTTTTCAGCGCTGCAATGTATTTATCCTGTTGGTCATTAAAATAGGGTGATATTTCTTTTTTAAATCCCGAAGGATCGATCATTCGTGCATTCTGCCATGCCATGGAGTCTTCAAGTGCTTTATACATTTGCTGGTCATGGGCAAAAGTGATGTAGTTGATCAGCCGGAAATCGATATCATAACTATCTGCCAGATGGCTGAAAATTTCCAGATTGTGTCGCGCAATATCTGTCAGTTCGGGCAAACTGAAAACAGGTCTTCCGCCGGCAATATTCCTCCACGATGATCCGTATCCGGAATTGATCATGGTGGGTTTATAACCTGCTTCTGCCAGAAAGCGAAACAGCGAACTACCTCCGATACCGCCACCTGCCACAAAAGCATCAACTTTTGTCACTTTTCTTTTTTCAGATCCGAAATGGGTAACGATGCGTGGATGGGAATCAAAAGGATATAATTCCCCCATGCTGATCTGATTTGACATTGGTGCACGGGGCGTGCTGGAGCCGGTGAGCAAAATTCCTTTAGGACGCAGATTTTGCTTTAACCGCTGAATGCATCTTTTCCCTCTGCAGGGGCCCATGCCCAAATGGGTGGTATGCTTGATCTCTTCCACAGAAATAAATTTTCTGTCACCAACCATCTTCATTACCTGATCCAGCTCCACATCATCGCAGTGGCAAACAAACATATCCGACATAAATGATTCATGGTGTTCTTTCAATTTCAGTGGCTGAGGGTAGTTCTGCTGAAGAATAAAACCCCGCACTTCCAGTTTATCTTCGTCTTTCATCTTTTGGGTAGCCACAATGCGCGCCACATGGGTAAGATTTTTCTTACGCATCAATTTGTCGATCATCCCTTCTCCGATTATCCGGGAATTGTTATCCACAAGAAAAACCTCCTCACCTTCGTCAACGTCAAATTCCACCGGTATAAAAAAGGTTTGTTCGGGCAGGTTGTATCCAAAAATTGCCAGCCCCGGGCATTGATAAACACACTTCATACATCCAATACATTTATCATAATCTATATGAGGCACTGTACTGGTGGAAGATTTGGTGATGGCACCATAAGGACAGGCAAAAGCACAGGGATTGCAGGCAAATCCATACAGGCAATCGATAATAACAAAAGGATCTTTTCTTCTTTCTTCTGTGGGCAAAAAAGGTTCATCAAGAACTTTGGCAGGATGCTGCTGAGAATCGATGTACTCTTTTGAAATCAACAGATAGTCGTTGTAAGAGAAGGGTTTCTGCATATCCTCAAGGATTTCATAAGCGGCTTGTTTTCCTCTGAGTACAGCGCTTGTTCCCTCCCCGATCTTCACTGCATCGCCGGCACCCATACATCGTCGTCCAAACATTTCGCGTCCTTTGATAAGCAGATTGTTGTCGGGCATCAAACCTGTACAAATATTGATAGCATCAATACCATCTATAAGTAGCTCAGTACCGGGTATGGCATTAAAATTTTCTGCTTTTGCTACAACAGCAGCACTTATGCCATCCCCTTTTTTGTTGGGGATAGCCTCCAGAATGAGATGATCAAGCAAAATGGGTATCCCCAATCTTCTTACCCGGTTTGCCTGCACCGGGAATCCCCCTTCAAAACTTTGTGCTTCCACAATGGCTTTTACATGGGCACCTGCCTGTGTAAGTTGATAACTGGTGAGATAACCAATGTTACCCGCACCAACGGTAAGTATGTTTTTTCCCAGTAAAGTATGCTCCACATTCATCATTTTCTGTATGACAGCCGCAGTATACACGCCCGGGAGGTCATCGTTATGAAAAGTGGGCAAAAAGGGTACAGCCCCTGTGGCAACTACAAAGTACGAGCAGTCGATATAAAAAATTTCCTGTGTTTTAAAATTTTTTACTGCCACGCGATTGTTTTCAAGAATATCCCAAACGGTGGAATCGAGCATGACCCCACTCAGATCCTCTCCTGCCAGCAATTCAGAAATTTCAAAACCCCTTAGTCCTCCATACTTTTTCTCTTTTTCAAAAAAGAAGAACTGGTGGGTTTGCATGTTAAACTGTCCGCCAATTTCTGAGTTGCTATCCACTACAATATTGCTTACCCCATTTTCATTGAGTATTTCACGGGCAGCCAAACCGGCAGGTCCTGCTCCCACAATGACGGCATCTGTCTTATATATATTCTGCGTGCCATCATGAGTATACCTCATGGGATGCGCAACAAAATCATGCGGGATCTCTGAAACCTCCTTTATATCATCACACAGGGTGATACAGATCCGGCGTATCTTTCCGTCGACCAGCATTTCGCAGGCTCCGCACTTTCCTATGCCACATTCCAGACTGCGGCTTCGGTTTTTCAAACTATGGCTATGTACCGGATAGCCTGCCTGGTGCAATGCAGCGGCAATGGTATAATTTTTTTCTGCAAAAACCTCTTTTCCTTGATAGTAAAAGCTTGTTTTTTCCCCTTTCCCGATGGTTAAAATGGGATGTTCCTTAATTTTCTGCATAGGGTGAATGTGCTGTTTTTAAAACTTTATCAGGTATTTTTTAGCATGAAATGATTTGGTGGCAAATGATTCCTTAAGACTTGAAAGATAAGTCTTTCCATCGCAAAGATAGAATAATTTACAGCAAACCAATTTACAGGAGGTTATTTATACTCATTCTAAATTCAGGTAGTAGGTTGAGGATAAGGTTGAGGTTGAGGTTGAGGTTGAGGTTGAGTGTGGATCGGGGTGCTGGTGCCTGGTTGTCAGCAAGCGGAGCAGATATTTCTGAATCGCTGATAAGCCTTTTCCCATTGAGATGCATCGCGGGGAGAATAGATCTTCAGGTCGAAGGTATTCCTGATCAGATGGCGCATTTCTTCAATGCTGGTTACTTCACCCGACGCTTTGGCCTGCATACAAATATTACCAAGGGCAGTACCTTCTACAGGACCTGCCACCACGGTTTTCCCGGTGGCATTGGCGGTAAACTGGCAAAGCAGTTGATTTTGAATTCCACCACCGATAATATGTATTTTGTCAACGCTTGTGGAAGTAATATCAATCAATTGATCCAAAACCAACCGGTATTTCAGGGCAAGGCTTTCGAGAATAACCCTTACATACTCCCCTTTTGATGCAGGTTTTGGTTGATCAGACCGGATGCAAAAATCATCTATGGCTTTTGGCATATCAGCAGGGTTGAAAAATCCCTGATCATCGGGGTCAATAAAAGTACCAAAAGGTTTTGCCTGTTCTGCCATGCCCACCAGGTCGGCATAATGCCAGGTTTCGCCGGGTTTGTCCCAGGATCTTTTACATCCTTGTAAAATCCAGATACCCATAATGTTTTTCAACAGGCGATATCTGTCTTTATCGATCCCTTCATTGGAAAAATTTAATTCAAAAGCTTTTTGAGAGATCACAGGTTTCGGGGTTTCCACACCCATGAGCGACCAGGTGCCAGAGCTGATAAAAGCCCAATTGTTTTCCAGAGCGGGCACGGCAACAATGGCCGAACCGGTATCATGCGAACAAACAGAAACGATCTTTGTATCTGTTAAACCGGTCTGCCTCTTAACAGAATCGGTAACATCGCCAAGAAATTCACCAGGTTCTGTGACCTCATTGAGCAATGCAGGGTTCAACCCAATTTTTTGAAGCAGCTTTTCTTCCCAGGCATACTTTTGAGGATTGAAAAGTTGGGTAGTGGTAGCAAAACTAAACTCGGTTTTTCGCACACCGGAAAGGAAATAATTCATCAGATCAGGCATAAAGAGCAATTGATCGGCTTGTTTAAAAGCAAAATCATTTCTTTTGCTTAGCGCATAAATTTGATAAATACTGTTGAAAGGTTGCATGGAAATGCCGGTAAGCTGATAAATATCCCATGGTTTCATTTTATTTTGATAAAAATCGGCCATGGCCTCACCTCCTTGCGGATCGCGATACGCAAAAGGGGTTCTGATCAGCGATCCATCCTCTGCAAGAAGCCCAAAATCAACACCCCATGTATCGAATGCAATGGATCGGGGATGAATATTTTCGCTCACTACAGTTTGCTTCAAAGCTTTAATGATTTCCTCATAAAAGCGGTAAACATTCCAGAAATAGTGATGATCCAGTTGTAGCAATCCGGTGGGAAAACGATATATTTCCCTGAATTCCAGCTTGTTGTTTCTTATACTTCCTGCCACTGCCTTGCCACTTTCCGCACCAAAATCAAACGCAAGATAAACAGATTTGGATGTTTTATTTTTCATGATATCAGTTTTTTAAAACCTTCCCGGATCGGTAACCGGCGAAAAACATTCATAAATGATGATTAAAAAATGGATATTGGACAATCCTGGCAACTGCTACAAAACTTAATCAGAGACTTTCACGAGAAAATAGTTTTTTTTGCCTTTTTGCGCCAGAATGTACTTTTGATTGAGTAAAGCAGAATCATCCACCACAAAAGCATCGTCAACTTTGTTTTTATTGATGCTGATGCTGCCTTCTTTCAAAGCCCTTCTGGCTTCTCCTTTCGACTTCAGTATCTGTGTATTTACAGACAAAAAATCAATGACAGGAATTCCTTCTTTCAGGTCAGGTGCAGAAATTTCAAACATGGGAACACCCTCAAAAACATCCAGCAGTACCTGCTCTGACAGATTTTTAAGGGTGTCGGTGGTTCCTTTTCCGAAAAGGATACCGGAAGCTTCCACTGCAGCCAGATAATCCTGTTCGCCATGCACCCTGATGGTAAGATCTTTTGCCAATGCTTTCTGCAAGTGCCTCAGGTGGGGCTGTTCATTATGCTCGTGGAGGATCTGCTCAATTTCTTCTTTTGTAAAAAGGGTAAAGATCTTAATATACTTTTCAGAATCCTCATCGGAGCAGTTGAGCCAAAACTGGTAAAACTGATAAGGGGAAGTGTATCTGGGGTCGAGCCAAATATTTCCTTTTTCGGTTTTTCCGAATTTGCCTCCATCTGCTTTTGTAATGAGCGGACAGGTGAGGGCAAAAGCTTCGCCACCGGTTTTCCTGCGGATCAATTCGGTGCCGGTGGTTATATTTCCCCACTGATCAGAACCGCCCATCTGCAGTTTACAGTTTTTGGATTGATGAAGATGCAAAAAATCGTAACCCTGAACCAACTGATAGGTAAATTCCGTAAAAGAGAGTCCGGTTTCCAGTCTTTTTTTAACAGAATCTTTGGCCGTCATATAATTGACGGTGATGTTTTTTCCCACTTCGCGCAAAAAACCGAGGAATGAGAAATCCTTCATCCAGTCGTAATTATTTACAATTTCCGCTTTGTTATCACCGGTTTGGAAATCGAGAAACTTTTGAAGTTGATGTTTAATGGCGTCCACATTTTTTCTGAGCACCTCTTCCGAGAGCAGGTTTCGCTCCTGGCTTTTGCCGCTCGGATCGCCGATCATTCCCGTGGCACCTCCCACAAGTGCAATGGGTTTGTGTCCGGCCATCTGCAAATGTTTGAGCATCATGATAGAAACCAGGTGCCCGATGTGCAGGGAGTCAGCGGTAGGATCAATGCCCACATAGGCGGTTGTCATTTCTTTATCGAGTTGTTCTGCGGTACCGGGCATCATATCGTGTATCATGCCTCTCCATGTCAATTCTTCTACAAAATTCATCTTTGGGGTTGGGTTCATTAGCAATGGAAAACTGATTTTTTTTCTGACTATTTTTCAAAAAACCCTCAAAAGTACATACTATCCAACAAAAACGACAAATTTTATTTTTAATTTTAAAAATGATACCTTCGCTTACACTTGCCGGATTTGGGTTGAAATATCAAAAAACGGCACTTTAAACAGCGTTGAAAAATTATACCATTTGCATCATGATATTATTAACAGGCGGAACCGGACTGGTTGGATCACATCTGCTATACAGACTTACCTCTGAGGGCAATCGTGTACGTGCCCTCAAGCGGCGGGAAAGTCAGATGGATATTCTGGAAAAAATTTTTCGTTGGTACAACCCTTCCAACTATCAATCACAATTAAACCGTATTGAATGGGTGGATGGAAATGTTTCAGATATTTTCAGTTTACAGGAAGCGGCCAAAGGGGTAAAGCAGGTTTACCATTGTGCTGCGGTGGTGTCATTTATCCCTTCCGAACGACCTCAGATGTTGAAAATCAACATTGAAGGCACGGCCAACCTGGTCAATGTAAGTTTAAAGGAAGGTGTGGAGAAATTCTGCCATTGCAGCAGCATAGCCGCTGTTGGCAGGCCCGACAAGGGTACATGGGTGGATGAGTCTCTGATCTGGAAAACCTCTAAAAAGAATTCCTACTACTCCATCAGCAAATTTGGTGCTGAGCGGGAAGTGTGGCGGGGATCGGAGGAAGGCATGAATGTAGTGATCGTGAATCCTTCTGTGATCATCGGACCTGGCGATCCCAACAGAAGCAGTGCAAGATTATTTACAACAGTAAAAAATGGTTTGCGATTTTACAGCAGCGGATCTACCGGGTTTGTAGATGCCCGCGATGTTGCCCTTGCCATGCACATGCTGATGGAAAGCGAAATCAGCAACGAAAGGTATATATTAAACAGCGAAAACATTTCGTACAAATCACTTTTCACCATTTTCGCCCAATACGCCGGTGTGCGACCACCGTTTTTCCGCGCCGGAAGGACATTGAGCGAGATGGCATGGCGGATGGAAAAACTTCGAAGCCTGTTAACAGGGAGCAATCCGCTGATCACTCGTGAAACAGCCAAAAGCGCCAATAGCCGTTACGAGTTCTCCAACGAGAAAGCAAAAAGGGAACTGAAAATCCAATTCAAAACCGTAGAAGAAGCTGCCCAAAATACGGCAGCATTTTTCGATAAATTTCCAGAATATCAGTAAATATCCTGGTTTGTTTTTTTCTTAATGATTTTTTGTGAGATCATATAAAACAGCAGCAATATGAGCACAAAAACCGATATCCGCCCAATATAATCACCACTTTTCACGTAAAATGTCACCTTATCATTGTGGGGTAAGGATTCTACGATCACATCTTTTTCCCACCATTGGGTAGACTGATAGAACTGTCCTTTGGGGGTGATAAAAGATGATATGCCTGTGCTTGCCGCTCTGGCAATGCTACGCCGGGTTTCAATGGCCCGCAGACGTGCATATTGATTATGCTGACGGTAACCCGGTGTATCTTTCCACCATCCGTCATTGGTAAGGATAAAGATCAGACCGGCACCCATTTTGATCTGCTGGTTCACATATTCACCGTAGATAGATTCATAACAGATCACCGGAGCCACTTTTGTACTGCCATCCATTGCATCAAAAACGGTTCTTTGTTTTTGCACACCCAGGCTACCGGCAGTGCCACCAAAACTCTCCACCAACCGCGCAAGAGGTTTGAGATATGTTGCCCAGGGCATCTTTTCTATCCCGGGTACCAGTTTCGATTTAAAATAAAAACCGGTATCTCCCTGGGCGTTGATCAATATAGCAGCATTATAAATATCGATATACGCATCGATCTTTTCATTATAAGTGGCTGTTTCTGACACACGATCACCAGATTCGTAAAACTCATACACCATAGCACCCGTGATCCAGGTAAGAGAATCATACCGGGCAGCATGTTGTTTGAGATGGCGGTATCCGTCATTTTTTTCAGGATCATGCTTCCAAACTCCCCCCGGCAAAGCGGCTTCGGGGGCAATCACAAACCGGGTATTAGCAGTAATTTTTTGCTCAGCCAATCCGATCATCTCATCCGTCCATTTTTTTTCTTCTGCTTTATCAACAGGATAAACATAAGGGTCGCGCGATGGCTGCACAATCACCACTTCGGTGTGTTTGTCAGAGGGGATCTCGTAATTACTCCACATGACAAAAGATATGATGGTAGGTGTAAGCAAAAAGAACAAGGTAATGATGCCCATTTGTGTTCTATCCTTGATGATTTTAAACTGCTCCAGATTGGCCAGATAGATCTCTTTTTTCTGTTTCTCGATGGCATCCTGATCGGTTAGGTTTCTTTTCACCGTAATGGTTTGGACACTTTTACTGTACGCCTTGTAAATACCGAAAAAACAAAGATTCAGAATAATGATCCATGCAGATCCCCCCAAAACACCTGTAAATTCGTACCATTGTACCACGCGTGGCATGGTGGCAAAGGCATTTCCCAGGTTTAGCCAACTCCAGCTCAGGTCCCAGTTCATATGTAAAAACTCGAAACTCAACCAGAAGATCAGAAGAGAAACGGACCCCTGTCTGCCGGGTAATATCCTGCGGGCGGCATGCAGCAGAGCGAAAGGCAAAGCCATAAAAAGTGCATTGAGAAAAACTGCCACCAGCGCTCCAGGAATGGTAGCATGCACAATCCACCAGGTAGTAAGGGCATTGAAAACAATGAAAGCGAACCATGAGAAAAGAAAAACGGCATACTTACTGAACCGTTCCTGATTGTTGAACACAAAGTTTTCCATGATCAACAAAGGAACCAGTGCAATAAAAATCAAAAGGGGCATACCATTCTCTGGCCAACTGAAGGTGAGTAATAAACCGCTCAGCAAACTCAAAGAAAACATTGCATTTTTTCGTGCCAGCTTCATCTGTTTATATTTTGGGTTTAAGGTTGTTGAAACAAATGTAGCCCTTCCTTTTTAAAAGATAACCTCTGGAAAAAAAAGCATTACCAGAGATAAGAGAAGTGCTGCAAAAAGCATCGTATGTATGATTATTTTTTTGAAGATGCTAAATTAAAGGAAATATTGGACTTACCGGGTTTTTCTATTTTAAATTATTTGAGTAGGGATATGCTTTGTAATTTCTGAAACCTGTATTATATTTCTAATCGTCCGACGAGCCGGAGGTCGTCGGATGATGGGCAAGCGGGGTTGGGAAGACTGATGAAGCGGAATTGCAAATTCCGCTTAGCCTGGGATGGGAAGTGTTGGTAACAGCGAAGGTAAATCTCTATTTTGACTTTTAAAAAAGAACAAGTTTGCGGAAAGTATGCGGAGATACTTCTGAAAACAAGAAAAAAAACCCTTTCGAAAAAAACGAAAGGGTTCGGATCATAATTCAGGCAAATTATGAAAAGGTATTTTATAACGGAATCATCATCACCCGCACTTGCTTTCTCCGCAGTGTGTGCAAATCAAACACCCTTCCTGGTAAATAACGGATTCCTGGTTACAAGACTTGCAAATGCGTCCCTGAGCTTTTGTACCATCAGGAATGAATTTTTTCAGCGCTCTGGCAATACCATTTTTCCAGGTATGAAGGGTGTCTCCGCTTAAGTTCATATCCTCAATAACATCCACCACGGAAGGCAGTGGCATACCGTGCCTGAGAATCCCGGAGATCAGTTTGGCATAATTCCAGTATTCTTTATCAAAAGATCTCGACAATCCTTCAATGGTCACTTTGTATCCGTCGAGGTCTTCAAACTGAAAATCGTAACGTTTTTCACCGGAAGGCATCTTAGTTTTCAGCACTTTACCTTTTTCAACATAGGGAGGCAGGTAAAATCCTTCTGCTTTACCGGTAAAAATTTCGTACGGTCTGTCGTTGAGAATCCCCACCACGGCGACCCATTTTTCGGCATTGTTGTTAAATCTCACCACTTCAGAATCGAGTACTTTTGGTCTTTTGGGGGCATTGGTTTCCTTGAACTCGTTCTTCTTTTTCTTATCATTATCGGTCACCAAGACACCCGAGCGCGAACCGTCGCGGTATACAGTTACCCCTTTACAACCACTTTCCCAGGCAGTTTTGTATATTTCACCCACCAGTTCTTCTGTAACCTCATTGGGAATATTTACAGTAACACTGATAGAGTGATCGACCCATTTTTGCACGGCACCCTGCATGGAAACTTTTGACACCCAATCCACATCATTGGCTGTTGCTTTGTGGTAGGGAGATTTTTCGATGATCTTATCAAGATCTTCCTGCTTCATCTTTTTCACTTCAGGAATATCGTATCCGTTAATTTTGAGCCAATCTTCAAATTTGTGATGGAATACATTATACTCTTCCCAGTGGTCGCCCACCTCATCAACAAAATCAACCCTTACGTTTTTGTCGTTGGGATTCACTTTTCTTCTTCTTTTATATGCCACCATAAAGACGGGTTCAATACCCGAAGTAGTTTGAGTCATGAGAGAGACACTTCCGGTGGGAGCAATGGTCAGCAGAGCGATATTGCGTCGTCCGTTTTTCTGCATGATCTCTTTCAAAGAGGGGTCTGCCTCGAAAAGGCGATTGATAAAAGGATTGTTTTCTTCCCGTTTGGGATCGTAAACGGTGAAGGTGCCCCTTTCGCCGGCCATGATAGCAGAAGAGCGATACGCCTCAATGGCAAGTGTTTGATGTATTTTTACAGAAAAATCAGTTGCTTCGGTTGTTCCATAGCGGTAACCCAAAGCGGCCAGCATATCACCTTCAGCGGTAATACCTACTCCGGTGCGTCTTCCCTGGATACATTTTTCACGGATCTTTAGCCAGAGGTCACGTTCTACCTTTTTCACCTCATCGCTTTCCGGATCAGCTTCAATTTTAGCAAGGATGGCATCTACTTTTTCCAGTTCCAGGTCGATGATATCATCCATGATACGTTGTGCGTATTGGGCATGCTCTCTGAAGAGATCAAAGTTAAAGGAGGCGTTGTCCCGGAAAGGATTTTCCACATAACCGAACAGATTTACAGCCAGCAGGCGGCAGCTATCATAGGGGCATAAGGGAATTTCGCCACATGGGTTGGTAGAAACGGTGGTAAAACCGTGATCGGCATAGCAATCGGGGACAGATTCGCGGATCACCGTGTCCCAGAACAGGATGCCGGGTTCGGCCGAACGCCATGCATTATGAACAATTTTATTCCAAAGGGCGCGTGCATCGATGGTTTTTTCATAATCCGGATTATCAGATTCGATCGGATAGTGCTGCACATAAGGTTTATTAGCGACCACAGCACGCATAAAATCATCGGTAATTTTCACGGAAACATTGGCCCCAGTTACTTTACCTTCTTCCAGTTTTGCATTGATAAATCCTTCTGAGTCGGGGTGTTTTACAGACACACTGAGCATCAAAGCACCTCTGCGTCCATCCTGCGCTACTTCGCGGGTTGAGTTGGAGTATCTTTCCATGAACGGAACCAGACCGGTAGAGGTCAGGGCACTGTTTTTCACCGGGCTGCCTTTGGGGCGGATATGCGAGAGATCGTGTCCTACCCCGCCGCGGCGCTTCATCAATTGCACCTGCTCTTCATCCACTTTCATGATGCCACCGTACGAATCGGCATTTCGGTTGCCAATGACAAAGCAATTTGACAAAGAACCGATCTGATAAGGATTTCCAATACCTGCCATGGGGCTTCCCTGTGGAACAATATATTTGAATCTTTCCAGGAGCGAAAAAACTTTTTCTTCCGTCAAGGGGTTCGGATATTTACTTTCGATACGGGCAATTTCTTTTGCCAATCTGCGATGCATATCGTCAGGCGTAAGTTCGTAAATATTCCCGTGAGAATCTTTTAATGCATATTTATTTACCCAAACACCGGCTGCCAGATTATCGCCTTTAAAATACTCTGTAGATTTTTTGACCGCTTCGTTATAGGTATATTTTTTCAGCTCTTCAGGGGCTGTTTTCACAGATTTTTTTTCCGGGATTGCTTGCTCATCCTCTTTCTCCATCTGTGGCATAGGGGTAGTTCTTTTTCCCAAAACTTCCTTGTATAAGTTTGTGGTTTCTTCCTGTTTTTTTTGTTTTTACTTGTCCTGCTTCATTCTTGTCCATGATTTTCCGAAGTTTTGATTTTATAGTTATGCAATTAATATTTAAGTTTTGGATAGCAGAAATCAGAAATTTCTATTGGGATTTTTGATACAACGAAGATAAAAAACAAAAGCCTTGCCCCTTGCGAGAGATTATTAACAATTGGGGAAAGTTTTCAACGAAAGGGATTAATTCTTTGATTAAGAACAAACTAAAAATGACAAAATTCGAGGTTCGTTCAAGTTTGTTGAAGGTTTGTTTAAACAAAAGATTCAAATCTTTCCTGGCGGAAATCCATAAAAATCTCACTGGCAGCAATCAAGAAAAAAGCAGGAAAAAAAGAAAAACATCTGTTGGAATTTAAAAAAAATGAGCTCACTGCGAAAACCCGTTTTCGGAAGAAATGACTTCGGCAAGCTCACGATTCATGTAAATTATGGATATTAAACTTTTCTAATGGAACCAAAATAAAATATTTCCAAAAGGTGTATTAGATGCTTTTCGAAGAAGAAACAGGTTTGTGATTAAACAAAAAAACCAGTTACTGATTTTTGTAATGATCAAACCAGCTGATGATCGAAGATATTTTGTAGATCAGCATACTGGGTTTGTTGGTCATGCTGTGCGATGAATCCGGGATTCGCACCAGCGCGGATGGCACCCCTTCTATCTGCAGGGCAGTATAATACTGTTCTGATTCGGGCATGGGTGTGCGAAAGTCATTTTCTCCGGTAATGACCATGGTAGGGGTTACAACCTTATCCACAAATGAGATGGGCGATCGATCCAGGTAGTGCATGGGGTCTTCCCAGGGTTTTGCAGGAAACCAGTATTGATAGAAAAACACGGGCATATCAGCATACAGCACCATTGAATACCAATTGATGACAGGTTTTGCCACCACAGCAGCCTTAAAACGGTCTTTTTTGGTAGTGATCCAGGCCGAAAGCAATCCTCCCCCACTGCCCCCGGTAACGAACAAATTCTCCTGATCAATATAACCTTTCTCAATAACAGCATCCACGCCCGACATCAGGTCGTCGTAATCATTTCCGGGATAGTTGTGATGGATAAAATCAGAGAATTCTTCACCATAACTTGTGCTACCTCTTGGATTGGCATATAAAACAACGTATCCGGCAGCGGCAAACATCTGCATTTCGGATGCAAAAACAGGAGCATAACTCAGGTAAGGCCCGCCATGTATCTCCAGGATAAGCGGGTATTTCCGGGAAGGATCAAAATCGGGTGGTTTCACGATCCATCCGTGAATTTTTTGTTGGTCGAAGGAAGACTCCCACCATATCTCTTCCACATTGCTTATTTTTCTGTATGAAAATAAATCGTCGTTCATCCGTGTAAGTCTTCTTGTTTTTCCGTTTTCAAATATGGCCAGATCAGCCGGATGGTCGGTACCACCAAGGGTAAAAGCCAGGGAGCCATTGTTGGCCAGTGTATAGTCGCCGGAACTATAGGGTCTGCTGTTTGACAAGCCTCCCAGTCCTTCTGCAAGAATCTCCCTGTTGCCTTTCATATCTATCCTTGCTGTTTTTGTTATTCCCTGATCATGAAACATAAAATAAATATACTTGCTATCGGGTCCCCAGGATATTCTGGTCACATCGCGGTCAAAATCAGCAGTAAGATTTTTTTTGTTGGAACCATCCATGTTCATCACATAAAGGTTGCTGATATGGTGCCCCTTGAGTTGATCATCAAACCCTGTATACGCGATCCGCTCTCCGTTGGGAGAAATGGAGGGGTTTTGGTCCGGCCCCTTGCGGTCGGTAAGTTGTGTTACAGCGTTATTTTGAATATCGAATTGGTATATTTCGGTTTCAACCGGATGATCTGCATGATCTTCTTTTAGGTTGGCAGAAATATAGAGTGACCGCCCATCCGGCGACCATTCGGGTTTTCCCCTTATATTCAAGCGGTTCGGAATCTGATCGGACCCACTGTGCGTAATTTGCACGGGTGAACCACCATCAATGCCCATCACAAAAACCTGATTCTCCCCCTGAGGAAGGTATCCTCTGCCATCTGCGCGGTAGATGAGTTCGTCAATGTAAACAGGGGGTGCGCTCCAGTTGGCACCGGCAGGAGGGGTGGGCAGATCAAGCAGGTTCTTTTTGTTTTCCGGAACAAATTTGGTAAAGGCAAGTTTGGTATTGTCATACGACCATGAAACTTCTCCCGGAGAAGGGTCAGTATGGGTAAGTGCTGTATATTGCCGTGTGTCCATCCACATCAGAAAAAGTTTCACCTTATTGTCCTGCATATTGGATTTAAAAGTGATCATGCTTCCGTCATGCGACCAGCGGGGTTGAAAGTCGCGCTGCATTCCGGTTGTAAGGGGCCGGTTGTTTGTTCCATCGGCATTGATCATCCAAAGGTTTGACAAATACTGGTCTGTTTTAATATCCATGAAATTTCTCACATAAATGATTTTGCTCCCATCGGGCGATATCCGGGGCTCGGATATGTATTCCAGATCAAAAATATCTGTTGGTTCGAAGGGTGTTTTTACCTGTGCCTGAATTGTTTGAATAAACAAGACAAGTATTATCCATGCGGTTGGCATTTTTAAAAAGTGTGTCATTTGCTTTGTATTCATTTGGGGACTTAAAAAAACGCGATAAAAATAAGCATCCTTTCCCACAATAAAAATTAAAGATTGCTCTCAACAGGTTCTTGAATCCAACACAGAAACACGTATCATCCAGGATTGAAGCAAAATGCTCCCGCAACATTGCACAAATTCGTGCCCAGGGGCAGGGAAAAGAAAACATTGCAACTTCATGTCACTAAGAAAAAACATCAAACAAACAGAAGAATAAACATTTTTGCATTTTTTGTGTTCTTAATGTTTATTTCACAATGATAAGAATTTATACATTTGTTTAACAGAATGTTTATTTTACATGTAACCAGCATATAATCTATCCGTAAACAGATATTCATCAAACGTTTGATAAAAACAGATAAACTATTTCCTTGTGAATCCAACATAGATATATGATCAACAAAGCCGGTCATATTTCTGCCAGGGAAAACCTAAATAAAACGGACAAATTTTTCAAAGCAAAAAAGTATCACATCATACAGAGGTATAAA
>CAYMLS010000095.1:0-15829 GCA_964390665.1 uncultured Bacteroidales bacterium | reverse complement strand
CGTTTTTATATCTGTTTTTCTCTTTTCTGTTTTTCTGTTTTTCCCCCTTGTTGTTTTAGCACAGGATTTTGTGCCTGAAAACAAAAAACAAACCTTTGTTGAATATGAAAAGGAATTTTCATTTTTGCCCGGTCGCAACAAAGGTTCTGAACAAATATCCAATGATTTTCTGCAAATCCTTGCTGAGGGAAGTAAAAAACTCCGGGT
Organism: uncultured Bacteroidales bacterium; assembly: GCA_964390665.1. Classification (GTDB taxonomy): domain Bacteria; phylum Bacteroidota; class Bacteroidia; order Bacteroidales; family UBA7960; genus SKVR01. The sequence goes on along the minus strand of CAYMLS010000095.1, from coordinate 15,622 downwards.
TTATATTAGTTACAGTTTTTCTGCCTTGATTTCTGTTGAAACCCATTTTACTGAAGATTCTGTGTTTTTAAATGTGGAAGTCAGCCAACCTTCCATTAGTGGAAATCATCATTATCGTGATTTTGATCTTGCCTCATGGTTAATGCCAGGTTCTTTGCGTTTGTATATAGATGTAGAAGATTCTGGTGGTGATCTGATAAAAAAAGTACTTATAGAGGATTTGAACTGGAAAAACTCTTCCGGTTCCATGGTCCGCCGCTCTTACGAACGGGAAAAACTTTCCAGGGATGTGGATACTGAAGAATGGGTCATCACCAAAGCTGAATTTTATTATCCAGATAGTTATGCCGAAAAGGTTGGTCTGTTGTCTGAGTCTTTATCGCTGTATTACGCTGCTCCTGCAAAGATCCGTGATGTCAGGCGAATGATTTCAACGCTTACCTTAGGAAAACCGGAAAACCTGGTTTTGCAGGAGTTCACTCTCTGCGAAGCGGAGCATCTGTTGGCGGAAATGAGGTCGTCATCTCTGTATTTTTTACCCGATAGTGTGGGAGAGGATCCTCTTTCCGTGAAAAGTGAGATCAGCTCTGTTTCAGTTGAATTGGCAAACTTGCGGAAACAGTTTAATTTTTCACTCTCCCGGATTGATAGTTTGTTGTATCGTAAAGGAATTCAACTGTCTCATGAGGGAAAACAGGATAGTGCGCGTTTGTTTTTCGAAAGAGTTTTGACTTATAATGCCATGCACATACCAGCCAGGTCTGCTTTGGTACGCTATGATCTGAAGGATGATCATGCTGAAATGGCATTGAAACGCATGGAGTACTTTTCGCAGGATTTTGGTTTGCCCAATATATGGAAAGATTCGGCGCAAGTGATTCTTTCCACTATTTATGATCATCAAACCCAAAAATCAATGAATTTGATGGAAGACGGACGCTTTCTGGATGCGACCAATCTCCTGAAACGATTGGACGAGTTTTGTGCAGGATCGTTTATCTGGTCGTGCCCCTCTTCCTTAGATGATTTTTTGTCTATGGCGCATTATGGAATGTATCGCTCCTACCTTTCGGTAGCACAAAGGGCATTTCAATCCGGAAATTATTCCTTTTCCGTTGAATATGCTGAAAATGCCCTGGATTATGCCGGTAAGCATGAAGCATATATCGACGATATTTCCAACTTGTATGATTTGTTGCAGAAAGTTCATGAGGGTTATCTGGAAAATGTTGATTTTTTTTCTGAAGGTAAAGATTTTGCCAGCGCATTGAAAAGCCTTGATGATGCCATCGCTTTGTGCGAAAATTATCCTCAGTTGAATTGCGATCAGGATTTACTAAGTCAAAAAGAAATATTGACCGAAAGCCTTCGTTCACCAGAAAATGTATTGATGCAGTTTGATATCTCACGACTTGCCAAAACGGATGATCAGAGCGAGAGAAATATTCAGAAAATCAGGGAAAAGATCAGAGATGACCTCTCGGAAGGGCATTTGAAAGCATGGGGTGGGTCGGTAGAACAGGCACGTGACATCTTAAAAGAGGTTATTGAAAATACGTTGTATTATAATTTAAGAAATGATTCTTTAATCTATCGCCGGATTTTGAGCCTTACCCATCTCATTCAGGATGAAGAATGTAACCTGAACCTGCAAAAGTCGGAAAAAGTATTGGCGGAGGTGCAAAACCATTTGAAAAATGAAGATTACCTCAGAGCAAAAGAAAACTATGATGCTTTGGTTGTTGTCAATAATCAGAGTATTCATTGTCCCTGGAGCATGGATTCTGTAATACGTGCATTATCGCATATCGAAATGTTGGCCGGGTATCAACAACTTTTGCACGAGGCGCAAAGTTCCTATTTCAGAGGTGCAAGATCAGGGTTTGAAATGTTTTTCCTCAAGTATCAAAAAGCAACCGAGTTTTACCATCATAATTTACTGGCGGAATACAATGTAAATCATGAATCGCTGTTTGATTTTGCCAGTTCTTCATCCAATAGTTCCCTGATCAGGCAACTTGTCAGTTATTATTCTCAGAACAAAGCGCATGAAAATGCTTTCAAAATGCTGAAACTTCTGAAAAAAATGCGCCTTGATGCCAGAGAGTTAAAAGATCTTCAGGAGGAATCAGGGATGCTTGCAGCACAGGATATTGCCCGGCAGCAACCAGTCCCTGATCCTAAATCTTATGTTGGCACTCTTACGGAAGGTGATGAATGGTTTCGTTTTTACGAACGGAGTTTTCTGAAAAACTGGCCCTGAGCATTTCAGGGTCAACCTTTATTTGTTTCCTTTGCTGATGGTTTTACCCCGTGAGTGTGCCAGAATAACCATGGAACCGGTTATTATAATGATATTTTTCAGTATATACTGTCCCTCCAAACTGGGTATAACAGGTGGAAGGTGAAAAGTTTCCCCGGGAAAAACAACCAGGGGGAAAAGGGTGCCTGCCATTTGTAAAAACATAAGTATGACCGTGGCCCGCATGAATTTTCCGGTCAAAAATCCCAGTCCTATAAGTGTTTCCCATGTAGCTAATATGGGCATGGAGTAAGGTGATTTTACCAATCCTAAAGATATGACGTCAATTGTTCTTGTGGCAATATCCTCTGCTGAACTAATGCCGGGAAAAAATTTCTGAAAGCCGAACCACAGGAATATGATCCCTATGCTTATGCGAAGCAGGATGATGCCGTTTTTCGCCATCCAGTTCAGGATGGTGTTCTCTAATTTTGCTATTCTTTTTTGTTGCATTGTTGATTTTATTGATGTCAGCCCGGTAAGTTTATTTCCCTTTTCATTGGCATAGAAAACTCATATCCGATCTGTTACACATCTTTTCGGTATCTGTATTCTTCGGTTATTTCGGGGCTTAGTTGATCACTAAGATGAACCCTTTTGCCACTGTTTACAGATAAGGGAGTTTTGCAGAAAAAAAATCTTCTGCCAAAAGTTGCACAATGTAATTGAAGAAAAATTTCTTGTTTAGGCAAACAATTGAAACACTATGATGGATAAAAAAAACAGAAATGATCTCTTTTCAGGATCAGGTTCTGATAACTGTGTGGTTGTGAGGTTGGATGTCAGAGGTTTGTTTCTTGTTTTAAAATATTGATTTTGTTCATGTCTGTGTGTATTAAATTTTAAATGATGGAAATAGTCTTATTTTTAATTGGTCTACATAAAATTAAGAAATATTTCTTTAATAAAATACTCTTTTGCATGATTTAACCTATGTGGATGAGTGCGTTTTGTGGATTGTTAAATGGCAGGAGGATAGATGGTTAACAGGTGGGGATGACAGATTGAGCGTGTTGAATATTTTTTTACACTATTTCATCCACCTCAACTGTTACCATTGAATCATATCAAACAGTTCGGCTATCAGGGATGTATTTCGTCAATTTTCAGGACGAACAAGAATCATTGCTGGCGATATGTTAACAGCAGGTATGTCAGTAAGGGTCTGAAGGGTCGTGTTGGTCAGGGTCAAAATCCATTGCTTCTACTTTGTAGATATCGGTTCTTCTGTCGTTCCAGTTCGTGACGGTACCTCGGTTTCTGTGTCTTTTCAGAAGTTCGAGGTCAATATCATTGATGATGACGGTTTCTACGTTCGGTGTACATTCGGCTGCAATGGCGTCACGGGCAAAAGAAAAATCTGATGGCGTAAAAATACCAGATTGAGCGTATTGTATATCCATATTGTCAACCTGGGGAAGGTTACCCACGGTTCCTGCAATGGCAACAAATATCTGGTTTTCAACACAGCGTGCCTGTGCGCAGTATCGCACCCTGAGATATCCCTGCCGGTCGTCGGTGCAAAAAGGCACAAATATGATGCGGGCCCCTCTTTCTACAGCAATCCTTGCTACTTCCGGAAACTCTATGTCGTAACATATCTGGATGGCGATCTTTCCTTTGTCGGTATCAAAAACTTCTATGGCGTTTCCTGGTTCCACACCCCACCATTTTTTTTCATTGGGCGTAATGTGAAGTTTGTATTGCTTGCCTATTTCACCATTTCTTTTGAAAAGATACGCAATGTTATATAATTGATCGTTTTCGGGTGTGAAATGTGAACCTGCTATGATGTTGATATTGTATTTGATGGCCAGGTCGCTGAATAACTCCAGGTACTGTTCTGTAAATTCACCAATTTTCCGTGCTGCGGTACCAGGGTTCTCTTTAGGAAAAAGGGATAACAACTGCAGGGTAAATATTTCGGGGAAGAGAATAAAGTCACTTTTGTATCCGGATGCTACATCAACAAAATATTCGCATTGCACGGCAAAATCATCGAAACTCCTGATCGGACGCATCTGATACTGCACAACACATATTCTTACTGGTAATGAGGCAAGGAATTTTCTGTCCTGCTCCTGTTGGTAATCAAAGTTGGTCCATTCCAGATAGGTTGCAAAACCTCCTGATTCTTTGTCTTCGTCAAGATATTCCCTGATCACTTTTTTAAGTGAAAACCCATTGGAAAGTTGCGGTGTAAGCACAGGATCGAAGATGGCTTTGCTGGTTACCCTATCAACATATTGATTAATATTGAGTTTGTCGCGATGGTTCTTATACCCGGGTAGTCTGCCGCCTATCACGATGCGCATAAGATTGCGGTCGCGCGCCAGTTCTTTGCGTGCTTCATAAAGCCGGGTTGCCAGTTTCATCCCTCTGTATTCAGGATGCACCATGATCTCCATGCCATAGAGCGTGTCTCCTTCGGGGTCGTGCGTGCTGATGTTTCCATTATCACAGATCTCGTCCCACTTTTGATCCAGATCAAGTTCTCCGCTATCAATGATTAAACTGGATGAACTGGCTACCAGCATTCCATCAATCTCAATAACAATTTGTCCGTCAGGGAAAATGCGCAGCTGATTTTCAATGTTTTCACGTGACCACGTTTCCATGGATGGAAAACATATCTTTTGCATTCTTACCAGTTCTTCAAAGTCCGAAATTCTGAGATTTCTTACTTTTACCTTGCTTGCAAATTCCTGAATATCTACGTTTTCCATGCTGCTTTTTTGTATTTGATCCTGCTTCTTTGCTTAAGATTTTCGATGATTACAACTGTTTGATGAAGGATACTGCATAAAATTCAAAGGTATTACCCGATGAATTTCTTTGTATTCTATTCATATTGGTCTCTGATATCTGTAATTTCCCCGTTTATGAAGGTATCACCCAACAGTATTTCTGCCAGCTTTTTACCTGCCACGGTGGGTTCTACAAGCTGACCCGTTTCTTTGAGTTCAACAAATTTGCTTCTGAGTATGAATTGTTCGTCTGTGGTGGACCTGATGACAGTCTGCATACCGGTATCAATGATTCCGGGGGCAACAGCCATGAGTTTTACCGGATAATCATGATCTTTTTGTTCAACAGCTACCGTACGTGTAAACATATCAATTCCTGATTTCCCGGTGCAATAGGCACTCCATCCATGATAAGGATTTTGCGCTGCACCCGATGAGATGTTTAAAACACGTTTTTCGGTTTTTATGTGCATGGTATGTTTTATGAATTCTTTGATCAGATACATGGGAGCAAGCAGGTTCACTCTCATATGGGTATCTATTTCGGCAGAGTCCAATGTTTCTATCCTGCCAATGGGGGTTATTAAGCCTGCATTGTTTACAAGGTATATCCCTTCGGCGGTGGCAGCATCTATGTTGTCAAATATTCGTTGCATGGCCATGGGTATGGTATCTGTTTTTGAAAGATCGCAACGATAGAAATCATATCCTCCCGCATTTGCTTTTCCAAGTTTCATGAGCTCTTCGTTGTCTGTTCTCGATAATCCATGCAGGTGCACATCGTGGGTTAATAACGACAAGGCCATTCCTTCTCCTAGTCCTTTGCTATGGCCGGTTAGAATAACATGCTTCATTTTCTGTTTTGTTTATCGTTTGTAATTCAGGTTTTTATGTTCTTTCTTTTCAGGGATTATGATCATATAATCCGGAAATAAACGGAAACCATATTCCTCATTTTGACTTCCGGGTTATTTCTTGTAAGGTTTTTCCGGTTTTGATAATGACACCATCATAGCGCTGTCTGAATTCAACCAGGTATTTTTTCTTCAGAAGGCCGGGCAGATTTTCTGATCATGAAAATTAATCATCATCATGCTATTGATGCTTTGCTTTTGTTTCCTGCGGCATGGGTAATAAAATCTGATATCTTTTATTCCTCCTCAGGAGGATGAATTTTTTTTACAGATTTAACCGAACCGGTTGCCGGATAAAATTCAATTTCATAGTTTTCGGGAGGTAAGCTTGTAATGATGCCTAATTGGTTGATCAAAACACGTGCTTCTGCTATGGTACTTTCATCCTTTACTATACTAATGCGGGCATGTTCCGGAACCCTGTAAAAGAAACCCCTGTTCAGCATTTCATCATCTCCTGTCGGGGGTTGAAACGTGAAAAGATCCAATTGCCGGGTAGTGCTGTCAGCCTCTGCCACCAGTGTTACAAGCGATGATGTACGATCTCTGGTATCCTGAACACCCAGCAGACTAGAAAAGTAAAAAAGTTCCAAAGGTTTGCCGATATTGTTGCGGGTGGGCAAATAGTTTCTTTTTATTTTCATCTCTTCATAAATAATGACGCCGGTAAATAATTCAAGATAGTCTTCTTCTTGTTTTTCAAGTTGTTCTACCATGTATTGAATGGTCTCTTTTGGATACGGTATTTCTGCAAATCCATTGATAAGGTCATATTTTTTCCTGCGCACATCAATAATATATTCGGCAATTTCTTTTGCCCGCACTTCTGAAGATTTTTCCACCCAGGTTCTCCGGAGTTTTTTTCTCTCTATGGTGAGCGTATCTCTTTGAATTCTTTCGATGATGGTATCAACCTTTTCCTGAATGTTGGTGTCAAGAAAATGATTAAAAGTAACTTCCGATCCAAAATCATTTTCTTTTTGTTCTTCATGATTACGGGAATCTGCCAGGTTTACTTCTTGTTGTGTATGAAGACCGGATATGATGCCCGCATTTGTGAACTGCATGGAAAAGGGCAGTTTGTCGAAATTCTCAGTATCATATTCCACAAAATAAAATTCGGCAGGATCGGGTTGGGCATGGGTCTTAATATCAACTGATTTTATCTCGTATTGTACCGAATTTTCCTGAATAACATTTTCCAAACCCAGGTACTTCGATGCGTAATCACCAAAGGGACCGGGGATTTCATGCTTTTTTACAACAGTTATATCCACCGAAACAACGGTTTGAGGAAGATTGTAATAAAAACCCTGCCGGGAATGCCCAACTGGTAGTTCTTTTATGTTTTTTACGCTTATGGGCGTGTAATAATTGTTTTTACAGGATATGAAGGTTAGTAGCAGAATTCCTGAAATTATGACCGTTTTGAAAGATCTCATTTGTCTTTTTTTATTTTGTTGATTTGTACAGATGCTTGCCCTTTTATTGTTCTTACGGGGTAACCCACCAAAACTGTTTGTCATGCAAAGTATAATCCCGTAAAAAACATCTGTACGTTTGTTACTGGTATTGTTTTGGTTAGGATCATCAGCAATCAATGATTAAAAATTTGTTGGGTTTGATTTAAAATTAAGAAACAGTATGTTTTTTTATGCTGATTCTTCTTTAAAAAGTATTGATCATTTACACATGAATTATGGGTTGCATTTTTTAAGTACTGATAATGAACGGTTTCTGGTCCTTTTTGTTTCAAAGATATACATAATGCTACATGACAATTCACGAAAAATCAAACTACTACATCAGCAAATGATCACTTTATTTCTTTCAATGCTCTCTGTTCAACACAATGTATTTTAGTAGTTGTTTCTACCGCTGATCAGAGATTGTATTTAAAGTCAGTTTTATGAATTATGATCTTCAGGTTCAAAGGTTACGTATTTTTTAAAATCAAGTATTCTCGTTGAATACATGTGGTGATTGTTTTAAAAAACCAAGGCAACAATTGAGGTTTTCTTACAAGCACTCATTTGCCTGATCAGTGCAAACTGATGGCAAAAGTAACTGTTTCAGGCAAGAAATTCGTTTAATTAATGCAAAAAAGCGTTCCTGTTTGCAGTGAGAAAACCGGCACTTTGATGGTTTTCTTATTTTCCGGCAAACAGGAAACTGTTGTTTTAAAATTTGTTTGTAAGGGTTTGAATGCCTTTTACTTCATAATAAAGTCAATGGATGAATTGGTATCGTATTCAAGCGTAGGCATATCTTTTCTGAAAATTTTCAGTGTTTTGTTACCGATTAGTTTTATGGATTCGCCTTCTATCCTGAGCATGGTGCCTTCTTTCAGTCCTACTACCGGATATTCGGGGCTAAGTTCTAAAAACTCTTTGATCCTGTCTTCTCTTGATTCTCCATTATGATTAGGAATACGTCCGTCGGTATAATGGGGATTGATCTGGAAAGGGATCAGGGAAAGACCTTCAAAACTTACGGGTTGTATTACGGGCATATCATTGGTTGTTTTTATAGACGGGCAAGCAACATTGCTTCCGGCACTCCATCCGATATAGGGTGTTCCGCTTTCCACTTTTTTTCTGATGATGTCCATGATGCCCTTTTCATGCATGAAATGTATGAGATGAAATGTATTCCCTCCACCCACTACAATAGCGTCTGCTTCCTCAAGTACTTTGGTGGCGCCCTGAATGTCTTCTGTTGATTTTACTTCGTATCCCATTTTCGTGAAAACTTCGTTCACTTTATTAAAATATTCTACATACGACATGCTAACAGCAGCGTAGGGGATAAAAGCCAGGTTTTTAATCTCTTTTCCTAAAAAATCGGATATGTGTTTTTTGGTGTAGGAAAGATATTCTTCTCCTTGGTTTGTAGAATTGCTGATCAATAAAAGCCTTTTATTCATATGTTTTAAATTTTTGGGTTTTACTTTTCTGTAAAAATACTATCGAATTTCTTTATTCCATCTAAACAAGGTAAAAGGATGTATTGTTTTATAAAGGGATATTAAAAACAATGCTGTCATTATTGTAAAACCGACACTTGCGCCAGTAACCGGTTTGATTTGGTTTACGTCATTTTTTCCAGAATGGATCGGGAGATGCCTGTATTGAAGGATAGGTGGATATATCAAAATTTAAATGAATGTACCATCATACAGAAGAGAATGATACGCAAATTATTAAGGATAAGACAAGGATTTTACTGATTATCTTCTTTAAACGCTGATGATCATGGATATCTAAATGTGATCCTGAGCATTCCAAAACAAGTGTGATCGTCGAATATTTGACTAGATTGTGTAAGTCGCTGTAAGTTATTCAAATATGTACATTTAAATCAAAATCAGTAATTGTAATTTCTGGTTTTTTGAGTGCTGAATGTTAAGGATTGATAACAATTTATTCAGTGAATGTATACTGTCGTCAAATCTGGTTAGTTTTACGAATAATATAAAACCAACGAAGTAAAAATGGAGTAAAATTTATGAGCATGTTGTTAAAAATAGATGGCGAGAATCTGGAGAAATTTATTTTGGTAGGCGATAGAGTGCTTATCAAACCCAAAACTGCATCGCAAAGAACAAAGGCGGGGTTGTATCTTCCTCCCGGAGTGGAGGAGAAGCGGAAAATCCAAAGTGGATATGTTGTAAAAGCGGGGCCAGGTTACCCTATACCCGCACCTGTTGAATCTGATGAACCCTGGAAAGATACAAGAGACAACCTGAAGTACTTTCCTTTGCAGGCTTCCGAAGGCGATCTGGCTGTGTTTTTACAAGACAGTGCTCACGAAATTGAATTTAACAAAGAAAAATATTTTATCGTACCGCATGGGGCCATTCTTATGCTTGTAAGAGATGAAGATATTATTTGATGATCCCTCTGAACACAGGTTTTCAGCCTCTGATCATTTAAAAAAGAGTCTTGTTTGCTGAAAAGCACATTTTTGCGATTCTAACCTAAGCAGTGTTAGCAAGAAAACTAACGATTTTTACGGTACCTGATAAAGAAAGCGTCAAGTGCGAAAGGATCCCGGAACAACAACCGGCGTTTTCCCGCAGGTATATAAATACCCATGAACCGAAACATGGTAATGAAAGTGAAAAAGAACAAGGCTATCGTTTTTTATTTGCCCGAAGGTTATTGATGATAAAAATTGGTTTTGGGTTTTACCCTGGAAAGACTGCTGAATAAATTAATAAAATTACTTACAGATCAAATAATTGTATTCTATTTAACTTAAAACAAATCACATGTTTGAAGAAAAAGACCTGAAACAATTCTCGGAAAAGGGAATTTCTGCAGATCAAGCAAAACAGCAAATTGAGAATTTTAAAAAAGGATTCCCTTTTGTTAAACTGGTAAATCCTGCTGTTATTGATGATGGAATATTGAAAACAGACTGGAATGAGTTGCAACGACTGGTTCAATTTTATGAAGAAGCTACCTCCGGCAAAAAAGTATTGAAATTTGTACCGGCAAGCGGCGCTGCAACCCGCATGTTTAAAGATCTTTTTGGTTGGAAAGGTAAGCTCGATGCCGGTGTTTCTGCCGAAGATCTTATGAGTAATGATGAGCAGGCAAAAACATTTTTTCAGCAAATGAAGTCCTTTGCTTTTTGGGATTCCCTGAAAACCGTGATGGAAGAGAATGGCAAAGATGCCCTGAAATCCTATAATGATAAGGATTTAAGCACCCTGCTCGATTATTTGCTCAATGATAAGGGTTTGGGATATGCCTCCCTTCCCAAGGGGTTGCTTAAGTTTCATCGCTATAATGGGTTTACCCGCACCTCGCTGGAAGAACATTTGGTGGAGGGGATCGAATATGGTAAATGCCAGAAAGATAAAGTGAACCTCCATTTTACAGTATCACCCGAACACCGGGGCCGCTTTATAAACCACGTTGGTGATGTCCTTGGAAAATACGAAGAAAAATATGGGGTGAATATAGTAGTGGATTTTTCGGCTCAAAAACCATCTACCGATACCATGGCTGTTGATTTGAACAACAATCCCTTTCGTGAAAGCGACGGATCTGTTTTGTTCCGCCCCGGAGGCCATGGTGCTTTGATTCAGAACCTCAACGATCTGGATGCTGATGTTCTTTTTGTGAAAAATATTGATAACGTGGTACCCGATCGTTTGAAGGATGAAACTGTTTTGTACAAAAAAACTATTGGAGGATTGCTCCTTCAGTTGCAGGAAAAGATATTTGGCGCGCTGAATGCCCTGGAAAATGGTACCATGACCGATGAGGAATACGAACGACTGAAAAAATTTGCGACCGATCATCTTTTTATGGATCCTGACCAATTGCCGGAAAAACATCTTGAAAACAAAAAACAACTCTTCGATCTCTTTAATCGTCCTGTCAGGGTATGTGGCATGGTTGAAAATGTTGGTGAACCAGGCGGAGGGCCTTTCTGGGTTGAAGACACAAAAACCGGAACACGCACTTTACAGATCGTTGAATCTTCGCAGGTTGACCACAACGATCCTGAGCAGGAAAGAATTTTTCAGCAATCGACCCATTTCAACCCGGTAGATCTGGTATGTGGCATAAAAAATTTTAAAGGTGAGAAATTTGATCTTACCCGCTATGTGGATGCCGAAACAGGATTTATCAGTTACAAGAGCAAAGATGGAAAAGACCTGAAAGCTCAGGAATTACCAGGGCTGTGGAATGGGGCTATGGCACATTGGATCACGGTATTTGTGGAAGTACCGCTGATTACGTTTAATCCCGTTAAAACCATTCTGGATTTGCTTCGCGAAGAACATAAGTAGTTCCAGCAAGAAAACCTGTGATTTATATGTTCCTGATAAAAAAAATCAGGTGCAAGGCTGGCAATGACTGAAAAAAGGAGAATCTTTAAAAAAATGGAGAGCAGTGTTTGAAGGTCTGTCAAACCAGGCAATGGGCGTTTTTTCTCTATACAGGTTGTAAAACAAGTGGTTACCTGAAAACATCCGTAAAGTTGACATCAGGTTGCAAAGATCAGGGGAACTATTGCCTTCAGTTTGGTTAAAAGGAAAACGAGGCATTTTTATTTTAAAAAAATAACGATAAAAAAAGCAGAGAAAGGTAAATCATTCTCTGCTTTTTTGGTTTTTTGAAAGAAAGATAATTCATTTTTCTTGAAATATCTTTTGCTTCAATTATTTTTGCTTATTTGGCAGCCAGGTCTATTTGCAAATTGATGTTGTCGCGGATCATATTGTCACCGAGATCATCAAAGAAAGTGCCGCTTCCAAAGCGTACATCATATTTGGCACGGTCGAAGTCAAAATCGGCAACAGCATTTACCTGGTCGCCTGAAACGCTAATTGTTGCAGGAAATGAAATGCCATGGGTGATGCCTTTGATGGTCAAATTTCCATTGATGGTGTAGTTTGCATCACCTTCGACAGCTCCTTCAATGGGTTCAATGTTTGCCATCTCGAAAGTTGCTTCGGGGTAAGTAGCTACAGAGAAAAAGTCATCTGACTCCAAGTGTCCTTTTAATCTGGCATTGCTTTCAGGGTCTTCAATATCTACAACGGTAATTCCGGTCATGTCGATCACAAAATTTCCACCAACCAGTTGGTCATCGACCATGTAAAGTTCACCTGATTTGATGTTGATGGTTCCATTATGGCCTGATCCGGTTACTTTGGTGCCTTCCCAGGCAAGTGTGCTGCCGGTAGCGTCAACAGTTTTAACTACGGCGTTTTCAGGTTTTTCGCCAGGCTCAAGTGCTGCTGATATTTCAGCTGCTTTGTCGCTTGATCCGCCTCCGCAGGATGCCATGATAAGAACTCCTGCCATTACTCCGAGCAAAAATTTTAAATTTCTCATTTTGTTGAATTTAGTTTTGTTTGTGTGAATATTTGTACAAGGATAAAATCCATTAAAAATTTTTGAATTGATGCACAAGTATCAAATTCAAAACAAAAACAACAGTGAATTGAAAATGTTTAAAGCATAAAGGATGAAAAGGGGTGAAATGGTAACGATAACAGGCTCAGTTATCTGATTTCTGCAAAACCTTATATCAGTAACCGTATTTGTTCTTCCATAGTTTTCTGAGTCGATCTCTCATTTCTTTTTCCCTGGGATTATTTCCCGGATCAAAAAACATGGTTCCTGCGATTGTTTCAGGCAAAAACTCCTGCTCAACAAAGTTACCCGGAAAATCATGGGCATACCGGTAGTTTTTTCCGTATCCGATCTGGCTCATAAGTTTGGTAGGGGCATTTCTTATGTGAAATGGAACGGGCAGATTTCCGGATGTTTTAACCGCTTTTTGTGCTTTGCCGATAGCAAGATAGGCGGCATTGCTCTTGGGTGAGCAGGCCAGGTAAGTAGTTATTTGGCTGAGTATGATCCTGGATTCGGGCATGCCGATCATATTGACTGCCTGAAAACCTTCCGTTGCCAACAAAAGGGCATTGGGGTTGGCATTTCCGATATCTTCGGAAGACAGGATCACCAGGCGCCTTGCAATAAACTTCGGGTCTTCGCCACCTTCAAGCATCCGGGCAAGGTAATATACAGCAGCATTCGGATCGCTGCCCCGTACTGATTTGATGAATGCCGATATGATGTCGTAATGCATTTCGCCACTCTTATCATAAACAGAAAGATTTTGTTGAATGACCTCCTGAACAAGGTAATCTGTAATTTCGATATTTTTCTTATCACTTCCTGTTACCACCAACTCTAGTGCATTGAGCAATTTACGGGCGTCTCCTCCACTGATGCGCAGCAGGGCATTGTGCTCCTTAAGTATGATCTCTCTTTGAAGTGAATTTTGCAGGTAATTTCGTGCTTTTTCTAAAAGATCCAAAAGTTCTTTTGCTTCCAAACCTTTTAGAATATAAACCTGACAGCGCGATAGAAGAGGTGAGATGACCTCAAAAGAGGGATTTTCTGTTGTTGCACCAATCAGGGTGATGATCCCTTTTTCAACAGCGCCCAATAGTGAATCCTGCTGCGATTTGCTGAAACGGTGAATCTCATCAATAAACAAAATAGCATCGCCTCCCGCCTTTTCTGCGGTGTCTATTACCCCTCTTACCTCTTTTACTCCCGAACTAATGGCACTGAGGGTGAAAAACAATTTGTTTAACTGCTGGGATATTAAAAATGCCAGGGTGGTTTTTCCAACCCCGGGAGGCCCCCAAAGGATCATAGAGGGTATGTTGCCCGATTCTATGCTTTTGCGCAGTACAGCATTTTCTCCAACCAGGTGCTTCTGCCCTAAATAATCTTCCAGATTGTCAGGTCGCAATAGTTCGGCAAGGGGTTTATTCATGGATTTCCCGGATTACAGAATGTTTAAACTGATATCGAGTGATTTTACCGAGTGTGTAAGCAACCCCAAAGATATAATATCAACCCCTGTTTTTGCTACCGCCACTAAATTGCTTTCGTTGATATTTCCTGATGCTTCAAAAATGCACCTCCCTCTGTTTGTAGTTATGATTCCTTTCATGGTTCTTATATCCATGTTGTCGAGCATGATAATATCGGCGCCCGCATCACGTGCCTCCAGAAACTGTTGGATGTTGGTAACTTCTATCTCTATTCGTGAAGTATGTGGGGCATTTTGTCTTGCTTTTTTTACTGCCTCGCTAATGCTTCCCATTGCTTTGATGTGGTTGTCTTTGATCATTATGGCATCCGAAAGGTTTAACCGGTGATTGGAGCATCCCCCCATGAGAACCGCATATTTTTCTAACATTCGTAAACCTGGCGTGGTTTTCCGTGTATCTACGATCCGTGTATTAAAGTCTTTTAAAAGTTCGCTGTATTTTTTTGCCTGGGTTGATATACCTGACATTCTCTGCAGAAAATTCAATGCTGTTCTTTCGGCTTTCAATATAGGATTGATTTTTCCGTGGATCTCAAGAATATGTTCTCCGGCACTTACTGCATCGCCGTCATTTTTCAGTTTGATGATTTTGAGGTCGTTGTCCACGGTTTTGAAAACCTTTTCTGCTACCGGAATACCCGATATCACCCCCTTTTCTTTTGCAGTTATCATGGCAATTCCCTCTTTTTCCAAAGGGATCAGCGTGTCACTGGTTATGTCAATATACGGAATATCTTCCGCAATTGCTTTTTCAATAAGGGCGTTAAGTGTTGAAAAATTGATCATCATGTTTAAGCAAGTATTGATTTATTAAGATCTGAACGGTAATAAACACCGATATTTGATTTTCTTTTCAGAGATGCCGAAATAATCATCAGGCATACTTTGGCTTTGTTGATTGTTTCTTTCGACTGTAAAGATGGTTCTTTTTCATCAATTGTTTTGAGCAGATTCAGGATCTGGTTGATCTTTGTTCCTGCTTTTTCCAGATGATTATGGTCGCGGTCGAGAGATACAAAGTTGCTCATGGTTTGTTTCATTTGGTCATCCAACCATGTGATTCTTGAGCTTTTCTGGTTTTTTATGGCAGGGTGTGAGTTTTCGGATAATTCTCCATTTTTCCACTGCTCATTTATTTTAGGAACAGATTCTTTTTTGTTGAGTTCTTTGTTTACCGCCTTGGCTGTGCGGATGGAAAATACCGCTGCTTCAAGCAATGAATTGCTTGCCAGTCTGTTGGCGCCATGCACCCCTGTAGAGGCACATTCGCCACAGGCATA
>CAYMLS010000094.1:0-16099 GCA_964390665.1 uncultured Bacteroidales bacterium | reverse complement strand
ATGCTTTTATTTGTCTGAAAGTCAGGCATTAAAATTAGTGACCATTCGTGTAACTCGTGGATAATATATTTTATAGCGTGGACTCAACCATTATAAAACACTGCTTTCGTTTCAAGGTGAAGACAAGTTTGATGCAAACACTGTTATCTCTTTGAAACAGCAGGGATTTCAGAAAATCAATGTAAAATAATGAAGTATTATATTATAGCAGGCGAAGCTTCCGGTGATCTTCATGGGTCGAATCTGATCAGAAATATCAGAAAGCTTGATCCTGAAGCTACTTTCAGGGTATGGGGTGGCGATCATATGCAAAGTGAAGGTGTTGAACTGGTCAGGCACATCAATGAGCTTGCTTTTATGGGTTTTGTGGAAGTTTTGAAAAACCTTCCCGAAATCATGAATAATTTAAAACGCTGTAAAAAGGATATTTTGCAATTTCAACCTGATGTGGTCATTTTTATTGATTATCCTGGTTTTAATCTCAGAATAGCAGAGTTTGTGAAAAACGAAAAAATCAAATCGCTTTATTACATCTCACCACAACTTTGGGCCTGGAACCGGTCCAGAGTCAGAGCAATTAAAAGAGATGTTGATAAAATGCTTGTGATACTACCCTTTGAAAAAGAATTTTATGCCGGGTACAATTATGATGTGGAATTTGTTGGGCATCCTTTGCTCGATGCTATTTCCAGATACGAAAAGGAAACAGATGAAGCGCGTTTCAGGCAGAAAAACCAGTTGAGTGAAAAACCCATTGTTGCTTTATTGCCCGGTAGCCGAAGGCAGGAGATTGCCAAAATGCTCAGGACCATGGCCGAGATACCATCCCGTTTTCCTGCTTACCAGTTTGTTGTTGCTGCCACCAATGCACATTCTCTTTCATTTTATCAACAATTTATAAAAGATAAAAGTGTAAAGGTGGTATTCAACCAAACCCATCAGCTTTTGCAGGTTTCTTATGGTGCGCTGGTTACCTCCGGCACTGCCACGCTGGAAACAGCGCTTGCCGGTGTTCCGCAAATTGTTTGCTACAAAGCGGGTATTGTATCCTACCATATTGCAAAGCATCTGATCAAGGTTAAATACATTTCGTTGGTTAATC
The DNA here is from genome assembly GCA_964390665.1 of uncultured Bacteroidales bacterium. GTDB lineage: Bacteria > Bacteroidota > Bacteroidia > Bacteroidales > UBA7960 > SKVR01. The sequence goes on along the minus strand of CAYMLS010000094.1, from coordinate 14,997 downwards.
TGATCATGGATCGCCAGATCGTGAAAGAGCTCATTCAGCATGAATTTAACGTGGATCGTATTGTCACGGAATTGAAAAATATTTTAGAAAACCGTGAAACTCGGCAAAATATCATTGAAAATTATACTAAATTGCGACACAAATTAGGAGGCAAAGGCGCTTCCGAAAATGCTGCCAAAGCAGTAATTCGTTTTGTAAAATCATAGTATGGCCTCGAGATTTGCGTATGTTTTGCTTTTGTTTTTTGGATGTGGGTTAACTGCCAATGCACTGAAAATGCCTGAAATCATTGATGTGGGGGTTTTTCATCAGCAACAAATTACCGGTTTTATGTTCGTCCCCGAATCGGGAAGTTATAGTATCTGTGATCAGGATCATCATAAGATCACGGAAGTGAAACCAAATTCTGTCCTGTATCTGGAAATAACACCCGAAGGATTTACCATCACAAAAAATGATACCATCATTGGCACGGAGAAGAAAATTACTTTTCAGGGTGCCTCCTTTTCCAATGCTTTTTATATTTCAAAATCTTCAGCTCCTTTGAAAGGTCATGCCTATAATGGCGATCTTTCTGTAGTCAATAAAAACGGTGCTTTTCAATTTATCAACCATGTGCCTTTTGAAAGTTATGTTGCCGGCACCGTGCAAACCGAATCGGGTTTAAACAGACACCCTGAGTTTTATAAGGTGCAAGCGGTCGTTATCAGGACATATGCCCTCAGAAACCTCAACCGCCACAGAAAAGAAGGTTTTGATCTTTGTGATAAGGTCCACTGCCAGGCTTATCACGGGCACTCCACGTGCGGTGATATTGTAAGTGCTGTTTTTGATACAAAAGGGGAAACCCTGGTAGATGAAAAGGGACGCTTGCTGAATACAGTTTACCATGCCAATTGTGGAGGACAAACAACAAATTCTCAGGACTTGTGGGTGGAAAAGAAATCGTATCTGCAAAGCAATACAGATCATTTTTGTGAAGGTATGCCAGGGTCTGAATGGCAGATTACCATTCCCGAAAAAACTTTCATGGCATTTGTAGAGAAAAAACTGGGCAGAAAACCTTTGTCGAAGGAATGGGAGGAAATCACAAATTTTCAGCAACAACAAAGAAAAATATTTCTGGATCCCGGTCGCAGGATCACCCTGCGAATGGTAAGAGAACATTTTGGACTCAGATCAACCTTCTTTTCGCTTCAAAAACAAAATGGTCATATCCACTTTTCAGGAAAGGGATATGGGCATGGTGTTGGATTATGCCAGGAAGGTGCCATGAACAGAGCCAGGAAAGGGCATTCCAAAAAAGAGATTCTTGAGTTTTATTACAAAAATTCCTTAATCAGGGTTTTAGAACCGGAGATCGTTTTCAATTGACGGTGATCCTTTGGATTGAATTTATTATAACTGTATAAATGTTTTTGCTTACATGTATTTTTGCTATCGTTAATCTTATTTTCCGTTTTTATTTTTGAAAGTATATGCCTTTTGTAAACAATTACCATAAACTACTACTAATCTTTACTGTCTTGTTTTGGATGACCTGTCCGGTAATTTTGCCTGCACAAACCCCGGCAGGAGAGGTGCCCTACTTTACAATGCCTTCCGATGCCGATACAGATGATTATGAAAAGGGCAGGATTATTTTTAAAATGAAAAGTGCCTGGAGCGGATACTGTAAAGCAAATGAAATATCGCTGGATGGTTTTAAAAATGTGCAAAAAAAACTGGGTGCGCAGTCTGTGCGCAAAATGTTTCCCCGTCATATGCCTCCACAAAAACAGAAACATGAAAGTGGGCAGGATTTTGTTGACCTGAGTACTGTTTATACAATGCAGATACCTGATTCTCTGTCTTTGGAATGGGCCATCAACAAACTCTATGCTACAGGTTTGGTTGAATATGCCCAATTGTCTGTTGTACCTGAGATCTTATATTTACCTGACGACCCCTTTACCGGTTCGCAGTATTATCTTGAAAATATCCAGGCTTATGATGCATGGGATATTCAAAAAGGAGATACGAGTATTGTTATTGCCATCACCGATACGGGCATTGATCTCTTACACCCTGATCTGATTGATAATATAGCCTATAATTACAATGATCCCATCAATGGTGAAGATTCTGACAACGATGGTTATATTGATAATTACAATGGATGGGATACGGGAGAGAATGACAATGATCCTCAGTATGATGAAAACGCACATGGTGTGCATGTGTCGGGTGCTGCTGCCGCCACCCCCGATAATGGCACCGGCATAGCTGGCGTGGGTTTTAATAGTCGCTTGTTGCCCGTAAAGATCAGTGATTCCGATGGCAGATTGGTAGGCTCTTATCAGGGAATTGTTTATGCGGCCGATCAGGGAGCCGGGGTTATCAACTGCAGTTGGGGCGGTACTTTATCGCCAGGACAGTTCGGTCAGGATATTATCAATTACGCGGTTCTCAACAGAAATGCTGTGGTGGTTTGCGCAGCAGGAAATTCTGATAATCAGCTGAAAGTCTATCCTGCTTCCTATAACAATTCTTTAAGTGTGGCCGGTACCGATGCCAACGATGTAAAATGGAGTGGTTCAAGTTACGGGTCACTGGTGGATTTGTCTGCCCCCGGAACCAATGTTTACTCCACCTGGCCCAATGGATCGTATATTCCAGGCAATGGTACTTCATTTGCCTCCCCACAAGTGGCGGGCGCAGCCGCTTTGTTAAGGGCCCAGTTTCCTGAATACAATGCCCTGCAAATTGCTGCACAACTAAAAGTTACCACCGACAATATTGATACCATTGCTGAAAATGAACCCTTTGCTGGTTTGATGGGCACCGGCCGTTTGAATGTTTACAAAGCACTTTCTGATACCACAAAACCTTTTTTACTTCTCACACAACTGGAACACCCTGAAGAATACTATCAGCAATTTAATCCTGGTGAGACCTTTGAATTAGGTGCTGAGTTTTTGAATTTGCTTGCACCTTCTCAGAATCTCAATGCCATACTCACTTCAAAATCGGATTATGTTGATATTATCTCCGAAAATTCCTTCCTGGGTGAATTTGATCATATGGAAACTTCCGATAACTTCTCTGATCCGTTTGTGCTCTCCATCAGCGAAAATATCCCACCCAGTCATGAAGCTGAATTTACCATCAGTTTTTTTACGAGCGATGATCAATTTGCCGGCAGGCAAAATTTCTCCATCACCTTTAATCTTGACTATGTTGACCTGGTGACCGAAAGGATATCTACAACCGTGAACAGTAAAGGCAATCTGGGTTATAACTACCCGGACATGAGCCAGGGTTTGGGTTTTATCGTGGAAAGTACCAATCAGAACAGAAGCATGTTGGCCTGTGCCGGTTTTCTGGCAGGAAGCAGCACATCCACCGTGGTCGATAATATTTATGGTGCAATGGAAGAGTCTTTCAGTGATCTGTTTGTTTCCCTTGAAAATGCAAGGGTACAGCAGTATAGCGGACTGGGAGATCATCTGATCGCAGGGTCTTTTAGCGATAGTCTGGCAGATGCCAAAAAAATCGGAATTAACGTAGATTACAATGTGTTTTCTTTTGATGGTGAATATCTGAGTAATTTTCTGATCCTTGAGTACAAAGTCATCAATGTTTCCGGAGAAAATGTCCCCGGGTTTTATGCAGGCTTCTTTGCCGATTGGGATATACAGGATGTGAAAAACCACCGGGCCGCCTTCCATCAGGAACTAAATATGGGATATGCTTTTTCGGCTACAGGTGGTAACTTTACCGCCCTGCAATTGATCAATCATGATAATGTTAAGCACTATGCTTTCGACAACCAGGGATTTGGTGGTAGTTTGAGGATCGACAACGGGTTTACTTCTTTCGAAAAATATACCGCCATGAAAAGTACCCGCGATAATGCAGGTTTTTTTGATGTGGATAACAACATCAGCTCCCTTATTGCAGCCGGTCCTTTCAATTTTTTGGACGGTGACACGCTAACTTTTGCTTTTGCAGTCATTGCCGGCGCCAATATCAACGAAATTGAAAACAGTGCCACCAATGCCATTCAAATTTACAACGGTGAGTTTTTAAATCAACAACCATCTGATCTTGTGGAAACCACAACAGATGTATTTCCAAATCCTGCACATTACAAAGTTATGAATATCAGGATGGGAGAAGGTGTGAGAAAACCATTTCAGGTGCGGATTTTTGATCTGAATGGAAAAATGCAATACCATAAGGTCTTTGACCCTCCAGGTGGAAATGCAAACCTGTTTTCTTTGAACCTGCATGGATTGCCTTCGGGTTTCTATGTGATGAAAATCGAAACCGAAAATGGTGAGGTGATCAGAAAAATCACCTTGCTATGATAGTTTTGGGTTTTTAAATGATCGGCACCTTTTGCCTGAAAGAAAATACCACGATTGCTCTTGACTATATTCTCAAAAACATAAATCAAATTTATTCGAATGAAAAAACTGTTTTCAAAACACCTGCAGCATTGGTTTTTATTGGGTTTGTTTTTCACTTTTTCTTCCTGCGAATTGTATGATCTGGAATACATCAATACATTGGATAAACTGGAAGACTATTATTATGATGCGACTTTCGCTGTCCCATTGATCAATTCAGCTTTGAATGTACAGGATATTATTGAACCTGATACCATCGATCTTGTGGAGGTAGATGAAGATGATCTTGTTTGGATCGTCTATTCTTCCGGTAGTGTATATACCAAAACGGCTGCGGAGGTTTATTCGATCGAAGATCAATCCAGCACTTTTTCGGTGCAGATATCCCCGGTAAAGAGCAAAAGTCAGCAAACCGTCAACCAAACATTTCCGTTTGTTTATGAAGGGGATGAACGGGTTGATTCTATAAAGTTTTTAGATGCCACCCTTATCGTTGAGGTTGAATCTCAACAATTACAGGCCGATGGTTACGACCTGGAGGTTTCTTTTGTGATCCCTGATTCTTATAACGAAAACGGGGAGCCGCTCCGAAATACATTTTTTTTAAATGAGCAGTCCTCTGAAGTTGACCTCTCGGGTTATACTGTTTTGTTTCAAAATGAAGGCGGATCCAATTTTTTTGATGTTCGCTATGATCTTACCCTCACAGGAAATGGTAACCCTTCGCAGGCAGAGTATACTGTAAATTTCTTACAGAAAGTTCAGGATATTGAATTTGATGTGATTTATGGATACATTGGTACTTTTGAGTTTGAATTAGGAAACGGTGATCTGGAAATCGGTATTTTTGAAGATGTGCAAAACGGGGGCATTTATTTCAAAAATCCTATGATTGATTTGTTTGTTACCAATTATTTTGGACTTGAAGTTGCCATGGATGTAGTTGCTGATTTCCTGATCAACGACGGAACTGAAACCCTTGAACTGTCTGTTACTGATCCGAATCTTACCCCCTGGAAGTTGCAGGCACCCGGAATTTTGGGAGATTCGGTGGTGAATACTGTTCAGTTAAACCGCTCAAATACAAATATATTTGATGCGATTTCGTTTCTCCCTGAAGCGTTTTCTTATCAGATCATCTGCACGGCAAACCCTGAAGAGAGTGCACTTGAAGAAAATTTTGTGAGCCACGACAGCAAACTTGATTTCGAACTCGAGTTTAATATGCCTATGGATGTTAGAGTGGAAGAGATTGATCTTGAAAGCACCTTCGATTTCTCTTTAGGAGAAGAGCAGGTTTCTGAAGAGATCGATTCTGTAAAACTGAAAGTTTTGATTGAAAATGATTTTCCTTTACAAGGCCTTATGGAAGTTTATTTTTTGGATGAAGCAGGCGATACCCTTGGAGCATTGTTTGATCAACCTCAATTACAATCGCTTTTTGAAGCTGCACCTGCCGAAGGGCAATATTCCACTACTGTTACGGAAATAAATCTCACGCCCGAAAAGATTACGCAACTATTTCAGGCACAAAGTTTTGGTATTCACTCTAAACTTTCTACACGCGATAGTACCAATCCCGATGCTTATGTCAAATTTTATGATCATCATCAGGTAAGAATAAAAATCGGCGCATTGATCTCTACAAACACCCTTGTTGAATTTGATCCTATTTGAACCGGGCATGACAATAATATTGACAAACACACGAATGATTATAATTTACAGCATGGCAAAATATGCAATATCAAGATTGTTGGCGAGCTCTCTCGTTGAAAAAAAACGAGAACCGAATTAATCAAATTATGAACAAATGAACTGCAAATAAGAATTACGGATTAAACTGATGAACACTAAAATAACAATGGTATGAGTATAATTCAATATCAATCTATAATCATTCTGAGGTCAGGATCATTGAAGAGATTTTCTTTTGGTGCATTGGTGCTGTTTTGTTTTTTTGCCAACAACTCTCTAAGTGCACAGCAATACAATACCCTTTACTGGATGCAGGGGATTCCGCAGTCATTGCAGAGCAATCCGGCATTACAACCCAATGTGAATTTTTATTTGGGTTTTCCGGCTGCTTCCTCTGTTTACCTCGGTGCTTTTCATTCGGGCTTTGCCTTGCAAGATCTCATAAAACGCAATGAAATGAGCGAAACTTTTTATGTCAATGAGCAGTCAATGCTTGCCACCTTAAAAGACCGTAATTTTTTAACTGCAGAATATAGTCATGAATGGTTTACTTTTGGATTTCGCTCAGGAGAAAACTATTACTCTTTTAACCTTTCCGATCATATCAGCGGACGCTTTGCATATCCTAAAGATCTGATGTACTTGTTGCTGGAAGGGAATTACTATTTTGTGGAGCAGGATCGTCCGGCAAATTTTGCAGGTTTGTCAATGGATATGTTGCATTACCGAGAGGCAGGGTTGTCATTTTCGCGCAATTGGAGTGATAATTTTTCTACCGGCATCAGAGCAAAATTTCTTCAGGGACAGGCAAACGTTGTTTTCAAAGAATCGATACTGGATATTACTACGCAACCCTCTTATTTTGAACTGCTGCTGGAATCAGACCTTCGGTTTAATACCAACCTGCCTTTTGCAGTTGCACCCCTGGATTCTCTCGGTTCTTCTGATTATGTTGATTTTAGCAATGATGAAGAAATCATCAGCTACCTGACCAATTCATCAGACCGCGGTTTCGCTGTTGATCTGGGGGTGGTTTATAAACCTTTTGACCGCTTTACTGTTGCAGCAAGTGCCCGCGATCTTGGTTTTGTTAATTGGAGAAGTAATCCTGAAAACTTTCGCCTGAGTGGTAACTTTGAATTTGAAGGTTTGGAGTTGAACGACTTTTTTGCCGAAGAAGGGCAATTCGACAGCGAATCCTTTACCGATTCTATTGTGGATCTTTTTTCACGAGAGGAAACTGCCAATGAATATAGTTTGATGTTGCCAACCAAACTTTTTGCCTCAGTTGCTTTTGATCTTACCGACATGCATAAACTTGCTGTCCTGGGTGGTGGGCAATTCTATTCGGGCGTTTTTTATCCTTCTTTTACCGCTTCTTACAATTTTCAACCCATCAGTCATTTTGGAACGGCATTGAGTTATTCTGTTATCAACGGAAATTTCAATAATGTTGGATTTGGTGCCCATCTGGATTTGGCTTTTTTGCAGCTGTATCTGGTTTTCGACAATTTTTTTGGTGCCACCCGCCCACATACATTACAAACTTTTACCGTACATTTTGGGGTTAATATTGTTGCAGGTCATAAGAAAAATGAAAAAGATCCGGTAGAACCCAGGTTTCGTTGGTGATTCTCACCGGTTTTTGTTTTCTTGGTTTTCTTTCCTTTAACCTTGCCTTTTAGTATATTTATAAGTTTTAGGGGTTCATAAATGATTGTCAGGGAAAATTAATGCTTATTTTTGCTGAAAATTCTGATCATTATTAATAGTTATATAGATGGATATACAGTATGTAGGTGAGCATCTTTTCCCGGGTTACTTTGGACGATTTTTTATTTTGGTAGGTTTTGCTCTCGCCCTTCTTTCGTCATTTTTTTATTTACAATCGGTGAAAACCCAAAAAGGAGAAGAAAAGAGATGGAACCATTGGGGAAGGGTCGCTTTTTATGCACATTCACTGTCTGTTGTATTGGCTTCTGCATCCCTTATGTATCTTTTGTTAAACAGGTATTACGAATATAAATATGTTTGGGCGCATGTTGAAAATGATCTTGGACTGGGGTATATGATCGCATCTTTTTGGGCCGGGCAGGAGGGTAGTTTTCTTTTCTGGACGTTGTGTCAGGTGCTCGTTGGATTGTTTTTGATTCGATATGCAGGCGAATGGGAAAAACCTGTTATGCCCGTGGTTGCTTTTTCGCAGGTGTTTATGATGTCGATGATGCTGGGAGTTCAGTTGGGGGGTACCCAAATTGGTGTAAGTCCTTTTACCCTTCTGAGAGAAGTGCCTGCCAATGCAGCGAACGAGTTTTTTCAAAACCCGAATTATCTGACTGCCATTACCGATGGTAATGGGTTAAACCCTTTGTTGCGTAATTTCTGGATGATGTCACACCCTCCTGTGCTTTTTATTGGATTTGCACTTGCGCTTGTGCCGTTTGCTTATGGTATAGCCGGTTTATGGAAAAAGCATTTTATCAATTGGATCCCTGCCGCATTGCCATGGATGCATCTTGCACTGCTTTTTCTGGGTGCTGGTATTCTGCTGGGTGGTGTTTGGGCATATGAATCTCTTACTTTTGGTGGTTTTTGGGCCTGGGACCCCATTGAAAATGCTTCTCTGGTACCATGGCTCATCATGGTTGCCGCTTTGCACCTGCTGCTTGTGGCAAAAAGAAAACAAGAAAATATTTTTCCCGCTTTTTTGTTTACTTTTCTCTCTTTTCTATTTGTAATTTACAGCACTTATTTAACCCGAAGTGGTGTTTTATCCGATACCTCTGTGCATTCTTTCGGCAGTGAAGGGATGGGTGCACATATCCTGGTTTACCTTTTTGTTTTTTTAGCGCTTGCCCTCGTTCTGCTATTCAGGCGTTACAATGCCCTGCCCTCACGCGAAAACGACCAACCCATGTCACGTCAGTTTTGGTTGTTTATTGCCTCAATGGTGTTGGTACTTTCTGCTTTTCAGATCATATTTACTACTTCTATACCCGTTATCAACCGGGTGGCCGGATCAAATCTTTCGCCACCTGTGAATGTAATTGAGCACTACAACACCTGGCAAATGCCTTTTGCTATTGCCGTAGCGCTCCTGATGGGTTTTTCACATTTCCTTAAATGGGGCAAACCCAATCTGAAAAAATCTTTTCAACGACTTTCCTTATCGCTGATCCTGGCGATGATTTTTACCCTGTTTATTAAATGGGCTGGTCGTTATGATATTGCCCAGACCTTATTCCTCTTTGCCGGTTTGTTCGCCTTTTTCTCTTCGCTCGATATGTTGTTCCGGTTCCGTAATATTCTCATCAATACACCCACTATTGTTTCTCATTTGGGCATTGCGCTGTTTTTTATTGCGGTGTTGCTCACTTTCTCACAACAACAAACCATTTCAAAGAATACTTCCGGATTTTTCCTGGGGGAGGATTTTCCTGAAAATGAAAATCTGCTCCTCATCAAAGATTCTATTTTACCCATGGGTGACTATTTTGTTACCTATAAGGGGAATTTCAGACAGGGGGAAGATATTTTTTACAACATCGATTTTCTGAAGAAAAATAAGGATGATGAGTTTTATAAAGTGTTTACTTCACAACCCTCTATAAAACTCAATGAAACCATGGGTAATGTTTATAATCCACATGCGAAAATTTATCCTGATAAGGATATTTTTACCTATATAACTTTTGCTGATATTGAGAATGCCGGTTTACCCAGAGATCCAAAGTTGCTCAATACCATTGAAATGACCAGAAATGACACCCTGACCATGGATAATCGTAAAATGGTGCTGTCGGCATTGGAAGCTGATAATGAAAATATGGAACATGGTGAAATGAAAGTATCCGCTTTCATTGATGTTATAACACCCGATGGCAAGACTTACAGTGTAAATCCTGAATTTGTGCTGGAAGACCTGACCGTGCACTTTCATGACGATACCATTGAAGAGTTGGAATATTTATTCAGGTTCAAAGAGGTTTCTGATAAACCTTTTACGATTGTAGTGGAGGTTTATGAGTATTTTCCTGAGTTTATTATCGTAAAAACGGTCATTTTTCCTTATATCAATTTGCTTTGGTTGAGTTGCGTGGTGATGATGATCGGGTTTTACATGGCTTACAGAAGAAGATGGAAGCGAAGAAATACAACTGCTCATGAAAAAATTGGCGACTGATCTTTTTTGACAGGGCACTCCTTATTTGCTTTTTCTGGTGTTTGTGTTTTTCTGATTTGTTCGGCTTGTCTTCGGTTTTACTGATAACAAATTTTGTATAATGATAACTTTTGGGTATGTCTGTTGAGAGAATTGTGCTGATCGGCGCTGGAAATGTAGCTACACAATTGGGATTGGCCTTAAAGAACAAAGGTTATCAGATCGAGTGTGTTTTTAGTCGTACAAACCATTCGGCACAACAACTTGCCCAACAGGTCAATAGCAGTTTTACCAATGATCTTGAAGAGTTGCCCGGCAATGCCCACCTTTATATTTTTTCGGTTTCTGATCATGCCCTTGAAGAGGTATTGAAAAGATTCCCCCATAAGAATTTGTTTGCAGTTCATACCAGCGGAAGTATGGATATGGATGTATTTAAAAAGGCCGGTTTTAACAGGGTTGGCGTTTTTTATCCTTTACAAACCTTTTCCAAAGATATCTACCCTGATTTTGCTTCTGTTCCCATGTGCCTGGAGGCTGAAGGTAATCATGATATGAAGCTTTTACGTGAAGTCGCAGGGAAACTGTCAAAAGATGTGCGGGAGGTTAACTCTGCCCAACGTGAAACTTTGCATATCGCCGCTGTTTTTGCTTGTAATTTCACCAATCATATGTTTGCAGTTTCTGATGCACTGCTGCGGAAAGATGGTTTGGATATCGGTGTTTTGCACCCTTTGATCAAAGAAACATTCCAGAAAATAAAACATGGAAAGCCTGCTGATATGCAAACGGGACCAGCAGTAAGAAACGATGAAAATGTGATTGAGAAGCATCTTAATAAACTATCGGACATGCCTCATTTCCATAAAATGTATAATTTTATGACCGAAAGTATTCAAAAACTAAACAGTGAAAAATAATTTATGTCAAATTACAAATCATTACTCACCAGGATCACAACTTTTATCTTTGATGTTGATGGCGTTATGACCGATGGTGTGGTTATTCTGAGCCCCGATGGCGATTTGTTGCGCACCATGCATGTAAAAGATGGATATGCACTGCAATATGCCGTTAAAAAAGGATATAAGATCATCATCATCTCCGGCGGTCGCTCCGAGATGGTGCGCAAGAGGTTTGAACTTCTTGGTGTTGATCAGGTAAACCTGGGCACTGTCAACAAAATGGAGGTTTTTAAAGAAGTTTTGAAGTTAAATGATCTGGCACCCGAAAATATTTTGTACATGGGTGATGATATACCCGATTATGAAGTAATGAAGGAGGTTGGTGTGGCATGTTGTCCTGCCGATGCTGCGCAGGAAATTAAAGATGTAAGCCACTACATTTCTCCTTTGCCGGGCGGAAAAGGTTGTGTGAGGGATGTGCTCGAGCAGGTGATGAAGGTTCAGGGAAAGTGGTTTGATGAAGATGGTTTCAATTGGTAATATTACGATGATCTAAATTCCTTTTATATGCTGGCATATTTTAAATTGTTCAGATGGTCGAACCTTCTGGTTGTAGTGCTCACCATGGTGCTTTTTCGCTATGCTATCGTGTTGCCGGTTTTAAATGAATTCGGTTTGGAACCTGCCATGAGCACCCTGCAGTTTTTACTCCTTGTGCTGGCAACCTTGCTGATCTCTGCAGCAGGATACGCTATCAACGATTATTTCGATCTTAGAATCGATCGCATCAACAAACCTGATAGAATCCTTTTGGGCAGGCTGATACCCCGCAGAAAAGCCATATTCTTTCATTGGCTGTTCAATATCGTGGCAATGCTTATCGGTCTTTATTTGGCCTATGTTGCTCATCGATGGCAGCTTGCTTTTATCTTTCTGATTATTCCGGTTTTACTCTGGCTTTACTCCATAAGGTATAAAAGAAGGTTTCTTGCAGGCAATATTATTGTTGCTGCTTTATCTGCTTTTGTTGTGGCCATCGTTTGGGTGTTTGATTCACATATGTTGATTGCGCAGGGAAAAATGGATCCCAATGCATGGATCGCTATCAATTACTTTGTAAGGGTGTATGCGCTTTTTGCCTTTTTTATTGGTATCATCAGGGAAATTGTAAAAGACGTTGAAGATATTGAAGGCGATCGGATAACAGGATGTAAAACCATACCTGTGGTTGCCGGTGTGAAAAACACAAACCATCTGATCACCTTCCTGGTTTTTTGTAGTATCATGGTTGTTGCTTTTTTTCAGATATGGTTCTGGAAAAGGGAATTGTTTCTCCTGCCCGTTTATTTGTTGGCAGGTGTGCAGATACCTTTTGTGATGATGTTTGTGAAGAGTTTAAAAGCGAAAACTAAAAATGATTTTACACAACTCAGCAGATTATCCAAATTTATCATGGTCACAGGTGTTTCTTCCATGCTATTGTTTTATTATTATTTTTTGAATACGGATTTTCTCACCTGGTTTTAGGACGATATACTACATCAAATTTTTGGTTTTTCTTTTGGTACTTTTTTTATGCATCCTTCAGGAGTTGAAAATGTCTGCTTTTTTGAAAACGATCAAGTGAAAATTTATCACGGAAACATTTCAAAATGTTTTAAGGATTATTTCTAACACATAAATGGCAAGTATGGGATTGGTCTTTTTTGATGAACTGAAAAAACTGGATGTTGTATTAGGGTCGCAATCGCCCAGAAGAAAAAAACTTCTGGAAGATCTTGGTTTACCCTTCAGGGTATGGGCAATACCAGGTGATGAGGAATTTCCTTTGGATCTTGAAGCAGAAGAGATTGCCAGCTATCTTAGTAAACAAAAAGCAGCTCCTTTTCTTTCTCATTTGTCTGCCCAAACAATCCTTATTACCGCTGACACAATTGTTGTTTCTGGTAATCAAATATTGAACAAAGCAAATACCAGGGAAAAAGCACGTGAAATGCTCACATTGCTCTCCGGGAAAAAGCATCAGGTTATCACAGGTGTTTCTTTAACGGCTCTGGCATCTCAAAAAACATTTTATGAGGTGAGCAATGTTAGTTTTTATCCTCTGTCTGATGAGGAAATATCATATTATATTGAAACCTGTAAACCATTTGACAAAGCGGGTGCTTATGGTATCCAGGAATGGATAGGGGCTGTGGGAATAGAAAAGATCGACGGATCATATCATAACATTGTGGGTTTGCCTGTTGCACGCTTGTATCACGAATTGATGAATTTCTTTTCAGAAAATTTTGAATCCGCCGGTGCATGATCGCTTTTGCGTTTCAGGTAAATCTTTTGAATGACAGTTAATGCCGCTGCTCTGTTTGCTCATCATAAAAGATTGTTTATTATCGGGATGTTTATCATATTTGCAATCAAATCAGTTACCAAAGCTATTGGAGGCATGTCTCATCTGGATACAGAAGTTACTGCCTGTTTTGATGAGTGTTTTTTTGATGGAAACGGATCATTTTTAGAAAAAAATTAATTTATGAATATTGCTGTAAATGCACAGTTGCTTATTTGGGGTAAACTCGACGGAATTGGTTGGTTTACCTATGAAACATTGCGAAGAATCATTAAAAATAATCCTCAGCACAGGTTTTACCTGATTTTTGACCGCAAACCGCATCCATTACTCAAATTTGGAGAAAATGCCCATTTCCTTGTACTGAAGCCCGCTTCACGACATCCGTTCCTGTGGTTTTTGCGCTTCGAGATATTACTCCCTTTTTTATTGAAAAAAATCAAAGCAGATGTTTTCCTCTCGCCCGATGGGTGGATGACACTGGGTACCTCCATGCCTTGTATTCAAATACTGCACGATCTGAATTTTGCTCATAAACCCGATGATCTCCCTTTCTGGACGCGTTTATATTATAACACACTTTTCCCGCGTTATGCCCGCAAAGCCAAAAGAATTGGCACTGTAAGTCAATATTCAAAAAAAGACATATCACAGACTTATCATGTTTCTCTTGAAAAAATTGATGTAATGCATAACGGTTGCAATGTTGATTACCAACCGCAGAATGAACAGGTGAAACATGAAACGCGGGAGAAGTTTTCTGAAGGAACCCCCTTTTTCCTGTATGTAGGTGCTCTCATACCGAGGAAAAATATTGCGCGTATGTTTCGCGCATTTGATCTTTTCAGGCAAAATGATGCCAGAAAGATAAAATTGCTGATCGTCGGGCAAAAAAAGTGGTGGACACAGGAAATTGATGAAACATACAGGAATATGAAATACCAGCAAGATGTTGTTTTTCTGGGGCGAAGAGATGTTGAAGAACTCAATATGCTTTATGCTGCCTCCATCGCTTTATTGTTCGTTCCTGTTTTTGAGGGTTTTGGAATTCCTGTGCTGGAAGCGTTTCATGCCGGAACAGCTGTGATCACTTCCCGCACAACTTCGCTTCCGGAGGTTGCAGGCGATGCAGCTTTGCTTGTTGATCCTTATTCTGAAAAAGAAATTGCTGACGCAATGGTAAAAATTGCCTCCGAAGATGAATCCTTGCGAAATGCTCTTATTCAGAAAGGTAATCAGCGTTGTTCATTGTTTTCCTGGGATAAAACAGCCGATAATCTTTGGAAAACCATTGAAAAGGCTACGAAACCTGGATGATCGCATGTAGAGAACCTGCAGACAATACCATTTGCTGCCCTGGGATCGCCTGCAGATTGATCATTTGATCATGAAAAGGTAACTTCTGTTGTCATCTGATTATAATTTGATTAAAGCGGTTCTCGTTTTTTCAACGAGAGAGCTCGCCAACACGCTGACTGCATGTTTTAC
>CAYMLS010000093.1:0-16280 GCA_964390665.1 uncultured Bacteroidales bacterium | reverse complement strand
TTGCTGGCACTAATTACAATTTTATATCAAATAATTTACGGAAAGATACTCTAACAATACCATCAAACCAACCAAAGTAATCTTTTTGATGTGGAGCAATGGCAAATCCTTCAGCAAAAAATTCCATGATGTTTTTATCGTGCAACAATCCCCATATGATGAAATTACCGAATTTATGGGTAAGCAGGTCGCCGATATTTTCATGCGATTGATTGTAATTGATCAATTGTTCGCGAAATCGATCGATATCCGGAAAGCTTGAGTTCACCAATTTATTATAGATGAAGTATTCTGTTTCACGAGGGAAATAGCTTTTGATGGTTCCGATCATTTTACACAAAAAATCACGCAAAGGTATATCATATCCTTTTCTTTTACACGTTTGCTGATCAAAAATGGCTATAGAAGATTCGTATTCGAAAAAACTCATCAGATATTCAAACAGTTGCAAAGCACTTTGAGGTTTGCTGAAATCGGTAACCAGTACCGCTATATTCTCAATGCAGTAATAGAGCAATTCTTTGTCTTTTTGATCAATTGCTTTGCTGATAAGTCTTCTGAAAACAGGCATTGATACATCGTCTCCCGGGCGTTTTCCTCCATCACCAAAATGTTTGCAATAAGCTGCCCCGTACCAGTTGAGTGGATATTGTTTATAGGGTTCGCCCTTGTTGGCTTTTTCATTATTGTGAGAGAAGAACAACCCTTTGCACCTGTAGGACCATTCTTCGTTGACCCGGGCGAAGATATCAAAAGCTTCTTCGTGAAAGGTTTCAGATTTTTCGATCCTGTGAAACAGAACATAAAGCATAGACATTTGAATGTAATCTAGAAAAGGTTCATCGTCAGGTAGTTCTGTTACTTTGATGATGATGGGTTTGATATTTTCCCAGTTTTGCCATCCCTGTGTGATCATCACCCTTTCTATAAGGAAATAACTAAAAGCATCACCGGAAAGGATTCCTTTCATTACACTGTTGTGGTGCGTGTCAAATCCTGTTTGGTTATGATCAAGAAAAGGAACCAGTTTGGCAAATGATTCTCTGCTCCATTCGCTTTCCGTTGCTGTTTGGGGTATCTGTTCCCAGAAATGCTGATATTCAATTCCGTTGTTTACATACTCAGTTTGCACGGTAGCTTGCCTTCTGAGAAAAAATTTCAGAAATGGCATAACGATTTTAATGAGGGTGTGCCCCAGGGTGAATTTCCGCAGGATCCCGCCCCATGTTCTGATGATGTTGCCACTCAGTTCGTAGTCAGAACGTTCTACCAATCCTTCGGTGATCATGAGCAAGCTTAATCTCCCTGAGGGCTCCATAAAAGATTGCTTCAGTTCTTGTCTTTTCGAACTTTTGGTCATTGCCCACAAACTTGTATCCATGATCCCGGCAGATAAGTGTTCGAGTATTTTTACCCCGATATCTTTGTCGTAACGCGATATATAGTAAATGTAGAGCGATACATTGTCGCGTACTTTGGCCATCGGGTCTGAGATAGCCTCCCACAACAAAGAAAAGGGAGAGTTGCTTCCTTCAAAAAGCTGCCTTGAATACACCGGAGATTTGAATATTTCATAAATGGTATTTACGGCAACTTTGCGGATCGTAACCACCGGATAGAGTATTTCATGAAGTTCTTTGCATCTTTCAATCAGCTCATTGGTTTCGGTAATGGAAAGTTGTTTTTTGCCTCTGGCACCTTCTTCGATCAGCAGTTCCTTTTCCTCCAGTTCTGCTGCCTGTGGGGTCAGTTCTTCTTTTTTGTATTGCAGAAATTGTTTGATGATTTTACATACCTCTTCATAATTCTCCGTAATAAGTCCTGATAGTGTTTCCAGAACCAGCGCCGGAGCTCCCCATGCATTGCTTACTGCCAGTTGGATCAAAACGGAAGGATCACCGTTTGTGCGCTTGTAGTCGATGGTAAGGGCATGACGCATAGCACCGTTGATAACAGCATATCCTTTCATTTTTTGTAATTCTTCCTCATATCTTTCGGCAGGTACGGGCAATCCGGCAGCAATTTTTTGGGTTTCTTCCTCCATAAATACCCTTGCATACATGTACTCGTGCAATCTTTCGTACACAAATCTTAGTTCATCATTCAGTCCGGCTCTTTCTACCCGTAGAATTCCTTGCTCAAAAAGTCCTTTCATAGGGTTGGTCCATCCGAAAGTTTCATCTTCAAAAAGTAATTGTGCCAGCTCATAAAGCGGGTCATCGGGGTTTTCCCAGGCGAGGTAAAGTTTGTTCAAAGCAATACAATCCCATTTCAGCTGGCGCAGCAGGCGGGTGAACTGCCCGAGAATGAATATTTGTTTTGCCGATTCTGCATGGTTTCCCAGCATTTCAATGCGGGCAGTGAACAAGCTGATAGAATCAAGATTTTTTGCCGTTTTCGGCAGATGATTACCTCTGTAAATGCCGGCAGTCATCTTTAGTATCAACGGGTCTTCCAGTCTCACCCTCAAAGATGTGTATCCAGGCTGAAACAATACCTCCACCGGAGTTTTTATGTCAAATTTTCTGGCATAGCGCGGGTATGCTTCGCGCAGTTCATCTGGTGAAAAACCTTTTAAACTGAAATTGGATTCTCCGCTTTGCAACTGATGGTCATCAGATGTAAAATAGAAGGGCATGTTGAGTTCTTTATCCTCATTACGCATCGCCTCCTCCCAGGTATAGGTGCGGCACGATATCAGGATATGAAAACGATCCAGTTCTTTACTTACGAGTAATTTGTCAATCTCCTGCAGCAGTTCAAGCGGTCCATTTCCCTGGCGGTTGTTGTTATAGTAGGTGCATTCGTTGAGCGCATCGAAAAACAGGTAAACCTTTTTATCTTGCTCACGGGCAAACTTATTAAGTTTGAGAAGTGTTTTCGAAATATCTGAAGAACTTTCCTGGAAGAGTTTGCCTAGTTTTTTTTCGAGGCTCAGGTTGGTGAAAAGTTTGCAATTGAAAGTGATCACCGGACATGCTTGTTGCATGCAGTTTTCGGTAAGGCGACATATGAGGTTGGTTTTTCCTGCTCCTGCACCACCCAGCAAAACAAATGCTCTTTTGTCGTCTCTCTTGTTGAAAGCCTGCCATGCTTCCATAATTTCCGATCTGTCAACATACAATTCCGGATCGTACTTCTCTGCTTTCATGCTGTAAAGAAACCTGGAGGTTTGGTCGGAGATCCTTTCGGTGTATTCCTCCCAGGTTTTTCCTGATGCGATCTCTATTTTGTAGTTGTTACCAATAGTGGTATTTTTCAGAACCTGCTGCAGAAATTCCATAAACAGGTTTTTAAACATCTCAGTTTCCCGCCGCCTTGCCAGTTTATTGGGGGCGATATAGATCATTCTTTTGAGGTTTCGCTGGTGAATACTTTGGAAAATAAAAGGTGTTTTTTCTGTTTCATCCTCAAGTGATACAGGCAGGTAAACGACAAACGGACTTACCTCGGTCAGTTCTTCCCCTTTCAGCTGATCGCGTCTTTTTATTTCTCTCCTCACAAGGTAGTAGGCATCGGGTTTCAGGAGTGTATCGCTGGTTACTCTCAATGGTCGCGATAAATCAACCCCTTTTAGGGTGAGAATGGTATAACTTTTCAGGGTTGCTTCTTCATCAATTGGTTTGTCAGGGGTGAAAGTGGTATAATTGGCCAACGGTGCCATAGCCCTGAGCATGCTGAAAATTCTGGGTTCGATTTTTTCGAGCAATTGCTGAAAAATAGAATCATCGAGACTTGAATCATGGCCGAGGTATTCATTTCTGAAAAAGCTGATTCCTTTGAATTCCTCCTCTTTTTTTCCGCTCCATCCCTGCAAAAAGTTGCCTTTTTTTTCAAAAATTCCCTCGTAAAGGCATGCTACAAATTCGTCATCAGGCAATATCTTATGCACATGTTTTAGCAACACAATAAAAATATCGTTGATCCAGTCGCCCGTTGCCAGGGGTTTAGAGATAATACGGGTAGAGACCGTTTCAAGGGTTTCGTCAAAGGGTACCCGTTTCTGTTTCAGGATGCTTAAAATCAAACTGGTAGCGTACTGTACGGAGATCTCAAAAAAATCCACATATCTTCGAAAAGCTCTGAAGTAGTTCGCTTGTTCCAGGTATTGTTCGTATTCATCCAAAGTGTAAGCAATAGCGAAGGGAAAGCTATCATAAACCTGGTCGGCCAGATCTTCCACCAGATCCAGTTCATCACCCTCGTAGGGGTGCAAAAATCTATCGTTCATGCGCGTTGAAAATGAGGGTTTTACTTGTTCGAACTTCAAAAATTACGACCTGATCAGTCATGATTTTTCTACATAATATCGCAAAATTAACAATAATTGTATACCTTGCACTGTTTTTGGGTGAAAAAGATCATTTACAGGGTTTCGTTGTTGAAATCCTTCCAAATGCTTTTAGGTTAAAAGTTGGCAATGGTTTCCTTATGCTGATTCATAGTGCCTGAAAATTGAAGGATAGGGTATTTTTCATGGTCATGAATAAGGAATTCACCGAACTTGTTTTGTGTCAAAAACAAATTCCCATGATATAATCAGTCGAGGAACTACCATCAATAGACGAGGTAACCGGTTAATTAACTTTTTTAAATATGCAAAAATTATTATCTGTCATCAACCATCGTGATTTTGTCCTTTCTCTGGCACTTGTTCTGGGATTGGCATTGGGCGAAAAAACACTGTTTCTGGCAGAAGTTTCTGTACCTGTACTGGCACTGGTGATGGTTTTTGCCACTACAGGCTTTAGTTTTCAAAGTTGGATACCCTTGCGGAATGCTTTTTATCCTTTGGCGCTGTCTGCTTTTCTTAATTTTGTATTGTTTGGAGGTATGTTGATTGGTTTGTCCTGGTTGTTCTTTCCTGGTGAAAGCATGTTTGCCTATTACGTTGGTTTTGTGCTTGTTGCTGCTGCTCCTCCAGGACCTTCCGTTATTCCGTTTTCAACCATGCTCAGGGGGGATACCAATTTTAGTGTTACCGGTGTATTTGGGTTGCACATTTTGGCCATGATCTTTACCCCTTTAATATTGTTGCTGCTTTTGGGGCAGTCTCTTATCAATCCCCTGAAGATATTTCAGATCATGGTACAATTGATTGTTCTACCCTTGATTATTAGCAGATTTCTTAGGCATCCCAAATTGCTTCCTGCCGTAGAGAGGTCGCGTGAAACGATCATCAAATGGGGATTTTTTCTTGTCATAACGCCCATCATGGGCATGAGTAGCAGCATATTTTTTACCGAGCCTGGTATTTTGCTGATCATGTCGGTTATTCTTATCATTACGATGTACGTAATGGGATTTTTGTATCATATTCTGATGACCAGAAAAGGAATGAGCAGAGATGTGATCGTGAGCAGTACTTTTATGATGACCACCAAAAGCAGCGCATTCTCAGCGGTGGCTGCCTTTAATTTTTTCCAGGGAGAACCGATGGTGGCATTGCCCTCGGCCGTGGTAAGTGTATTTGTAACCCTTTTCATCATCGTATATTCCGCTTTTTTAAAATGGTACGAACACCGGGGAGAATCGCAGAATCCCCGTTGAGAGATGATCAGAGAACTTTGAGGTTTAAACACATTGCACTTTCTCACCCTCAGCTTCACCCTCAACCTTCTTTCCAACCTCATCCTCACCCTCAACCTTCATCACCCCCTTTTAATCCCGGAGTATAGGGAACTTTCACTATTCTGGCGGATATAAACATATAAATGATGGCAAGGAACAAGCAGCACATAGAAATAAGAAAAGCGGTGGTAAATCCCCACTTTTCATAAAATACAATCCCCAGCAGAGGAGCAAAAAGTGCCCGGAATCCGGTAAGTACCAAATGCACAGATTGATAGTTCCCCGCCTCTTCGGGCGGGCAAAAATAGGCCGATCCGATAAACCAGGCAAGCGCCATGGAAGCGGCGAAAATGCCATGAAAAATTATGTAGAGTATCAATGTATGATAAAGGGTTATCTTCCAAAAGTCGAAGTGTACCGGAAAATATTCGGTGAGCATGATGAAAAATAAAAAAAGGAACATGGCAGAAAAAGGGATAATAGAAAAATGCCTCGGGTCTATCCTGCCCATCAGTTTCCCGAAAAAGGGCAGCATGAAAATGGCCAAAATGTTGTAGGCATTTTTATAAAAGGCAATGCTGTTGTAATTGAGACCCAACCCATACTCAAAAAACAACACAATAACCGTAACAGAGCTCATAAAACCAAAACCATACAACATGAATCCGATCTCATAGTCGAGAAAAGCACGGTTGTTTTTCAGAATATTGACCATGCCCATGGTGGAATCTTTCACGGAATTCAAAAGGCCGTGGCGTTTTCTCACGGGTTTTGTCTGAAGTTTTGCCGGCATGGCAGCCAGGAGGAAAACGGCGGCAATACCCAGTACAGCGACCACCGGAAATACATATACAAAAATATAATGATCCTTATCGAGCATCCATCCATAAACAAAAGTGGTTATCATCATCACTATTTTATTTACAGTGGTTGCATAACTGTAAAGCTTTCCGAAATTTTCATGCCTGTAAGAGGTTTTCAGAAACAAGTTGATGGAAGGCATGATGATAGTATTTCCCAAAAAGTAAATAAGGAAGATGACCAGGAATATATAATGATAAATACTATCGCCACCTAGTTGCTCTGCACTTCTGGGGAAGAAAAAAAGCAAAATAAACGGGGCACGGGTTAAGATGGCAGTTATACGCAGCAATTTCCTTTTGTTGTGTGTCCTTTTTATCCATTCGTTGATAAAAACCAGCAGGAGAAAAACCGAAACGCTGAATTGAAAAAGTACACCCAATTGGTAGTTGGAACCCAGCAAACTCTTAACGAAGACAAATTCATTGAGTATGATAATACCTGCTATAATACCTTCCAGAAAAGAATATAGCATGTGAAGTGTAAATGTTTTCTGTTCCGCTGGTAATAAATTTCTTGTCATTTTATCATTCTGGTGTTAGGTTAGATGGGTGTGAAACATAAAAATGGATAGAATCCTTTATTTCCTGGAAAAAGAATTGCGAAGTTAGTGCTAAAATTATTGCCCGACATAGAACAGGCAACTATTTTGAACAAAAAAAAGAGGATAACGGAGTAATGAAAGATGTTTTTTAACAACTTTTTATTAAGTTTGCCCTGTTGTCAGGCAGAGATCTGCCTTGTTTTATATTGTAAAATATGATTGTTTAAACAGCAATGGAACGGAATATTAGAAAAGAAGCAGAAGAGATATTATCACGGTCAGATCTTTTGAATGATTTGAAAGAAGAGGACCTGGAGAAAATTATTCACGAATTGAAGGTTCATCAGATAGAATTGGAATTGCAGAATGAAGAACTGATGAAAACCCAGGAAGAACTTCGCCATTCTCAACAAAAATATTTTGAATATTTTGAGATGGCACCCGTTGGTTATATCATAGCTGATGAACTTTCTCAAATACAGGACATCAACCTTAATGCCTGCAGTTTGCTGAATGCAGAAAAAGAAAAACTGAAGGGTAGAAGGTTCGATCATTTTTTGCATCCGGATTACCAGGATGAATTTTATTTCTTTTACAAAAGGCTTATTGAAGGTAAAATTGCAGAAAAGCTGCAGAGTTGTCTTTTGATTGATGATCGTAAAATTTTCATCTATCTGAATGGGAATTGCGAGCAGAGCAACGGGGAAGTTTTTGTGAAACTGACTTTCAGGGACAATACCGTTGAAAGATTGGCACTAACCGAACTTGAAGAGGTAAAAGAGCGCCTTGAACTGTCGCTTATGGCTGGTAATGTTGCCTGGTGGGTATGGGACTATCCTTCACAAATTGTTACCTACGACAAGAAAAAAGCGGAGATGCTTGGATATACCGATGGTGCGATGACGCAGAACGTGTATGAAATATCTTCGATGTTGCATCCCGATGACTATGAAAGGACCATGAATCATATGCGGGACCATTTAACTGGTAAAGTACCTCAATACCAACTTGAATATCGCCTGAAAACCAGAGAAGGTACTTATAAATGGTTTTATGATCATGGCAAGGTAACCAAAAGACAGGATGATGGTACGCCGCTGAAAATATCAGGTGTGGTCATTGATATCACCGACAGAAAAATTGCAGAAATGAAATTGCAGGAACTCAACAAAGAGCTTGACCAAAGGGTAAAAGATGAAGTGGAAAAAAACCGGAAAAAGGATCATCTTATGTCACTTCAGGCTCGGCATGCCGCGATGGGGGAAATGATCGGTTATATTGCCCACCAATGGAAACAACCCCTCAATACGTTGAATATGATTGTTTATGACATTGCTGAATCGGCACTTACCAAAGAGGCCACGCAGGCAGATCTGGAAGAATCTTCCCGGACGGCAAATAGTCTGATTCAGCATATGGCACAAACCATTGATGATTTCAGAGACTTCTTTAAACCCGGCAAAGAAAAGATGGTTTTTAACCTGAATAAGCAAATAGAAAAGGCCTTGAGCCTGGTATATGCATCTTTAAAAAGCACCGGTATTCCTGTGGTTAATCATATAGATCACCAGTTGAATGCACTGGGTTTTCCCAATGAATTTGCACAGGTTGTGGTTAATATTCTAAGCAATGCCAGGGATGCACTCATGGAAAACAGACCTGCGAAACCTGTCATTGATATCTCAATGCGCACTGAAGGAGACAAGAACCATTTTTATTTTTATAACAATGGTGGAAATATACCGGAAAATATCATGAATAATATTTTCAGACCCTATTTCTCAACCAAAAGCGAATCAGAAGGAACAGGTATTGGTTTATACTTGTCAAAAATAATCGTGGAAAATAATATGAACGGTACCATTATGGCAAGAAATAAAAATGAAGGGGTCGAATTTGAGATCGTTATACCGCATGTTGAACCAGGGTAAGATTTTTAGTCATTTATCGTTATTCTTTTTCAATTGTCTTTTTTTTACAATTTTGCTTTTTGCAGCAGTCGTAGTTTTGCAGTGTTCAATCATGATGTAAAACTCAAAAAACAAGAAAATGAAAAAAATGATTTCATGGGTGGAAATCCCAACCACCGACTTTTCAAGAGCAGTTGAATTTTACAACCAGGTTTTTCAACTGGCACTCAAATCAGAAGACCATGGGTCTGAAAAAATGGCCTGTTTCCCCGGAGGAGAGGGGGCAATCATTTATTCTAAAGGATATCTGCCTTCTGATAAAGGCGTTTTGGTCAGTTTTACCGTGCCCGATACCATTGATAACACCTTGGTGAGAATACAAAAGAAGGGTGGTAAAATCGTACAACAAAAAGCAGAAATCGGCCATGGAAAAGGTTTTTTTGCTGTGGTTTTGGATTCGGAGGGCAATCAAATAGGATTGCACCAAAAAGGTTGATCACCCAACTGTGAAAATATGGGTTTACCGAATATGTTCTCGCGTGAATCACGAAAATCCAGGCAAACGTTTCATGACAATTTATCTGAAGCAAATGTCATTGATCATTGTGTTGGATTATGAGGTACTCTCCATAGAAAACGCATTGCTGATTCCCCCGCAGATGTTATTTCAACGGGGGAATCTTCTTACCCATTTGATGAACCGAGCCATGACAAAGATTTTGACACACACGCGCATGATTATAATACGCGCCATGGTAAAGCATGCAGTCAGACTGTTAGCGAGCTCCCCCGTAAGAAAAGAACGGGGACCTATTTAATCAAATTATAAACAGATGTAAATATTTGTGTTTGCATTTTTTGGGATCTCTATCCTGCGAAAGTATGAGGTGGAATCAAATCACCACTTATTTACTTGATTGATGGTTTTTTGGTTGTAAGCCGTTTCCTGAGCTTTAAAAATGAGTGTCTGATGCCGGGGGATAATGTTTCAACATACCGGTCGTCAGACAGAAATTCGATTTCCGACTGTAACTCAGGATATTTTTCAGCCAATTGCAATAGGATCCTCCATGCAACGATTCTTACCGATGGAGACTTGTTTACCTGCTTCCATATGTCTGTGGATAACGCTAAAAGCTTGCCTTCCCATTTTTCATCAAAATCGAGTTTTTCGATGATCTTGAGCAATTCACGCTGGTGCCCATCCTCTTTTTCTTTGATGGTTTCTAAAATATGAGATGCAAAAGGGATGATACGTTGATCATTTTCTCTGATCACGTGATTGATTATCCATGCTGCCCGCCAGCCAGTATTATCTTTTTCCTGATTTGTTGCCAATTCGAGGGTCTCGTCAAATAGTTTTTCATCATCCCTGATTAGTTTCACCAATTCATTTTTATTGAAATGACCAGCCAGTTTTTTCTTAATCATGTTCTTTGTGTTATGAATTCATATCTGAAAATTTTCCGTTTCCAGATTTTTTTACTTTCTAACTTTACCAATGATGGGAATGGTTTCGGTGAAAGTACCTTTTTCTGTTTTCAGTTGAAAAATATAATAGCCAGGATTGTATGCAGTAAGATCAATATGGATTGTATTCGTGCCGGGATTTAATGTTTTGATGGATCTGCCGGTTACAGTATAAATCACAACTTTTTCTATGATCATATCATTGGCATCAAAAATTATCAGGTCTTTTGCCGGAACAGGATAGATCTTTACATGCCTGTTTTCATTGCCCTGGAAAACTGAAGTAGCATTATCCTGTTCAAAATGTGCCGTAAAGCATATATCCTCCTCAGGCATGGCAAAACTATATTCCGGGGATTCTATTGTTTCCGTGGTATTTTCATTTTGCCAGTAAAGAAATCTGAAGTTTTCTTCAGGAATGGCGCGTATGGTGACCTGTGTGCCAACCTGAAACAAACCTTCACCTTGCAAAGTACCGGCGTTTTCCGGATTTCCATCCAGACAAATGTTGTACATTTCTGAAGTTTGTGTGGTTGTAATGCTGTATGCTTCTGAAACGGGAAGGGTTTCCTCGTCGTATTGCACATATACGCGGTAAAAGTATTGGGTGCCCGGCATTAGTTGATCAATCTCCACCGATGTAAAAGTTCCGGCAGGATACATCTGGTATCCGGATACAGGATTCATGAATTCGTCGTCTGTTGCTACATCCAGAAAATAACTCAGGGCACCATGGGCCGGTAACCAGGTTGCCGTAAAACCCTCATGACTTATGTTCTCAGGTTCAACAATCCGGGTAGGCATAGATACTTCAATGCTGTTAGAAAAATCACCCGGTTGATTTTCATTTTCCGACCATAGCCGATAGAAATATCTGCCAGGCATGATATTTTCCACACGAAATTCACCGGGAGATGGAAAAATATTTTCAACCCTTACCTGCTCATAATTTTCTACCATGCTCAAAAAGTTTGCATCTTTTCCCAACTGAAAAACAAGAGAATCGGAGAGTGGAAAAGGGACCCAATTAGCCGTAAACGAACTACTTGCAATATTGCTTGCGGGCAGGGCAATGGGTGCAGGATCTAACGTTTCATATTTCAGTTGCACCGAATCCACAAATAAAGTACTGCCATCCTGCGGCAAAATGGAGGAAGAAGCAAATCCAACATTGAGGGTATCCGGGATAAGATCAGAAAAATAGACGATGGGTAGGGTTATACGCTCATAATCATTTATTTCCATAGGATTGGAGAAAATTGTCCCCCCTATGGTATCTCTTTTTTGTGTGGTTTCATTCCAACGGGTCAGGAGCAGGAAACTCCCCATCATATCATCATTTACCGGGAAATATTTGTAACTGAAACTCAAAGCAGATGGTCGTCCGGAGAAAGGGATACCTCCTGTAGGCACTAAATTTTCAAGATCAATATCTCCCAAAGAAATGAGTCCTGGTACTTCAGTAAAGCCGGCTACCGATTCTGTTTCCAGTTTTACGGCGAATTCTCCAGACGCTGCATCGGTTGTTTGCTCAGCAAAATAAATGCTGAAAAACAAAAATTCAATGGAAAGTGAGTTCCATCCTTCGGCATTGTTTTCATCCTGCCATGTTTCAAACCCGCCATTAGGTAGTTGCTCTGTATTATTGGCAGTGCTGGTCAGAGAGATGAGTATAAATGCTATTTGTTTTAAAATTTTGATGTAATAGTTCATTTTTTACACAAATCGGGTAATATAAATGATAAAAGTAAAATGGTATTGGTTGTTGCAAAAATACTTTTTTTTTATAAACATATAAAAGTTCTTAGAATTTATTTTTGATTTTATGATTGTTTTTTATCATGTTGCATCTTGCTCAAATTACATCACAATTGATGTTATATTTCTGATAATCATTTTTTTGTCCCTTTTACCCCTTTATCTTTTTTCCTCAACAGCAATTTTATCGGATGTTTCTGCCTCAAAGGCATTTTTTCAACAGCATGCAGTTTATCTTTTTCCTGGAACAGCCCGTTTTAATATCCTGGTTGTCCGGTTTCGGTCATTTAAGAATTTTTTTGTTCGCTGTTATTGCATTAATGTTTAGAATATCAGTATATTAAGTTGTGTGGCATTTTTATTGAATCATACATGTAAAGAATAGAATCAAAGAAATCACAGTCTAAAACGAGAGTATTATGAACAAACATATTTTTTTAGACAACGTAACAGCCAACATTGGCAGACTGGCAGCAGGAAAGAACAAATTTTTTTCCAACAGTATTGACAGTCGTGGTTTTGAGGAACAAATAAAGTCACTTCAGGTATCCATACCCAGCATCAAAGGGGAGGGGCAATATAAGGTAAAAACCGACTGTAAAACCGATCTTAATGAACCGGCCATTTTGGTCGCACAGTGGAAAGGTGATGCCTTTCCAACATTGATCTACCATCACGGTAACAATGAGCGCCCTTTTGATTTTGGAAAGATGGCGAAAAATACTTTTTCCCGTATTTTTATGTCAGACAAAAACATGTTTCCGGTCAACCTGCTTGTTGTAAGGGCTCCCTTTCATCATTGTACCCTGGGGGCGTATCAGAAAAAAATGACAGCATTGGAAAACTTCACCCTTATGTTGTCTGTATCAGTTCTGATCAATGAGGAGATCATATTGCAGCGAAAAACATCATGCAATGCACCGGTTATTACTTCCGGCATTAGTTTAGGTGGATGGGTAACCAATTTACACAAAGGACTTTTTGGAACCTCTGAGTTCTATATTCCCTTGATGGCAGGTACCTTTCTGGGAGAATTATTTCTTCACAGTAAATATAGCCGAATGGTATCTGACCTGGCACTGAAACATCCCGAACAAATAAGAAACATTCTTAATTTTGATAAACTTTTCCAAACATATAAAATCCCGGAGGTATATCCTTTATTAGCTGTTTATGATCAGTTTATCCAATATGAGATACAAAAGTACAGTTATATTGGATATTCCCTGAAAACCCTTCAGGCAGGACATGTAACCGGTGCTTTGAAAATACAGGAAATAAGGCAGCATATTCTTGATGTACTGGAACAAATACAGGATTCACCAGGTGTTATAACGATTAGGGAAATAGCAGAATGAAGTGTTGGGGGCTTTGCTCAAATAACAAAAGTTACTATTCAAGTATATATTTGTTTATTTTATGCATGTATGGTGTATTTCCCATTTATGCAAGATTGGAAAACAATGGTTTTGTGAAGTGCTGACAATCAGATGGGGCATCCATTAAAAATAGCAGAAAAATATTTTGTAATTTCGTTAAAAATTCCGACATTTGCACCCCTCAAAAAATAGTATTTATCAATTAAATTTTATTATTTAGAAATGCCAACAAAAATAAGATTGCAGAGAAAAGGTAAAAAAGGGAAACCTTTTTACCATATCGTAAGTGCGGATGGTCGTGCACCCCGGGACGGAAAATTTATTGAAAGACTTGGCTATTATAACCCGACAACCCACCCCGCTACAATTGAACTTGATTTTGAACGCGCACTCTACTGGGTGCAGGTAGGCGCGCAACCCTCCGATACCGCCAGAATGATTTTGTCTAAAGAAGGTGTTCTGCTCAAAGACCACCTGATCAGAGGAATGAAAAAAGGCGCTCTTACAGAAGAACAGGTAGAAGAAAAATTCAACGCCTGGAAAAAAGAAAAAGCAGAGCAAATAGAACAGGCTTTGAAAGAATCTCAACTCACCGAAAAAGAAAAACAGAAAAAACGTTTGGATGAAGAGAGAAAAGTTAATGAGGCTCGTGCTGAAGAAATTGCCAAAAAACATGCAGCAGAAATAAAGAAAGAAGAAGCAGAAAGAAAAGCACAAGAACCTGAAGAAGAAACAGCACAGGAAACTGAAAGTGCTGCTGCTGAAGCACCTGCTGAAGAAAAACCCGCCGAGGAAAAACCTGCCGCCGAGGAAAAACCTGCCGCAGAGGAAAAACCTGCCGCAGAAAAACCTGCTGAAGAGGAAAAACCTGCTGAAGAACCCAAGGCAGATTCTGAAGATAAGAAAGAATAAACCTGGTTTTTCTTTTGTAAACCAAAATTTATAAAACCTGTCTGAACTTGTTCCGGCAGGTTTTTTTATATATTTGTAATTTATTATCAAAGGTCATATGTATGCCTCGCCACCACTGGCAAACGCACCGGTTTTGTTAATCATGGTATGTGTGTCAGGTTACAAAAACTTGGCGAGGTTATCAGCAGTATTTTGATGATTCGGTTCATATAACACAATCGTTTTTCACAGTTTTTTTATGGATATTCAAAATTGCTTTTTCCTTGGATCTGTTATCAAACCAACCGGGTTGAAAGGAAACCTGGTTTGCTTTATTGATGCCGACGAACCACAGGATTATGCCAGTCTCGAATCTGTTTACATTCATATAAAAGGGGTGCTTGTACCATTTCTGATTGAAAAAATTGATCAAAGCAATAAAAACAACCAGCTGATCATCAAGTTTGAAGGTATTGATTCGCAGCAGGAAGCAAACACTCTTGCAGGAAGCGAACTCTATCTGCCCCTGAGTCTTTTGCCTAAACTGGAAGGGAACAAGTTTTACTTTCATGAAGTAATTGGTTTTGGTGTTGTTGATCATGAAAAAGGGGAAATTGGTTGTGTCGTGAACATTCTTGACTATTCCAACAATCCGATCATGGAAATTGAGTACGATCATAAACTGATTCTGATACCCGTGAGAGACGAGATCATAGAAAAAGTAGATCGTGAAAATAAGAAGATGTATATTCATGCACCGGAAGGGCTGATTGATCTTTACTTAAACGAATCGTTTTAAAAGCGCTGAGGTATGTTCCGTTTCAAACAGTTTCTGGTTGATGACTCCGGATGTGGGATGAAAATAGGAACCGATGCAGTATTGCTGGGTGCCACGGCAGCGCGCTACAGATCTACCAATGTACTAGACATAGGTACGGGCTGCGGCATAATTGCCCTGATGATCGCACAGAACAGTGCCGATGCCATTTATGCCCTTGATATTGATGAGCAGGCATGTAAACAGGCTCAGCTTAATTTCAGGGAAAGTCCATGGTCCCGAAAATTTATTGTTGTCAATGAATCCCTGCAAAAATTTGGCAGCAACAGTCCATCGGGTTTCTTTGATCTTATTGTTTGTAATCCTCCCTATTTTGCGAACAGCACACCCAGTCCGAATAAACTTCGTAACCAGGCGCGGCATAACACCACACTTCCTTATAGCGATATCTTTCAATACGCTTCCAAACTCATTGCCAACCCGGGTACATTGTTAATGATCTTTCCTGCCTCACATCAACAAATGATGGATGAATGCGCTATACAACATGGTTTTTTCAGCAGAAAAATTATTTTTATTCATCCGGCACCGGGTTATCCAACTAAAAGAGTTATTGTTGCATATTCAAAATATAAAACCAACTCCTTTCCATCCGAAAAATTGACCATACGTACCAACAGACGTAATGAATTTACCTCTGATTATGAGGAGTTAACATCTGCTTATCATCCTTTTTTTCCAGATCAGAAGGCGATGAACTGATTTTTTTATATATTTGCGCAAACCTTTGCTCTTGGTGAAAGTATTTCTTTTTCTCATCATTTAAAAAGAGATCAGTCTCTGTGATTAGATGTCGATTTTGAAGGGTTCCTGATATGATTAAGTTAAATTTTCTTTTTCTGATTCGTTTTTTTATCTGACCAATTAATCGAAAGTTTTTTTTACCTGGCATCGAATCCATAATTTTAAACGCTTACAAATGCAGATTTTGCTCATAATACAATTCACTCTTAAGTCCATTCGATGATGAACCGAGCATGACAAAATTTTTGACACACACGCGCATGATTATAATTCTCAGGATGGTAAAGCATGCAGTCAGTCTGCTGGCGAGCTCT
>CAYMLS010000092.1:0-16650 GCA_964390665.1 uncultured Bacteroidales bacterium | reverse complement strand
AATGCTGGGGTCCATCCATTGATGGATCAAAATTGATAACCCAATAGAGTATGACTTGTAAGATTGAAAACAATAAAAAAAAGTTTCTCTCCTGAAGGAGCATTCCTGATATTTTCTTCATCATCATAGTTTTAATCTTATATACAACTGTTAGACTTTGATTAAAGGTTTGTGATTGCCATATTGCTTCTTTTGGTTTTCCTATTTTGTGGGCTTTTTCTAACTCTAAAAGATGAGCAAATTGCAAAATTAATTAAAATTTCAAAAAATGGGTTCTTTGTACCTGTATCATCTCAAATTAAATAGATTATTAGTATTTATGGTATGTGAAAATTATAAAGCATTACCTTTGGGAAATTTTTAATGAATTCAGGAAAATATCAATTGTTAAATAAAAAATGCTTGATAATAAATCCATTGCGGTTGTAGTGCCAGCTTATAATGAGGAACAACAAATAAGAATTGTGATTGAAACAATGCCTGATTTTGTGGATAAGATCATTGTGGTAAATGATTGTTCGACAGATAAAACGGCCGATATTGTGGTAGGCTATTTTCAGCAGGCAGGAATAAGTAAGCATATTGAGCCTCAAAATGAAATTGAGGAAACGCTTTATAATCAGATTGATATTTTGGATCAGAAAAAGAGCCAGGATGAATGGAAATATTTCCCCCCTCATGAGATAATTCAAAATGAAAATTTCAATCGACTGGTTTTGATCGACCTAAAGAAAAACAGCGGTGTTGGGTTATCTATAGCTACCGGATACAAGTTGGCCAGCGATTTGGGGTTTGATTGCACAGCAGTGATGGCGGGTGACGGGCAAATGGACCCCTCTGAACTCTTATCTATCGTTACACCTGTGGTTAATGAGAATATTGATTACGTGAAGGGCAATCGTTTGTCGCATCGAATCGCATCAGACTACATACCCCGCTCCAGGTTTCTGGGAAATTCCATTTTGTCTATTCTTACAAAAATCGCCTCGGGTTATTGGAGTGTTTCAGATACCCAAACAGGATATACTGCCATTTCTCTGAAAGCATTAAAGTCGATTGATATTCATAGAATTTATCCGAGGTATGGCATGCCTAATGACATGCTGGTGAAACTGAATATTGCCTCAAGGACTCTGAGAGAAGTGGATATAAAACCCATCTATTTTGTGGGTGAAAAGTCAAAAATGAAAATCAACAAGGTGGTATTGCCAATAAGTATGTTGTTGGTAAAGTCTTTTTTTAAAAGACTATATGTGAAATATCTTTTTCGGGACTTTCATCCATTATTTCTCCTTTACCATATTGGATTTTTACTTTTATTAAGTAGTATTCCATATGGGATAAAACTCATTTATTTGATGTTTATGAGTATACCGGCGAACCCTCTCACTGCTATGGCATTTATGTTTCTTAGTATTACCGGGTTTCAATCAGTTTTTTTTGCTATGTGGATGGATATTCAGGATAATCAACGCCTTTACCGGTAATTTTCAAAGTAAGGGCAATGAGAAATATACCCATCTCTCCTGCTATAAACCAAAGTCTTGAGATCATTGAAATAGTGGCAGCGTTTTCAATGGGCATCCCTGATGCCGTGAGATAAGCAGTGAAAATTCCTTCTCTTACACCTATACCTCCAGGTAAAAAAATTGCCAATACCCCATAGGTAACCCCTGCTGGAAATGCGAACGCCATTGACCAATTTGTTTGGGCAGGAAAAACAGAATACAATAAAAGGCTAAAGGCAATCATCCACAATGTCCAGTAAATGATTATATAATAACTTATTTTCACAGCATCTGTCAATCTTAAAAGAGGAAGATCAATTTGTTTTTTTAAAATTTTTTCTACTGTTTTCAAGGTAAAACGGTGCAGAAAAGGAGAAAAAATCACCAAACCAAGAACCAGTGCGCTTAGAAGGATAGCGATACCAAACCATTTATTTCCTGTGAATAAAAATACGGGAATACAACAGATCAATAATCCTAACAGAAGATAGATTAGTTGCTCCTTGAGGGAGATCAGAGAAGTCAGTTTCAACGGAATTCCTTTGCGGGACACATAAGATGCTCTTCCTAAGATTACCCAGATTTTGCCTGGTATGTATTTGGCAAAGACAGGTAGCCCATGGGATATCAGTGCAGTTTTTTGGGGAATTCTTATTTGATGCACAGATAAAGCATTGCCCCAACTCAAAGCACTAACTATAAAGCCTGACAGTAAAAATAATATTGATAACCCCATAAAAAGGGGATCTACAGATACATCATTAAAAACCAGATAGTCTGTTTTATAAAGATACCATGCAAAGAAAAGCAAGGATAGGTAAAGAAGGATTCTTGGAAGTATTTTTTTCATTTTACTTTTAGATGGCATAAGGAAGTTATTTATTTTTTTTAAAAAATGATAACAAAATTTAAATTTTTGCACCTTGCATGTTATGACCTCTTCCTTTATCCTTTATTATTTTTGTTAACTAATCCGCAAAGGGTTATTATAATCTTGTATTAATCACTAATTACCAGTTCATTCTCATCAACTATATATTTAAAACTTTTAATAATGATTTCATCATAAGATAAAACCTTGATTTTTATCCAGCAGAGAATTCTTTCTTCATTATTGACTATTCCTAAAAATTTATCTTCTTCATCTAACCATTCGGATATATAATCGCCCCAACTATTTCCAGCGAATTTATCATGATGCTCATAAACCAATATAATTGAGTCATTCGTTAAGAATCCACTTTCTGATACAGTGTCCATTAATGAATATATCTTGGGAATAATTATGATGTTCGTATCTGGCTCGTAGAAGCCATGAATATAGTTTTCAGAATAGGAAGTTTTTATTCCTTCATCTGTAAACAGTGAAAATCCATTTTGGGGTACCACATTTGTGTAAGCATAATACTGCCTACCTAAGTGGTGATTTTTTACAAAAATCTTAAAATCAGTTACTGAATCATTGTTTATGTCTAATAGATATAATCCCGTTTTTGTAATTCCATAGTTTTCAGTCTCAGTTGGACAAAGAGTATCATTTAAAAAAATGATTTTATCCTGATTGGGATTGAGATTATTTTGTTCCTCCTCAGCACATGATGTGATAAAAAAAACACATAATGATAGAATGCATAAGGAATTGGGTTTTGAAATTACATTCATTCTACTTCTCTTACCTCGCATCTTATTAAATGTGTTTATTGATTATATTGCTTCTCTTCATCTTTTTTATTTTCAATAAAATCAGCAAAGTAGATCGGTCTTTTTTTTGATTCAATGTGGATTCGGCCTATGTATTCACCAATTATTCCTAAAACAATCAGTTGTACAGATCCCATAATTACCACCATCATTAAAGTCGTTCCAAATCCGCTGAATGTATAGTCCGGATTATTTAAAAATTCCCAGATAAAATATATTCCCATAAGGATAGCAATAAAAGCAGTGAATATGCCAAAATAACTAGCTATCCGTAATGGTCTGATAGAGAATGATATAATCGAATCAACTGCCAGTGCAATTAGTTTTCTCATATTATATTTGGTTTCACCTGCATTGCGTTTTGGTGCTTCAAATTCAATTATTTCATGATTTTTAATGCCCATCCAGTTTATCAAACCCCGAAACAATCTGTTTTGCTCGCGCATATCTCGAAGTATTTTGGTATATTTTTTATCAATTAGCCGGAAATCAGGCATATTGGCGGGTACTGAATTCTTTGATAAAAAGTTTATTATCTGGTAAAATATATTATTGAGAATCTTACTTGCAAAGGACTGGTCTTTGTTTCGTAACCTTAATGTAAGTACGAGGTCCGTCCCATTTTCCCATTTTTCAAGCATAACAGGAAGTAGTTCAGGGGGGTGTTGCAGGTCGGCATCCATAAAAATGGTGCAATCTCCTTTAGCATAATCCATACCTGCAGTCATTGCTATTTCATGCCCAAAGTTTTTTCCCAGGTTAACGATTTTTACCCGAGGGTCCTTTTGAATCATCTCCATTAAAATGGCAAGTGACATATCTGTACTCCCATCATTTACAAAAATAATTTCATAATCAAAATTTTCAGGTAAGTTTTGATTGATCTGTGAATGCAGTTTTCCTAAATTCTTCTCTTCGTTGTAAACAGATACAACAATACTTACCAGTTTAGTCTTTCGGCTCATATTTTATTTATTACCTGAGATTTTTTTAAAAGAATAAGTGCAAATATAAATTTATTAATTTGAAATAATTATTTTTGCTGCCAATCGGGATTACTGATTTTAATCTTAGTGCTATATTTCCATTTATCAAAAAAGAACAGAAAAATGAAATCAAAACAGTGGGGTATTATAATTATAACTCTTATTCTAATTCTACTTACATTTTACTTTTATTCAAAACCCCTGCTCTCACCCAATACTGTTTTTTTTGCCACAGGGGGTGATGGATTAAAAGATTATCTGAATACTTATTATTTCATCAATTATGATACTACTTTCTGGCATACTACAAGCATGAATTACCCTTATGGGGAGCATGTTTTCTTTACTGGTAATCAACCCTCCGTTTCGCATCCCATCAAAATCATTGATCAGTATTTGTTTCCGGCAGGAGACTATACTGTAGGTATTTTAAATACCCTGATGCTTCTTTCAATTATAATTGGTGGTGTATTTATTTATCTCATTCTGATCAGGTTAAAATTGCCTGTTTGGTATAGTATCCTCGTTGCAACAGGAATTACTTTTTTATCTCCACAATTGGCTAGACTCCCGGGACATTTCTCATTATCATATGTCTTTGCCATTCCTCTCATGCTATATCTGATGATGGTTTTTCATCAGAGACCTAAAATCTGGAAAAGTTTACTAATTGGATTGTTTGTTCTTTGGGCATTTGGAACACATATTTACATGCTCGGCTTTCATGCTGCAATTATTCTTTTTTACTGGTTTTATTCCTTTTTATTTTTAAAGGCAGCAAATAATTATAAACAAAACATTTTACATCTTGGGATTCAGTTTTTAATTCCCTTTGTTATATTATTATTGATCACAAATTTAACGGATGGAATAATTGACAGAACTTCATATCCCTGGGGGTTTTTATATTACAGGGCATACCCTGAAAGTGTTTTTCTACCTTTGAGTTTCCCTCATGGTCAGTTTCTAAAGAATTTTTCTGATTTCAATTATATAAACTGGGAGGGCATTTCCTATATTGGAACAGTTTCGTCTCTGGGGTTTCTGATAATGCTTTTTTTCTTTTTTAAAAACCTCTTCAAAAAAAGATTTGAACGAATTGGGAAACCTTCGGATGTTGTAATCCTTAACATTTTCTTCTGGACTTCTTTAGTTGCTCTTTTATACTCATTTGGTATACCGTTTATCTTTGGAGATGCTAAATATCTGTTGCATTACCTGGGCCCAATAAAACAAATGAGAGGTATTGCCCGATTTGCCTGGTTATTTTACTATATATTTAATATTTATGTGTTTTATCATATTTGGAGACTTGGAAAAACTGGTTTCAGAAAAGAACTTTGGTTCGTAATTGTAATATTTTCATTATCAGTATTATTTTATGAAGCACACCATCATGTTTCTTTTTGGTCTGGATTTGTGAAAAATGAAATCCCGGAACTAAGTGATGTAGATAATGATTTGGAAACCAATAAGTGGGTAAAACTTATTGATGATGATAAATATCAGTCAATAATTCCTTTACCCTATTTCCATATAGGTTCCGAGAATATTTGGTTATTGGATAAATGCTCAATGGCAAAGCCAACATTTATGGTATCCTGGAAAACCGGTTTGCCTTCAATGGGTGTGATGTTAAGCCGAACCTCGATTGGGCAAACTTATTCATATTTTATGTTGTTTCAGGAACCTTACCGCTTTCCGGAAATAATCAATAAACTTGATCCGGAAAAGAACTTCCTGATCGTAACTAAGAATGACTGCAATTCCTATTCTCAACAGGAGAAAAATCTAATTATTCATTCAACGCTTATTTATGAATCTCCTGAATTTACTTTATATGACCTCCCGTATGATTCTCTATTAAAAACCATACAAAATCCTTACAAAAGCATAGTTAGTACGTTTGAAGATGATAGCCTGTTCAGTCATGGTATGTATTATTCAAATCAAAAGGAGAAATTATTTCAGGTATACAATACAGAGGCGATTTCTGATTCTGCGAAATTGAAAAAGAATTTTCTTTCTGATCGGTTTAGTAAAAGTGATTGGGTTTATCACAAGGAAATTCCCTTCACCAGCAATGAAGATGAATATGTCTTTTCTTTCTGGGTCAATTCTGATCAGGCAGACCTGTTTTTAAGATCAAGGATTGTATTTCAGGTTCGTGATAGTTTGGACCAAGGACATACGGAAACTAAACAAGACCTGTTTAGAATTCTTAAAATTATTGATGATGAGTGGGCATTAATTGAACTGAAGTTTAAACTAAAGGAAGAGGGAAGTTTTGTACGTTGGAGGATAAAAAACAGGGATATTATGAAAGCAGAATATCATGTAGGTCCTGTAATGATAAGACCCCTGAATACGGATGTTTATTTAAGAGAAGATAATTTTATGATGATGAATAACAGGTATTATTTGCCTGATTAAACAGAGAAGTAAAAGTGCGAAATCACCATATTTTTCTTTGAGATTTCATTTCTGCTTTCTTTTTATTTTTTCAAAAAACACCCCCAAAAGTAGGCAAAAAATTCACCTGACCGAATTAAAAATGATGGTTTTTAACATCTTTCCTTGATGATGCAAACCCATCTCCATGCTGCTCTCACCAATGGTCTGCCTCAAACACTGATCATCACAGATTTTTTTGTGATCATCGGTGATGCAAAGATTCAGCGGCATTCACACTCCCAAAAAGAGATAGCATAAAACGAACCTGCTATGAGATTAAATATAAGAGATCGGTGTTGATGACTTTTGTGCAATTCGTTTCTGCCGAAAATACTATTTGTTGGAATGTGCCTGACAAGAAATATCAGGTGCAAAGATAGCGTAGACTGAACCGAACATATTGCGAATCAAACGACAAACACCAATTCGTGACAAACCTGACAGGATTGACTTTATCTTTTGTTAATAATGTGACAGGGATGGGGTTTTCCGATTTTACAGTTCATGTAAATGGTGGGCAATATTCTGCCGAGATTGAACTCACATATAACCCAAATTCCTGTCGGAATCATTTCTCCGGCACTTTCTCCTTCGAGGGTCCCAGCAGATATCCCAAAGGTTCGAAACCTTTAGAGTTAATAGCAACAATTTTGAACATGGCAAAAATAGGTACAAACAAGATCATACCCGACAGTCCCCAGATCATACTTCCCATAATAACAGCAATGATCACCATCAGGGGATTGAGTTTCACCTCGCCACCTATTACAAGGGGTTCAAGAACATAACTCTCAATAAGTTGTATGGTAATGATGATGGCAGTAAAAAGAATGACTATGCCCAACTCATCAATATAAATGATGGCAAATAAGATGGGCAATAAACCACTGATAAATGGCCCGAGGTAAGGTATAATGGTAATTAACGCACCAAAAATGGTAAGCAGAGATGCATAAGGCAAATCGAAAATCAGAAAAGTGATATAATACATGATGGCAAGCAGCGTCATGACCTGTGCCCTACCCCACAGATAATGATATACAACCTTGCTGATCTTGTCAATGATCTTTTCGGTTTTTTCACGTTTTTCTTCGGGTGTGTACAACATGATAAAAGTGGTAAATTTTTTCCTGTAATAGATAAACAAAAAAACATATATCAGAAGCACCAGAAAGTTGAGGGCAGAATTGGCAAGGTTTCCCAAGAAACTTGTAACAGCAGATTCAAGTTGCTCCAGGAGCTGACCCGACCGATCCTGCCATATTCGTTTTTGCTCTTCCAAAGAAAGATTGGTGGCATCTGTGATCCATGTCTGAGCAGTATCTATAAAAGACTGAAGTTCGCTGCGAATTTGCGAAATATCGGTAATAAAGAGACTCAGCTGGTAGAAAAACAGATACATAATGCCCCCCACCACAATAAAAATAACCATGGTGGCAACCAATGCAGACAAGAACCTGGGTGTTTTGATTCTTTCCAGCAAACTTGCCAGTGGACTGACTAACAAAGCAAAGAAAACACCAAATATGAGGGTGATCAAAAAAGATGATCCAAAAGAAAATAAAGCAAATATGGCAAGGACAAAAAAGAGAATCCTGTTTATTTTTCTTAGTTTTTCCATTGCTTGTTAGTGAATGTGGTTGAAAACATATTGGTTTTGCAGTATAAAGGTAAAAAGATGTGATGGAAAACCCATGCTTTCATACAGGAATAATTTTTCTGCACATATTGTAGCAAAGGTTTATGGGTTATAATGTTTTAAAATGCTTATCTCATGGATTGACTTTATCAACCACTGATCATCATAATTTTTTTCCGTCATCATCTGCGCTACGAAGCATCTGCATCTTTAGCGATCTTCCTCAGAAAACATAGCATACAGCATCCCTGTGATCACATCACAAAACCCTGAAAGATAAATGATCCGGTATAAATCTAAACATGATCTCTGGGAATCTTTTCATTCCATATTTTTGAGAATATCCTTTTGTCACTTTCATATGCATCCAGGGTGGCATGCAGGTAGAAATTTTCTTCATCAGATGTCAGGATGGTGTGGGTTGAGGTTTTAATATTCCAATTTTCACGCTTGAGAACTCTTTCAGATGATGTTTCCGCTTTCACTGAATCCAGGGAGTCTTTTTTTACGGAATATTTTTCGTTTGTTTTCTGAGAAATCTCCAGATCGATTTCTTTCAGATAAAACGTACCTTGATTTTTATCCACTTCCATAGATGCCTCATCGGTGATCAAGTCTCTGTGTACATTCCATTTGTAGCGAGGTGCATGGATAATCTTTTTTTGGGAGGAGGGTTTTGCTCCTTCCGCGGGTTTGAATCTGACTTCACCATCTCCTTGTCCCTTTATTACCGGTAAAGACAGAAAGCTTTCCTGAGTAAAGATATGCATCATTACCAGTTGTGGCGGAGTCCATGCCAATGGAAAATAAGAAGTGGAGATGGAGAGTCGTATTTTGTTTCCTGCAGGAAAGACATGTCCGATTTCATTGAGATTTATCTGAATGTCATATTTTTCTCCCGGTCTCAGTTTTTTGGGTTGTTCATGACTCTCGCGATGGCAAAGGTTGAGAACACTGAATGTAACGCGTGTGGTCTTGCCATCTGGTGCTACATCCGACAGTCGAACCGCTATCATTGCCACCGGACGGTTTACCTTCAGTTGTAATTGTGCAACAGGCATCCCAATAATATGCAGATCTTCTTCCAGCGGTTTGCTGGTAAATATCAGTGCACCGCCATCTTCATCGCGCTGATCTCCAGGCAGATCAGGTGGAGCGGAATATGAGCACCATTTGCCTGCAAACATGCCTAAGTTAAGTGGTGACTGTAAAGCCATACCCTTTGATTCTTCTTTTTTGGCAGGACTGATTTGAAGTGTATGGTCATTACAGAGGATATATTTTTTGTTTTCCACCTTATTTGATGGCCATTGATCGAGCCCGATCCAATACCCTGGTCTTTCCTGATAACTGGTAAAAGGATGTATACTTTCCTGCACCCAGGCCTTCAGTGCGGGTTCTTTGTCTATGCCAGTTTGTTTATTTTTAAGCCATTGGTCCCACCAGCGTAAGCATTCCTGTAAAAAACCAATGGCCGGCCCGGGTAATCCATCATGCGGATACCTGTGACTCCATGGACCTACCAGACCCATGCGTGGTACTTTAAGATGTTTCAGCAGCCGGAACACCGAGTTTGAATAGCCATCTGCCCACCCACTTACGGCCATTACAGGACATTGAATATCTTCATAATTTTCGCATATGGACCCATGTTTCCAGTAGTCGTCACGACGTTGATGTTTCATCCAGTTTTTTATCCATAAGCCACTTTTGTCGAGTCTTTCCAACCATATCTTGCGCCAGTTTTCACCGATGATCAAGGGATCGGGTGGTGTCGAGTTCCTGTCGAACATCACAGATGCCCATGAAAGGTTATCTCCCAGCAGGCAGCCTCCCATGTAATGTACATCATCCGCATACCGATCGTCTGTAGAGCAAACTGTAATGATGGCTTTTAGGGCCTCGGGTCTTCGTGCCGCGATCTGCAAGCCATTAAACCCTCCCCAGGAAATGCCGATCATCCCCACATTGCCATCGCACCAGGGTTGCTCAGCCAGCCATTCAACAACTCTTTCCCCATCGCTAAGTTCCACTTCCAGGTATTCATCTGTCATCAGACCCTCAGAATCACCGCTGCCCCTGATATCCACCCGGATACCGGCATATCCGTATCCGGCAAAATACCGGTGATTTATTTCATCGGTGATTCGCTTAAAGTCACGTTTTCGATAGGGTATGTATTCCAATATCGCGGGTACAGGTTTATCCCAGGCACTTTCAGGTATCCACATGCGTGCAGCAAGTTTTACACCATCCGGCATTGAGATGTATTGGTTTTCTATTTCTTTTATTTTTTCGGGAAAGTCATTGATAGTTTGCATAAATCCTGTTTTGGTTTTTATTGGTTATCAATGTGTAGCAGGTACGATTTACTCCTGGCGGGAATGCACTCTGATATTAAGTTTTTCCACCAGCTTGTCGTATTTGTTGTAAAGTTCTTTTTTGCTTTGTGCACCCATGTGTATTTTTGCCAATCGGGAGCTGAAAGAATCCTGACCGGGCATTTCGGATAATTCCTGTCCCTTTTCTATTTCAAGGAATATTTTGGCATCAAACTCTTTTTCCAATTGCTCTATCTTATGTTTAGATGGTGTTTCTATAATTTTTCCTTTTTGGGAAAAAATCCTGTAATGCAGTTTGCCTGCGATATTGTATTTTCCCTGGTAGTTTTTCAGGGAAGGCATTTTGCCAGTGGCTACCTGAACAAGAAACTGATGATTGGAACTACCATGCACGAGTTTGAATATTTCGCTATGCGATTGAGAGATGCGTGTGTTTATTTCCAGCAGCCGTATCTTGTCTTGCTTTTTATCATAAAAAAATTCAATATTAAATGGCGAATTGTTGAATTTGATTTGCTTCATTACTTTTTCTGTAATATCCAGCACACGCTTTTTTACTTTTTCGTCCAGTTGTCCGGGAGTGAGATAAGCGAAGAAAGAAGTAGTGTTTTCATAGGTAACCGAATTAAAAAGCCCATGCTGTTTTACCTGCCCATCAAACACAAATCCTTCTACGGTAAATAATTCTCCCTGCATCATGCTTTCAGCAATACACCAATTACCATCAACTTTTCTTATGTTTTCATCCAATCCAGAGGTATCTGCCAGAGAAAGCATATGATTAAATGGTTGCGCAAAATATTTTATATTTTTTCTGATTTCCTCCAGACACTTGTCCAAAT
The DNA here is from genome assembly GCA_964390665.1 of uncultured Bacteroidales bacterium. Lineage (GTDB taxonomy): Bacteria > Bacteroidota > Bacteroidia > Bacteroidales > UBA7960 > SKVR01. The sequence continues at coordinate 5,178 of CAYMLS010000092.1, read as the reverse complement.
CCTGTTGATTTTCAATTTTATACCCCAGTTGACCACCGTAAGATTTTATGGGTTTGATCCAAAGAGGAGGTTCTATGAGAAGATCTTTCAGATTGTGATCATCAAAAGGATTAAATGCCTTAAAATCAGGAATATGATCGGGAATAATTTTTTTTTGTTCCAGTCTGCTCCAGTATTTATGTTCGCAAAGAAGCGCTTTAAAAAGACCAGGTCCCTTGAGACCATATTCCTGACAAAGATAAAATACAGGTAGCATAGCGGGATCAAAAAAACCGATAACAGCATCAACAGATCCATTGAACTGGTCAATTTTCTTTTTGGCACGTTGTATCAGATTATCGTAATCAATCTGATCTCCTTTCAGCAAAATCATCATATCCGATGCTTCAAACAAAGGAATGAAGTTGTATTTTTCAGCCTGCTCAATGGATTTTAATTCCTCCAGGTTATAGTCATCGATGCCGAATATGAAAATGTTTTTGTTTTCCTTCATGATTCATAAAAGTATTAAAATCAGAGAAATAAAAAAAGTATTTTACATAAATTAACCCCATTGCATCAATGATCAGACATGGAGTACGCTGAATAGTATTTAATGATATCAGCGGTTGTGGGTTGCATAACTTTTTATCCGGATTTATTTTGTTCAGTTGATCCCATTTTCCTTCAAAGAATATCACCATGGATTATTATCAGAGAGAATATAAAGTTTCACGAGGAGATCAAGGGTTGCTGCTTAAACAACTAAACCAGAACCCAATGAATATATTTTGTTTTTTGGTTTAATCAATTGGAGTTCTCCCCTGGATTCAAATCCTATGATCCTGTAATTCCTCATGGAGTTCACATGTTGTTGAGCCCTCGCTGAACATCCAAAAGCACAGATTGTTATAAGATCATGAAAACAGTAAAAAAAATATTTTTATACATCCTTATCAGCTTTTCAACATCCGTTTCTATGTCTGCACAGGAACTCAGCTCCCATGAATGGAAAGACAGATTGTTGCTGGTATTGACCACGGAAAACACACAATCCCTTTATCAGGAACAGATAAACATTCTTCAGGACAATGCCGGGGGTCTGGAAGAACGAAGAATGGTGATCTATTCCGTAAAACCTGACCAGTATAAAAAAGGATTAGATGCTGAAAGCTGGATGAAATCAACACGTTTGAATGATCTTTACAGACAGGAAAACAAAGAATTCGAAGTTATTTTAATCGGACTTGACGGCAGAGCAAAACTCCGGCAAACCGACATATTGAGCATTGAAAAACTCTTTGCCACGATCGATGCAATGCCGATGAGAAGAAATGAGATAAGAAAAAACAGCAGGTAATTGCAACATGACAGAGGGTTTGGGGGGAAAGAATTTTTCCGGGAATGCCGCGAAAAGAATACCATTGCACAAACCCTCTGACTTATCCGGTCTCAAAACTCAATTTTATAGCTAAGACTGGGTACCACGATGACCCGGCTATCCAAAGTAACTTGCTGTTTTTGGTAGTCGTACAGATACAGATCATTTTGTGTGGCACCCAAAATATTTTTTACCTGCAATGCCCAAATACCGGCATAATGAACCCTGTTTACCCTGTAGGTAATGGATGCATCCAACAGCATGGTAAAATCGTCCTGAAGGCTCCAGGCATTTTTTTCATCAAATATGGCTCTTCGCTGCTGATCAGAGATCTCCTGCAACAAAGGTGATCTCCTTCCACCCCCACTGAAACAAGCTCTCAGGTTGATGCCCAGCATATTGCTGCCGATCATAAATTCTTTGCCTCCCAGTACATTCATCACCAGATTTTTGTCGTACCGGGTGCTGCGCCATATATTGTCGTCGGCTTTGTATTGCGACCGGAACCATGATACATTGGCCAGGTAGTAATATCCCTTGTGCAGAAACCTTTCCAGGGTAACATCCACACCAACATTCCTGCCCATATTGGAGTTTATCAGATCCTTGCTGAAACCAAAGTCCCGTGTAAAGTTGATCATGGAGAAAGAACTGTTTGCTTCTCCCGGAACGTTATACAGATATTGATAGTAGGGTTCTACTTTCAATCGCAGAATATCACTGAACTGATGGTCGTAACCGATTATAAAATGATGCGCCTGCGCAAGACCGAGGTTTTTGTTGGGTTGTTGCCAGTTGCCTGCCTCATCCTGTCTGCGAAACAGATATACGTATAAATCTTCTGTTTGACTGTGTTTTCCGTATGCCAGGCTCAACGCTTTGTTATGGTCGAAGATCCACTTCATCCCGATTCGTGGGTCAACAGACGAGGTATTGTTCAGGGCAAAATAATTGTAATGCAATCCGGCATTTAGAATCCATTCGGGGGAGAGGTTGTAACGGGATTGGGTATAGGATTGTACCTGAAAAGCCTGTCCCGATTCCAGAGCCATGTTGGTATACGTTCCCGGGACATGTTCATGGGTACTGTTAAGATCATAGTTATAGTACAAAGAATTTACAATGAATCCCGAGCGGTTGATGTGATGCTCACTCAAACGATGATTGATAAAAGATGTGAGGGTAAGTTTGCTGTCTGTTTTGAACAAGTCCAGGTCTTTTTGCAGGATGTAGTCCTGATCCATCCGGTCCATGGTGAGTTCCTTTCTTCTGCCAGAGGCAACCAACGTTGTGGATACATAAGCAGAAGAACCCATGCTGATCCTGTGACCGAAACCGGTGGCGCCAAAACTTTCTTTCCATTGGTTGTCGAAGCGGTCATCATCGTTTTTCCATAGTAGAGAATCATTGAGCGCATTGGCAAACGTTTTGTCTTTTCCACCCAATCCCCACAAGGTAAAAGTTCCGTGTTTTTGTGTGTGAAATTCATTTTTAAAGGAAAGATCCTGGTAAAGAATGGCCACATCAGGCAGAATGTTCGCCTGGGATAGCAACCCCATGGTAGAATAACGATAGTTGAAAAGGTAAGAGGATTCCTTGCCTTTTATCCAGGGTCCTTCTGCACTGAAATCCAGACCAAGGATTCCTGCCTGAAAAGCATATTCTCTTTTATGCGTATTGCCCGAACGCAGTTTTATATCGAAAACTCCTGCAAGGGCATTGCCATATTCAGCAGGGAATGCCCCGGTGAAAAAATCGGACCTTCCCAGGGTCTGACTGCTGAGTATGCTCATGAATCCACCACCAACCACATTGGCATTGGAGAAATGATTGGGGTTGGGCACTTCCACCCCTTCCACACGCCAAAGAACACCTCTCGGGGAATTACCCCTGATCACGATGGCGTTATCTTGTGCATTACCCGCCGCACTAACACCGGCAAATGCAGTTACCAGGCGCGAGGGATCGTCCATTCCACCGGCATACCTCCGGGTTTCCTCTACATTGAAAGATAAAGAGCTGACCATTGCCATGGAATTGATGGCGTTGGCTTTATCCTGCGAAGAAGCCCTTACGGTTACCCCTTCCAGTTGGCTGCTTTGGGGTTCCATCTCAAATTGCAAAGCAACTTCTTTTCCCGTACCCACCAGGATCTCTCTTTTCAAAACCTTTTCATAACCCACATAAGATGCTTCAATATTATACCGGCCAGGTTGTACTCCGTTAATTAGTCTTTGCAAGAAAACGCCAAATACTGCGTTATTCTCGTTTTTGAATCAGTCATTTACGAAAAGTAAACTCCTTGGATTCAAAAACTTCGAAAGCCTTGTCTTTGACGATTTCTTATCAAAGACACAAAAAATAAGGGTTTTCTTGCTGACACTAATTACAAAACGACCGGATTCATCGGAAGTAGTTCCGACAGCAGGATGGGTGTCATGAATTTGTATGGTTGAAAACGGAAGGGCTTGCCGGGTGGTTTTGTCCAGAACAATGCCTCTGATCGTTTGACTTATTCCTGCTGCGGGTAGAAACAGCAAAACATTTGCGATCGTAAAAACAATGATGAATACAGTACTTTTTTTCATTTTCTTTTTTTTATTTTTTAGAATAATCCGGAACAAAAGGCATTCTTTGTTTGGAACATGTTTCCAAAAGCAGTGAATGTAAACTCAATTTTTTCTTCTTTCAAAATCTTCACCGTTTCTCAAATTTTTTCTGCAAACCCAACCACCCCTATTCCGGAACTCCCCTCCGGGAAAAGTGTGTGTTGTTGATAGTATCATCTTTTCTTTGTTTTAAGGTTTTTCATTCATTGTTTGAGTAATTGTGTTGCCATTCTATAAAATCCATGCCAATTAGTCTACATCTATCATTACCAATCAAATGAGATATCACAACCGTTTGAAGTATGACATTAAAGTGTTCGTTTTTTTCATGAACGTGCACGATAATGGACGGTATAACAAACCGGCGAGACAAATCCTTTAACACGACAATAAAATCTTAAACTTTCCCCATATTTGTGCCTGCTGTGAAGGCAAGCAGGTCGAAGAGACATCGCGACCTTTTATCGCCAACCAAAAAACATTTACTTTTGTCATCTACATTTAAATGCTCCTTCAAAAGTGTGTGCAAAAAATCGCCAAGTGCTGCGTTTGGCCCGCCTTCAAAACAGTCGACTTTGAAATACAAACACTTTGTTACATATGTTTATAATTTGATTAAATCGCTCAGATGAGCCTGTTCCGTTCTTTGATCTGGCGAAATAATCATCCTCATCTGTGTCAAAATTATAGTCATGGTTCTGTTCATTTTTTTTATTTTAACACCTACTCCCGGCACTGCGCCAGGGGTTTCCGGTACCGTCACACCATTGCAAAAACAAACATTTAATCTTATTTCAGGATCATTGATTTTATAAGAAAAAAAGGAGTTTATCAAACTGATTAATAATCGGATAAGTATGATAACAGACAGAGTAGCATTACTATTATACCCCCAAATCCCCTATCTTTGCAAATAAATTACAAAACAACAGATTATGAAGAAACTTGCTATTGGTGTTGATGATTTTAAGGTGCTCAGGGAGCAGGACAGTTATTTTATTGATAAATCCTACTTTATTGAGCAGATCATTGAAGACCACTCACAAGTAATGCTTTTCCCACGTCCGCGTCGGTTTGGCAAAACACTCAATATGAGCATGCTCAAATACTTCTTTGATATTGAGAATGCAAAAGAAAACCGGAAACTGTTTGACGGGTTGGAGATTACTCAAAGTCATCATTTTGAGGAGCATCAGGGGAAATACCCGG
>CAYMLS010000091.1:0-16710 GCA_964390665.1 uncultured Bacteroidales bacterium | reverse complement strand
GGATTAATGTGAATGATCAGTCCGTCGCAGCGCAGGAGATTTACCAGATCGGTAACTTCATTCAGTGTACCTTTTTCAACCATTTGTTCGAGTTGCGCAATGCCCAGGTTGGCCCAAAAAGGGAGTTTGTCGCCAATAACGTTGCGCATATCAAAATCAGGAATATGTTTTTCCGAATCAAAGATGATTCTGCACGACCCCAGTCCCATTCCCAGTCCGAATCTGCTGGCAGCCATGGCCAAATTGGTATTGATATGCCGGGCAATACCACTCCCTCCCGTCATACTTGATATCCAAACAGGAGCTTTCATTGTTTTGCCTGCTAATTCTGTTTTGGGCAACTCGGGAATATCGTGCCCCGATAAAAGCGGTTCATAAACAAATCTCGTGTCCTTTTCAATTCTACCCGTTCGGTTTGCAAGGGCAAGATTGATATGATCTTTTTTGCGGTCTTCCATGATTTCTGATTTTTGTGCTTTTATATTTGTTTGTCAACATATATGCGTTCGAGCGAATAATTTCCATCGTATTTCGTATGCTTTATACAAGGCATTCCTGTCATTGCAAAAAAGCCAGGCATTCATAATTGCCGGAATGATGACATGCTGCAAAAGTCAGGGTTTTCAGCGTTGATCGATATGCCTTGAAATAACAAGTTTCAATATTTCACTCGTGCCTTCACCAATTTGAAGGATTCGCTGGTCGCGGTAAAAACGTTCGATATCGCTGCTGCGAACCAATCCGTAGGCACCGTGGATCTGTACCGATTCATCGGCAATTTCTTTTGCTATTTCCGAACAGTACAATTTTGCCATGGCAGCTTCTTTTCCAAAGGGCAACCCATTATCTTTTCTCCAAACAGCATTGTAGAGGGTATTGGAGGCAAGTTCAATTTTCGTTGCCATTTCTGCCAATTTAAACGAGATGGCCTGAAAATGTCTGATAGGTTTTCCAAACTGTTGCCTTTTGTTGGCATAATCCTGTGCCATTTCAAAAGCACCTTTTGCCAATCCCAGTCCCATAGCGCCTATGGTAAGTCTTCCGCTATCGAGGGTTTGCAACATTTGTCTGCCACCTTTACCCAGTTCGCCGAGAAGATTTTCAGCAGGTACTCTTACATTGTCAAAAAACAGTTTGCCTGTATCGGCAGACCTCCACATCATTTTGTTGGTGATTTTTTCTCTGGTATATCCTGGTGTATCACTCTCCACTATGATGGTGGAAAGAAGTTTTTTGCCATCCTTCTCACCTGTAATGGCCTGGATGGTAGACCCCAAAGACATGGGTGAAGCCGCATTGGAAATAAATATCTTATGTCCGTTGATCACCCATTCATCTCCTTCAATTTGTGCACGGGTTTCAGTGCCCATGGCATCACTTCCGGCATTGGGTTCTGTAAGAGCAAAAGCCCATGTGTGCTCACCACTGGTAAGTTTAGGAATGAGGTTCTTTTTCTGCTTTTCAGTACCAAACATATAAATAGGACCAATACCGAGGGAGTTGTGCGCTGCCAGGGTGGCCGCCTGACTTCCGTCAACACGGGCAACCTCCTCTACTGCAATAACAAGTGATCGGTAGTCGAGGCCATGTCCACCGTATTCTTTGGGGATATTTACCCCAAACAACCCGAGGTGCCCCATAGCCTTGGTCAGATCAACGGAAAAAACTTCTTTTGCATCCAACTCTGCAGCAACGGGTAAAATCTGCTCTACAGCAAACTTTCTCACTTTCTCCCTGAACTCGTGATGCGATTTAGAAAAATAAGGACTGTTCATTTTGCTTTTTTTGCTTTATACTTGTATTGAATTAGTCATCATAACTGAACTTCATGAGTGTTTGCCCATCTGCCACCTGTTCGCCAACCTTCACATCTATCCTGGCTACTTTACTGTTGGCGGGCGCTAAAACAGAGTTTTCCATCTTCATAGATTCTAAAACCAGCAGTATCTGTCCGTTTTTAACTTCCTGATTTTCAGAAACATTAATTTTTAAAACCTTGCCAAACAAAGAGGATTTCAGTTCGGAAACTCTTAGTTCCTGCCCTTTACCCAGAAATTTGGGAAGTGGTTCTATTTCAATATTATCTACAAGATAGTAAGAACCCATATATAGGAACATAATACTATTGGAGGTAACACTTATAACAACTGAATATTTGTTATTGTTGCTGCTAAATTGAATAAAATCATCAAAGACCGTGATATTTTTCAGCAGAAAAGAGGTACCGTTGACCTTTACCTGCATGCTGTTTTCACCGGCAGCATGAAAAAAGTACTCCGCTTTCATGCCGTTAATGGTTAAGTGTTCAATACCTGCCATTCTCCAGGGATTATCGATTGTTTGTTTGGAATATCTTTTCATCCAGATAAACAAGGCCGCAAAATACGAAAAAAGATTCTTATCTGCTTTGGTTTGAGAAAGTTTATGGAGGTTTTCGGCAATAAAATTCGTATGAATATGATTTTTCACATAACCGGGGTGCTGCATTATATTTTTCAGAAGCTGTATGTTGGTTGTAACTCCATGCACAAGAACCTCATCAAGAACATTTTGCATTTTATCAATTGCATGGGAACGATCTTCAGCAAAAATGATAATTTTTGATATCATGGCATCAAAACTGGCATGTACTTTCCCGTTTGTTAAAATGGCGGAATCTATTCTGAGCCCATCCTGTTGGGGAAAAGAAATTTTATGCACCTGACCTGCCGAAGGGCGGAACTGATGTGCAGGATCTTCGGCGTAAAGACGGGTTTCGATGGCATGCCCCTGAATTTTCAGATCCTTTTGGGAAAAAGAAAGTTTTTCACCCTGTGCGATAAAGATCTGTGCTGCGATCAGATCAATACCGGTGATCATTTCGGTGACGGGATGCTCTACCTGAATGCGGGTATTCATTTCCAGGAAATAGAAATTTTGATCCTGATCGATGATAAATTCTACTGTTCCGGCATTATAGTACCCTGTTTCTTTTACCAGTCTTATTGCTGCATCATACATCCTCTGCTTTAGCTCATCAGAAAGACTGACCGCGGGTGCTTCCTCAACCACCTTTTGATGGTTGCGCTGCAAGGTGCACTCTCTCTCAAAAAGATGAACTGCATTACCATGTTTATCTGCCAGCACCTGTACTTCTATATGTCTTGGATTTTCGATATATTTTTCGAGGTAGACTTTTTCATCGGCAAAATAACGTTTAGCCTGATCGGCGGCAGTATAAACAGCATGTTTCAAAAGATCGGCAGATTCTACTTTTATCATTCCCTTGCCGCCCCCACCGGCAGCCGCTTTTACCAGTGCAGGGTAATTGATGGAATTTCTTTTTTCTACAATTTCTGCCGGAGATCCTTCAATACGGGGTAGCAAAGGTATATTGGCCTTTGCCGCAATTTGAGCGGAAACGGTTTTACTCCCCATTTTTTCAATTACCTTGCTGTGAGGCCCAATAAAAATAATCCCTGCCGCTTCACACATTTGGGCAAACCGGGGGTTTTCTGAAAGAAATCCATATCCGGGATGAATGGCGTCTGCATTTACCTTTCTGGCAATTCCAATGATCTGATCTGTGTTCAACCAATTTTCATCCAGGGTAGTTCCTGTAAGTAAAAAAGATTCATCAGCCATTTTCACATGCAGATCACCTTTTTCAGGTTCCGTATACAAGGCAACACTCCTAATATGGAGTTCTTTTAATGTTTTCATGATCCGGATGGCGATTTCGCCCCGGTTGGCAATCAATACTTTTTTAATGCTCATTTTGGTTTACGTGCTTTTTTAAAAAAATTTTCTATCCTTCGGGCAGCAGCATCAGATTTTCTCACTTCGGCCAGCAAACGGGTTGTATACTCATCGATGGGTTGCTCAATGCGATCCATCACAAGATCATTTACTAATAGTTTACATTTGGCAACGGCATTGGGTTCATTGTTTCTGAGATTATTCTTATACTCCTCTATGATGTTTTCAGCAATACGGTCATCTGCAACCGCATCAACAAGGTAAGCATTGAGTGCTTCCAGGGCATTGAAGGGTGCGGCGGTAAGCATGGCATTTCTTATCAACCTGCTTTGTGTTCTTTGCAACACAAAAGGGGCAATGGTGGCAGGCACCAAGCCAAGACTTACTTCTGAAAACCTGAACTTTGTTTCGGGATGCGCCAGAACAAAGTCTGAGGCAGCCACCAAACCCAATGCTCCACCCACCACATTGCCACGAATGCTGGCTATGGTGAAAAAGGGCATATCAAACCATAAACTAAATATCTTGTGGAGTTTATAATTTTGCTGCTGGATCTGGTCAACATTCATTTGCTGCGTGGTTCGCATCCATTGCAGATCAGCACCTGCACTAAAATCTTTACCAACGGATGAGAGCAAAACCATCACGATGTTATCTTTTAACTGAACTTGCTGCATGGCATCGATCAGCTCATCCATGGTTTGTTCGTTGATGGCATTTCTTTTTTCAGGACGGTTGAGCGAAAGAAAGGCCAGGTCTTCCTGAAATCTTAGTTCTATATTTTCGTATTTTTCTGTCATAAGTAAAGACTATGTAGTTCCTTGCCCCAGGTTTCAAAAGAAAATAAAAACCGGGACACTTTTTCCGGGATCCAAACCATCACATTCTGTAAATACCTGGTTTAAATTCGGGCCATTGCCTGTTGGTTACCACCTCGAGAACAATGGACAGGATTCTTCGGGTTTGCGCCGGATCGATGATGCCATCATCCCAAATTCTGCTGGTAGAATATATTGCTGAGCTTTGTTCATCGTAGTTATTTTTTATCTGTTGAAAGAGCTGATCTTCAGAAAGGGTCTCTTTCTCATTTCCGTTGTATTTTATACTCTTTATTTTGGATTTTTTGATCTGGGTGAGCACTCTTGCCGCCTGGTCGCCACCCATTACCCCTATTTTGGAATGGGGCCACATAAACAGGAATCTGGGATCGAAAGCCCTTCCGGCCATGGCATAATTTCCCGCACCATAAGATCCACCGGTTACGATCGTAATCAAAGGAACTGTGCTGTTGGATACAGCATGGATCCATTTGGCACCATCCCGGGCAATACCTTCATGTTCATATTTTTTACCCACAATAAAACCGGTAATATTTTGCAACATGATCACCGGAATTTTACGGAAATTACACAATTCTAAAAAATGCGCTGCTTTGCGGGCAGTTTCGGAAAACACAACGCCGTTGTTGGCAATTATTCCCACCTGGTATCCGTCGATGCGGGCAAAACCCGTGATAATAGTCCTGGCATAATCAGGTTTAAAGGGATGAAAACTGCCACCATCAACAATGATCTCAATGATTCTGGCATGATCTGCAGCAGCAGCATTTCCTGCATACTGATAAATATCATCAGATGGAAATGCAGAGGGTTGTGATGGGATCCTGTTCACGGACTGCTTTTGAGGGGATGGGAAGGTTTGTACGATCTGACGGCAAATCTCAAGGGCATGCACATCATCTTCAGCCAGGTGATCCACCACGCCCGATATTTTTGCATGTACATCACCTCCACCCAGTTCTTCATCTGTAACTTCCTCGCCTGTAGCTGCTTTTACCAGTGGAGGTCCGCCGATAAAGATCGTTCCCTGGTTTTTCACGATAATACTTTCATCGCACATGGCCGGAATGTACGCTCCTCCGGCAGTGCAGGAACCCATCACTACGGAAATTTGCGGTATTCCCATCGAAGACATGCGCGCCTGATTGCTGAAAATCCGTCCGAAGTCATCTTTATCCGGAAAAACATTTGCCTGCTCGGGTAAAAAAATGCCACCGCTGTCTACCAGATAAATAGCGGGCAAATGGTTATCTATGGAAATTTCCTGTGCTCTGATGTGTTTCCGGATGGTTTCTTTTACATAGGTTCCCCCTTTTACGGTTGCATCATTTGCCACCACAACCACCAAAGTCCCGTTTACCTTCCCGATACCAGTGATGATGCCTGCAGAAGGAAACTGGTCGTTGTATTGTTCCATAGCAGCAAAGGGAGAGAGTTCCAAAAAGGGAGAACCGGCATCAAGTAGTTTTTCTATTCTTTCACGGGCGGTAAGTTTGCCCCTCTTTCGATGTAAACTTACAGCTTTAGGGGACCCCCCGGCAACGACTTTGGCGTAACGTTCATAAAAGTCACCAATCACCTCATATTTCTCAGATTCAGCATAGTCTGCCGCGCCTGGTTCATTGGGATGCCGTTCGTGAAATGTGTCCATAAATTGTTAAATTTTAATTTTATTCAGATACAAACACTCATAAAAAAGTTTTGTTTACCTTTTATTGAAATTATTTAAACAACCGAAACACCTACTAATTGTTATAATAATTCGCTAAGATAAGAATTATTAGTGGCGAAATCCTGTTTTTTTGGCAAATGATTTTTGAAAGGGAAAGATTGATTCGCCTCAAAAGAAAGGTTTAGTGAATTTTACACATCATTTTATAAATCAGCAGTGTGCGATCATAAAACAATAATCATTTTCTACCTTAAAGACAAACTTCCCGACACGATACAAGGGATTGCAAATTGGGTTAAAGTTAATGGAGGTGAGATTTGATAAATAGTAACAAGAGAAAAAAACACCTGTGCGTTAAAAATGGTTTTGACTGTTGGTTTTGGAATGCCTTTACTCAAACACAGACTGAGATAAATACAACTAACAATCCAGAATGTACTGCACTCAAATGCCTCGCAAAATTTATATGCGTTGGTTGGATATCGGCTAATAGGGATTATTCGCCGGTTTTTGCAGAACCCCGATATTTCCTTTGGTAATACTAAACCGGGGAGTAAGAATGTGTAAAAGAAAACTGATCGTATCCTATCATAAAACTTTCCAAATCCTTTACAAGAGATTTAAAGCCCTTTATTTTTGGCCGTAATAAGCATCTTTTCCGTGTTTTCTGAAATAATGCTTATTCAGCAAAAACTGATCGACAGGTTTGTAATGTTCCAGCACCTGAGTTCTGAATGCCATTTTAGCCACCTCTTCCAGGACTACAGCGTTGTGCACAGCTTGTTCTGCATTCACACCCCATGCAAAAGGGGCATGTGCGGCAACCAAAACTCCCGGAACCGCCCCTGGATCAATATCCTTGAACCTTTCCACGATAACCTTTCCGGTTTCAGTTTCGTAATCTCCCCCAACCTCCGATTCTGTAAGTTGCCGGGTACAGGGAATTTCACCATGGAAATAATCTGCATGTGTTGTTCCATAAGGAGGAATGGGTTTGCAGGCCTGTGCCCACGAAGTGGCCCACTCCGAATGGGTATGTACCACAGCCCCTATTTGCTTAAAAGCCTTATAAAGGACCAGATGAGTAGCAAGGTCTGATGATGGTTTCAATGTTCCTGAGACAATTTTACCCTCAAGATCAACCACAACCATATCATCGGGTTTCATCTCTGCGTAAGGAACACCCGATGGTTTAATCACTACCAGCCCCTGGTCTCTGTCTATGGCGCTGGCATTGCCCCATGTAAAAACCACGAGACCATGTTGCACAATGGCCAAATTGGCCTGAAATACTTGTTCTTTCAATTCATTAATCATTGATCATGTAATTTTGGTTATTTTTTCATTCCCTGCTGATCATTTATCATTCTCTGCTGAATCAAAACATTCTGCATTCTGTTTAAAAAGCCGACTCGTTCCATCTGAGTTGGTTTTTAAAATCACGAATGGTAGTGTTTTCATCAATCAGCAGGAATTCGATGCCGGCCATTTCAGCAAAAAGTTCCAGTTGTGTGTCGGTTATGTCAAAACTAAACACTGTATGATGAGCCCCACCTGCATAAATCCAGGCTGTTGCCGAGGTTTTTAAATCAGGTTTGGGAACCCAAAGTGCCCTGGCAACAGGAAGTTTTGGTGTATCTAAAGGTTTTACTGCACTAATGGTATTAACCAACAACCGGAAACGGTTGCCCATATCAAGAAGAGATGCATTCAGGGCATTGCCTGCCTTTACACTGAAAACCAGGCGTGAGGGATCATCTTTACCACCAATGCCCAATGGATGTACTTCCATTTTAGGCTTATCTTCCGCAACAGACGGACATATTTCAAGCATATGCGCACCCAGCACTTTCATGCCAGAAGGATCAAGATGATAGGTGTAATCTTCCATAAAGGAGGTGCCGCCTTTCATACCCTGAGACATTACTTTTAAGCAGCGCAACAAAGCAGATGTTTTCCAATCGCCTTCAGCTCCAAAGCCATATCCTTTTTCCATCAGACGTTGTACGGACAGCCCCGGAAGTTGCTTCAAACCGTGTAAATCTTCAAATGTAGTGGTGAAGGCCTTAAAACCTCCTTCTTCCAGGAAATTAGTAAGACCAATTTCAATCCTGGCTGCTTCCACCAACCTTGATTTATTGCCGGGATCATTTTTAATTTCGGGTGAAATCTGGTAATATTGAGAATACTCGTCGATCAAATTGTTAATGTCTCCATCTTTTACATCCTTTACTCTTTCTACCAGCTCTCCTACCCCAAAACCAGAAACAGACCATCCAAAAATTTTATGAGCTTCCACTTTATCTCCTTCGGTAACGGCTACGTTTCGCATGTTATCACCCAAACGAGCCACCTTTAACCCTTGCGACTCGTTCCAGGCAAGAGCAACTCGTGTCCAGGTTTCAATTTCATCAACAATGGTCTGATCTTTCCAATGACCAACCACTACGTGACGCCGTACCTTCATCCTTGCGCAGATAAAACCAAATTCACGATCGCCATGCGCTGCCTGGTTTAGGTTCATGAAATCCATATCGATCTCATTCCATGGAATATCGCGGTTATGTTGGGTATGAAAATGCAACAGGGGCTTTTGAAGGATTCCAAGTCCTCTGATCCACATTTGAGCCGGAGAAAAAGTGTGCATCCATGCTATAAGACCTATACAACCGCTATCATTGTTGGACTTTTGGAGCAATTCAAAGATATCATCCGCTGTGGTAAGAACCGATTTGAAAACAATATCGACAGAGTTATGGATATGCTTTGCCAGGTGAGATACAATTTCGCGTGAATTTTGCTCTACCTGATTTATGGTTTCAGGTCCGTAAAGATGCTGACTTCCGGTAATAAACCAGATTTGTTTTGATTTCATAAGATATTGGTTTTAATACTTATCCTTTGTTTTGATTATATGAATCCACTCTAAAAAGTATGTTGTCCACAAATTACACGAATAGACACTAATATTAATAACTGACATTCAAATAAATAATCTTTGCAAGAAAACTCACTATTTTAATGGTGCCTGATAAAGAAAGCGTCAAGTGCAAGGCGGAGGATGACTGAAAAACAGGAGTTTACTTCTCGTAATCAACCGTTTTGAAGGTGAATCCAACGCAACAATTGGCGTATTCCTGCAAGCACTAATTATTCAAAGACCATTACCAGAAGTATACATAAAATCCTATCGTTATTGCGATGATCACTAAGGTGTTAAAAACATCCCATCCATCCCACGTAGCGCGTGTTTCAGCTTTCTCCTGAGCAGATGCGGTGCCAAGTATCAAACCATTGGTTTGTTCAACGGGTAATGGCTTGGTAACCATCGATACAGCTACAATCACAAGGATACAGATCAGAAAAAGATAAATTGAGAAATGTAACCAATTAGGAGCAAGCAATACAGAATAAATAATACCATCGGAATCTAAAGCGGTGGAAAAAACTTTGGCTACCAGTCTGGACATTCCCAGCAGAAAACCAGCCAAAAGACCTGCAAAACCAGCAGATGGAGTAGCCCGTTTCCAAAGAACACCCAAAAGGAAAACGGAAGCAATACCCGGTGCCAGGAGCGACTGAACATCCTGAAGATACTCGTAAAGTACCTGGCCCATACCTTGCATTACCGGAATCCACAGTATCCCCAGCAATACAATTATGGTAGTGGCAATTCGCCCTACGTTGGTCAGATGTTTTTCTGATGAGTCCGGTCGCCATTTCTGATAAAAATCAACTGTGAACAGCATGGCAGATGAGTTGAACAAAGAGGCAAGTGAACTCATAAGAGCAGCAATCAATCCACCAATCACAATACCTTTTAATCCTACCGGAAGAAGGTTTGAAACCAGAGCAGAAAATGCTGCATCGGAGCTACTTAGTTCGATCATGCCTTTCTGATGAAGAGAAAAGGCAATCATGCCCGGCACCAGAAAAATAAAAACCGGAAGAAGTTTTAAATAGGCGCCAAAGATCGTACCTCTGCGCGATTGCTTCTGATCGCGTCCCGAGAGCACCCTTTGTACAATATACTGATCGGTGCACCAATACCAAAACCCGATAATTGCCGAACCTAGTATAACTCCGGTCCAGGGAAAATCAGGATCTTTGTGAGAGCGCATAAGACTGGTCATTGAATCGCCTTGCGGGGTTTTCACTGCCGATGTTATTTCCATCAGTTCGCCCCATCCACCCAGTTGTTGAAGTCCAACAATAAGAATTACGATCGAGCCCATAAGTAAAACCGGTAACTGAATTACAGAAGTATACAGTACAGCTCGCATGCCCCCCAGAACGGTGTATAAACCCGTGATCAGAACCAAACCAATGGCGCCGATCCAGAAAAAATCTATGCCCATCCAGCTGTCTATACCCAACACTTCTTTGAAAACTATGCCCCCGGCATATACTGTAACCGCCACTTTGGTGAGTACATAACTCACCAGTGATATTACAGAAAGAAACGAGCGGGATGCAGAATTGTACCTTCGCTCCAAAAACCCGGGCATGGTGAATACCTTGCTGCGCGAGTAAAAAGGGACAAAAACCCATCCCAAAACCAAAATCAACCAACCCTGTATTTCCCAATGTGCCATAGCCATTCCGCTTTCTGCACCAGCTCCTGCCAGCCCTACCAGATGCTCCGAACCAATGTTGGATGCAAAAATGGAAGCCCCGATGGCAAACCATCCTGCATTGCGGCCTGCAAGGAAATAATCGGTATGGGTTTCTTTTTTTACCCTTACAACATATACAATGACCGCAAAAAGCAATATGAAAAACAAACCTAAAACAATCCAGTCAACTAAAGGCATATGACAGTTTTTAAAAATTCACCTCTGTTAGTTGCGTGTAAAAATAACACTTATTTGATTTGCAAAATCATTTTTATGCTAAAAAAAAATTATTTGCTTTTGGCAAATAATTTCGCAAACTCTTCACACCGCTTGTTGTGGTTTCGTGGTTTTACTTTCCAATCTCTCCATTATATAAATCAGAAAGGGGAAAAATCAAGTCGTAATCGTTCCAGTTTAAATTTCCATCAGTAATTGAAAAATTCGAGAACTTATTTTTATCTAAATATTTCTTAATCAAAGGATGAAGTGATTTTGGTAAAAAGGGTTTGAAATCAACAATTTTTTCTTTTCCATCACTAAATCTTATACGAATTGCATAATCAGATGTTTTGGCCCCTTAATTCATCGGACACAGATATAGATTTAAATCTGTACTTTTATAATGATGAACCGGGCATGACAAAAATTTTGACACACACGCGCATGATTATAATTCGCGGCATGTAAAACATGCAGTCAGACTGTTAGCGAGCTCTCTCGTTGGAAAAAACGAGAACCGAATTAATCAAATTATAAACAGATGAACCGAGCCATGACAAAGATTTTGACACACACGCGCATGATTATAATTCGTGGCAATGTAAAACATGCAGTCAGATTGCTGGCGAGCTCCATCTGACCGAATTAATAAAATTATAAACAGATGAAAAAGAGAAATTTCATCAAAGAAGAGAAGCAAAAAATAATCAAAGAAGCTTCGGAAAAGGGAGTAAACGAAAGAATCTGAACAGACCCGGAGTGCCTCTTGACGATGCTTATGCATGGATTCAAAGCAGAATGGGCGGTTAAGCTATTGCACAAAGTCGTGTTCCGGGTATCACAGTTAACATTGATCGCCTAACTAAAAGGGAGTACGAATCAATGTTTTCGTACTTCCTGAAAGTCCATAATTTTTATCGTAATTCACTTTTTCCCGGTGTTTAGTGAACCTCCGTATAAGATACCCTCACGTTGGTGGTTTGAGAGACCCTCCTCCGTCAGTTAAATCTGCGGGCGGTCTACTCGATTAGGGAATGGGCTTAATTTATTCTTAATCAAGGTTCTATTCCAAGAATCAATAAGGGTACAGGTGGGCTATTTCTTCCTTGTCTCATTACATTGTAAACTTCTCCTTCGTAATAGGCTACGCCACTACTCATTTGAGACTGCATTTTCTTTGTCGGTAGAATTTCAATCCCCAAATTTATGACACCCCCGGAATAAAATAGCATATGTTTAACAAATAAGTCAAAGGCCACAAATGCATATTTACCAAATTGCACTTCAACAGCGATTTTCTCTTTTACAAAGTCTGTTTGATTGTAGCTATATATAGGTTCTTTTTCATCATTTGCAATTAAAAATTCCTTTTGCTCTTTGGCTGACATAAGAACACTTTTTTCCATTAATTCCCGATTAAGGGTAATGTAGTAATTATAACGACTTTCCGCCCACTTTCTGCTATTAAATTCTTCGTTAAAAGCTTTATTTAGGTCTATGGGTGAAAGTAGTGCGTTTCCCTTCTTTCTAATTTCTTTGCTAATCTTGGTTCTGAAATCTTCAGCGTTAATGCTCGCAATAACTTCCTTTATCTCATCATAGAGGTTATTGTAGTGTACAATCAAATATTCTTCCCCATTTAAATGAGAATACTTTTGTGCTATTTTCATTTGTTCCCGTTTTTGTCCTCATTAAAATCAAGTTCAATCCATTCATTTGGGATTTGGGAAACCTTGTCTCTACCAGAAGGTTTGTGTATTGGCTTATTAATAGGTCTTATCTTTAGTTTTCCTTCTTTTAAATCGGCTATTCTTTTTTTGGCAAGGGCACAATAGGATTGTTCTTTCTCAATGCCCATGGCATTTCTATTGTTTATTATTGCACCAATTACTGTTGATCCCACACCAGCAAATGGGTCAAGAACCCAACTATTTTCATTTGTAAGGGCAAGAACACAACGCTCAACTAATTCAATAGGGAATTGACAGGGATGCTCTGTTTTTTCCGGATGGTTAGATTTCACATTGGGAATATTCCACATTTCTCTATCCCAGTCCTGCTCAATGATTTCCCAAATATCACTTGGGTTTTTCCCTTTTGGGTTTCCAGATATTTGTCCTTTTTTAGGTCCTTTAAAATGTCGTTTGCCTGGATATTTCGCTGGTATTCTAACATTGTCAAGGTTGAAGATATAATCATCGGTCTTACTAAACCATAAAATAGTCTCGTATCTGCCGCTAAATCGGTTGCTGGCATGTAATCCATGTCCAAAATGCCAAATTATTCTATTGCGAAGCTTTAATCCATGCTTCTTGAAAATTTGATAATAAAAAATGTCCAACGGAAAAACTTCTCCTTTATCGACATAGTTGCCAACTTGCCAACAAAGATTTCCTTGTTTAGAAAGTGTCCGTACAAGTTCATCTATAATGTTTTCCTGTGTTTCAAGATATTTTTCAATACTGGTTTTGGTTTCATAAGATTTACCAACATTATAGGGCGGAGAAGTTATTATCAGGTCAAATTTTTCATCTTCAACCGTTTTTAAAACAGATAAACTGTCTCCGTTTTTAACATGATAATCCAAGTCTGGGCTTATAAAATCAAACAATGGTTCTTTTACTTTCATTTTTTCTCTTTTAACCGTTTAAGCAAAAATAGTCATATTAACCCAAAAATATCTTTAAATCACCCCGTTATTTTCAAAAGATTATCGTTAGAAGCTTTGTTTTGCCTCCCTAATCGATTCACGCGAGAGAATTTCACCCTCTCGTTCTCACAGAACCGTACGTGAAAGTCTCCCTTCATACGGCTCTTCTTGTTTAATGTTACTTTACGAGACTTCTAAGTCGCTTTAATTTATTCAGCCCGACACATACGTACCGACAGGAATCATATTCCTGTTTTTCCTTATCGCTCACCACAATGGGAGTTTATTCACTATTGTATATTTTAAAGGTGTTCATGAGCTCGCGAAAGCTCGGTTCCGCCCAATGCAGCATAAGGTGGTTTACTCACAATATTCTTTTTTTAATGGTGTTCGTGAGGGCTTCGCCGTAGCAAACTACTCCTGAAAGTCGTCTGCGGAAGGCCATTTTTTTTGTTGATAATAGTGATTCCTCGGCTCATTTCGCTCGGCTTCGGCTTTCGTCTTATAATCTCTAAAGGTCTTCCATCTTCTGTACAGCATTCTTCCCGATTTAAGCGGGTTGATTCAAGACACACACGGTCATGTATAAGAGCAGTAGCTGATTTCAAGGCGATTACCTTTCCGCCAACACAAAAGTTTATTAAGTGCAAAGTCCTTGATTTTACCACTTCACCCGCTATTGCTCTTATACATTGTTGGGCAATCGTACTTTTTTTACGTCCGTCTGACAGCGTTGGCTCAGACACACTTATTGGCAAGCTTTGGCTGTTGCGGTTAGCTTGAGCGGCTTGGCAATGTGTGTGGCTGTGAAGGGTTGGCTCATTCATTGTAAAAATAATTGTTTACGTATTCAAATGGGATTTTTTCTTGTTCGAGTCGCCAGTTGTTCTTTTTCAATGTGTCGTAAAGTTCTTGTTCTTTGTTTGTCAAGTTAAGTTTTGTTGAAATAATTGTCGGTGTGCCGTTGTCGTTTTCAAAAAACTTATCAAAGGTTTGCTTGTCCATCAAAATGCTTTTTGAATGAGCAAAGTAACCTCTGAATTGCGATAAAATTTCAAACCCCTGTGCATCAATGTCGCCCCAGTAAAGCAATTCCTTGTTTTTAAACCAACGAACATTCTTTAGATTATATACACTAAATCCACTTCCAAATAAGGCTATGGCTCTACTCATTTTGGGAAGGGTAAGTGCAGTATAGAATGTGGTTTTGTTTTCCATCACAATTACCTTTTCAACAGGTAAATCCAATATTTCAAATTGACTCACGGGAATAGCCAAATCGTCTATTCCAGAGAAGAATTTCTGAGCAATCTCTTTGTCAAGCACCTTAAACCGAATTTGTGGTTCGGCATATTTCAAGTTAAATCTTTTCTCAAATAATCTTTCGTCTATGTTGATATGCTCTGAAATAAGAATATCAAGTAATTCCCTGATTACACTCTGATTTCGCTCTAAAAACTTTGTGTGAACTTTGATAGGGAGTTCTCTTATGTACAAATTTGGTTCAGGGTTTTGGTTGAAGTATTGACACACTTTCAAGATGCTATCCCATTCAGCTTGGTTGGCAATTACTTTTGTTGGGTTTTTAATTATCCATTCTTCCAACTGGGGAAACGTTTCTCTTATTTCTCTCATGTTTTCAACGAATAATTCAACCTCCTCTTCCTTCCCTAAAAACTTCAAGAAGTCATTTTTAGAATCAAAATAAATAGATGTGGGCAGATCCTGTACGCCTAAATATTTTGTTTTCACTTGTTGAAATTCCAAAGTATAGCCAAAGCCTTTTTTGGCCTTGGATTGGCTGGTTATTGACTGTATTTCTTTTTCAAATTCGGTTAGTGATGATTTGGTGTATTTTTTATCCCCACGTATAACCAGTTTTTCAAAGGTTTTTTCTGCAATCAATGATTGAAGAAAAGAAACATATTTTCTTTCTGCTTTTTTCTTTATTTCCTGTGGTGTAATCATTGATGCACATAATTGGCTTTTTCTTCTTTGAATTGTTCAATCGGCATATCATACAGCCAAGAGTGTTTTTCTTCTTTACGTTCTACAAAATGCACAAATGAAATATCATTTTCTACAATATGGATATTGTCGCTTGGCGTAACAACCAATAATTGTAAATGAAGTTGTTTGCATAGTGTTACAAGGTATCGAGCTTTATCCTCATCTTGTGCTTTGAAGGCTTCATCAATGGCAATAAAACGAAATGAATTACTTTGTAAGCCTTCTTTTGTTAATCCAAATTGATAAGCTATTGCAGAACCTAAAATGGTGTATGTAAGCTGAGCCTTTTCGCCACCCGAAAGCTGTCCCATATTTTCATAGGTTTTGAATTTGGAATTGGTTTCCTTATAAAATTCTTCGGCTTTATAGCTGTACCAGGAGCGAACGTCCATTACTTTTTTACGGTAATCTTCTTTGTCCAATTTCTCAATAAAGGGCTGTATATTTTCAATGAAGTGATGTTTTCTTCCGTCAATTGTAGAATTCATTAGGTGTACATTCGGAACTGCATTGTCCAAAAGTTTTCTAAATTGCTTTACTTCATCATTGAATTTATTTGCCGCAATTAGTTGAATGTAAGTTTTTGGGTTGATTTTGAAATCAATCTCTTTTAGCGAGTCATTCAAATGTTTAATGTTTTCTTTGATTGAGTCTGACCAGTTTTCAAAAAACATCCTGAAATCACCTACTTTGTTGGTAATTGTTTCTTCCAGATAGTTATTAAACTTGGTTTCAAACCTGGGTAGATCATCTCTTTGGAGTTTTTCCAATCTTTTCTGGTACTCGCTGATAAATTCTAAATGCGTTGAATCGGGAAGCGAACTCACATCTGAACGCCAATCTTTGAATTTATTGGTAATATCTTCTGACGGTTGTTTAAAATCGTTTATTTTAATTCTTACTTCACTTTCCTTTTCTCCCTTTTGTTTTTCAATATCTTTTATTTCCTTTGAATTTTCCTCTTGA
>CAYMLS010000090.1:0-16840 GCA_964390665.1 uncultured Bacteroidales bacterium | reverse complement strand
TCTTTTTAAACTCAAAAAAAAAAAATCACCTATGAAATTAAAAAATAATATAGCCGTAAGTGAATCGGGATTTGTATTCGATGCCAACAGTGGTGATAGTTATTCGCTGAACAAGACAGGCCGTTTGCTTTTGACCATGATTTCGCAAGGAAAAAAAATGGCAGAAATCTTTGATGAAATTCAGAGGGAATTCGATGTGGACAATGAAGAATTGATGCATTATCTGGATGACTTTAAGCATATGCTAAAGCGGTATGAATTAATTGAAGATGAAGAGGTATGAGCAAGAAAAAAGAGATCACCATTGCGGTTACGGGTTTAAATAATACGGATAATCCTGGTCCAGGTGTGCCGGTCATACGTGGTATCAAAGAGTCTGAGAAATTCGACGCGAGGATTATTGGTTTGGTTTATGAAAACCTTGAACCTGGAATCTATATGAAGGAACTTACGGATAAAACATATATGATCCCTTATCCATCCGGCGGATCTGAGGCTTTTTTGCAGAGGTTGAAGGATATTTATAAAAAGACTTCTTTTGATCTTGTGATTCCCAATCTGGATGCTGAACTATATACTTTTATGAAAAATGAGAGGTTGCTTTCACAGCACGGAATAAAATCTTTTTTGCCTTCCATAGAGCAGTTTGAGGAAAGGCAGAAAAATGTTTTGCAACAATTTGGCTCCAGATATGAGGTAGATGTTCCCCGAAATTTTTCGCTTACGGGTATTGGAGATATTCCTGCCATTGCAGACAGCTTTGATTTTCCTGTATTTGTGAAAGGGAAATTTTATGATGCCTATCTTGCTCAAAATTCCGAACAGGTAAATTATTATTTTCATGCCATCAACGCAAAATGGGGTTTGCCTGTTATCGTTCAGGAATATATCAAAGGAACAGAAGTGAATGTGGTAGCTTTGGGTGATGGCAAAGGAAATACAATGGCTGCTGTGCCCATGCGTAAACAGTTTATAACTGACAAAGGAAAAGCATGGAGCGGTATTTCTATTTCCGATCAGCATCTGCTTGATATTACCCGCAGCATCATAGCGAAAACAAAATGGAGAGGTGGCATGGAACTGGAAATGATCAAAACAGCAGAGGGTAAATATTATCTCATTGAAATCAATCCCCGGATACCTGCTTGGGTATACCTGGCTGTTGGTGCAGGTCAGAATATACCGGAAGCCCTGGTTTTGCTCGCTATGGGCGAACAAGTCGAACCCATGACAGCATATCAGACAGGAAAAATGTTTATCCGCTATTCATATGATCTGATTGCAAATATCGATGATTTTAAAAAAATATCGGTTGATGGTGAAATATGATCCTTTTTTTATCCTATTGATTCAGTGAGTCCAGTAAAAAAAGTATTTGTCCACAAATTTACACGAATTTAATTGCTTGAAATTCAGCAATATAAAACAAAACAAAATTTACACGAATGTCTAAAAACAAGTTTTTAGACTGTACGCATTCAATAAATTCACAAAAGCAAAGAAATGGAAAAGAAAAAATTTGAAAGACCTTTGATTACCAGGATCAAAGCAGGTATTCCTGATAAATTTGGAATGAAATCGCAGGTAAAACCTTTAACAGAAATTGATAATATATCGATATCAGGATTGATTGAAAAATTCGGTTCTCCTTTATATATTCTTTCCGAAAAGACCATTAGAAATACCTATCAGGAAGCTTTCAGGGCTTTTAGTACAAGATATCCGAAGGTGCAGTTCGCCTGGTCTTATAAAACCAATTATCTGAACGCTGTTTGTCATGTTTACCATCAGGAAGGATCATGGGCTGAGGTGGTTTCGGGTTTTGAATACCAGAAGGCTTTGTCCAATGGTGTTCAGGGTAACAGAATTATCTTCAACGGTCCTGATAAATCTGAAAGTGACCTGAAGGTGGCTATTCAGAACGGTTCTCTTATTCATATCGATCATTTTGATGAATTGTACGATATCATGCATATTTCCCAACTGCTGGATATGAAAGCAAAAGTTGCCATCAGGGTAAATATGGATACCGGAATATACCCTCAATGGGATCGTTTCGGGTTTAATTATGAAAGTGGGGAAGCATGGTCTGCCATCAACAAGATCATGGTTTTCGATAAAATGGAACTGGTGGGATTACATACCCATATTGGAACTTATGTAATGAGTCCTAAACCTTATGGGGTAGCCACTAAAAAACTGGCAGAGCTTGCAGTTCGAACCTACAGAAAATACAATCATCATATAAAATATATTGACATGGGTGGTGGTTTTGCATCTAAAAATACGTTGAAAGGGGCTTATTTACCAGGATCGGATACCTGTCCTTCCTTTGATGAATATGCAGAAAGTATTACCACCGAACTCAATAATTCGGAAATACCGTTTGATGCCATGCCCACATTAATTCTTGAAACCGGAAGAGCATTGATCGATGATGCAGGATATCTGGCAGGTACCGTACTGGCCAACAAACGACTTGCCGATGGCAGAAGATCTATGATCATTGATATTGGCGTGAATATGCTTTTTACCTCTTTTTGGTATGAACACAATATAGTTCCTGCCCGGTATCATGATACCGATCTGGATGATACGACTATTTACGGTCCCTTGTGTATGAATATTGACGTGATCAGAAGTGCCGTACAGTTTCCATTGCTCGAAAAAGGCAGCCATGTGGTTATACCCCGAATTGGTGCTTACAATATGACACAATGGTTGCAATTTATCACCTACAGACCCAAAGTGATCATGATCGGTGTAGATGGAAATCCTTATATCATCAGAGAGAATGAAAACCATGAAACGATGAATGCTCTTGACAGGGTACCAGATCATTTACGTAACTTTGCTTTGTCCTGACGATCCTACTTTTATTTTGCCCGGCAAAACAGATTTGTTATTCCGAACACAACATTTTTATGCAGCGCCCATCAGATTTTAAAGATAACAGGCACTACTTTACCAGTAGTATTTTTAATAGTTACAGTCAGGTGTTTTTTTCAGACCACCGGGGCTTTGCTGTATTATTGCTGGTGATATCTTTTTTTGATCCTTTTGCAGGGGCAGCCGGTTTTTTGTCAGTTCTTACCACTTCCATTGTGGCATTTCTGATGAATTACCATAAACCTACCATTGCAAAAGGTTTGTATGGGTTCAATAGTTTGCTTACCGGACTTGGGTTGGGGGTATATTATCAGTTTAATCCATATTTGATTTTTATTATCATCCTGGCATCGGTTTTCACGTTGTTTGTTTCCGTCAATCTTCAGGGTATTCTAAGTAAATATCACCTTCCGTTTCTGAGCTTACCTTTTATCATTGCCATATGGATATTCTTTCTGGCGACCAATAATTTTCATGCTCTTGGCATCAATGAGAGAGGGATTTACACCCTGAACGAATTTTATGCTTTGGGTGGCATGCCTCTTATCCGGATTTATGAATCCTTCTCCTCGCTGGATTTACCGGAAGTGCCCAAGACTTTCTTTATTTCGCTGAGTGCCATTTTTTTTCAATACAACATTTGGGCAGGTATGGTTATTGCCATTGGCTTACTGCTTTTTAGCCGCATCGCTTTTGTTTTGGCATGGCTGGGTTTTCTGGTAGCGTATCTTTTTTATTTTATCATTGATGCAGATATTACAACCATCGATTATAGTTACATTGGTTTCAACTATATCCTTACTTCTATTGCCATTGGTGGTTTTTTCCTGGTCCCTTCATCAAGATCTTTTTTAAGTGTGATCATCCTTATCCCCCTTGTAGCTGTTATCACCACCGGATTAAGTGCCCTTTTCATACCATTCAGGCTGCCGGTTTATTCCTTACCTTTCAGCATCATTTCCCTTATGTTTTTGTATGCTATCAAATTCAGGGTAAAATCATCACCACAATTGGCTGAAGTGGTTTTTCAGTTTAACTCACCGGAAAAGAATCTTTATACATACCAGAATAAAAGAACACGCTTTAAATATCATCATTTAAAACCGGTTAAATTTCCATTTTTCGGTGTTTGGAATGTTTCCCAGGCACATGAAGGTGAATACACCCACAAAGATCTCTGGAAACATGCATGGGATTTTGTAATTCTCGACAGAAACGGTAAACAGTTTCAGCATGAAGGTCTTGTTTGTGAAGATTATTATTGTTACGATAAACCCGTAACAGCTCCCGCTGATGGCACAGTGGTAACCATAGTGGAAGATGTTGAAGACAATGAAATAGGAGAGGTTGATCTGAAAAATAACTGGGGAAATACGGTGGTGATCAGGCACGACGATCATATATTTTCCAAAATGAGCCATCTGAAAAAAGGTTCTGTTGCAGTAAAGGATGGGCAAACGGTCAGGTTTGGACAGGTTATTGGTAAATGTGGCAACTCCGGAAGGTCACCCTATCCGCATCTGCATTTTCAAATGCAGGAATATCCGCACATTGGGTCTGCCACCCTGGATTACCCTGTCAGTCATTATGTAAAATATAATGAAAACAACGAAACTGCTTTTTGTGAGTGGGACAAACCCCTGAAAAATGAGAGGGTATCCAATGTAAATGTAAACACATTGATGAAAAATGCTTTTCAATTCGTACCCGGGCAGATTCTTACTTTCTGTGTAAAAGACCATGATCAGAAGAGTGAAAAGATCATCAGATGGGAAATACAGGTTAACGCTTTTAATGAATCATACATCTATTGTCCGCAATCGGGATCATATGCTTATTTCGAAAATCATGATTCCCTGTTTTATTTTACACAGTATTATGGGAAAAGAAAAGGTGAACTTTATCGCTTTTTTATGGCAGCATACAAAATTCAGAAAGGGTTTTACAAAGACCTAATGGTGAAGGATATGTATCCTTTGCATCAGGTTTTTCCACTTCGGTATTTGTGGATACAGGATTTCCTGAGTCCGTTTTTTATACGTGCCAGGTCTGTTTTCCAAATCACCTACAGAAGTTTCGAGGATTCTTTTGAGGAATCTCAGGTACTGCTGGAATCATCTGCTCAAAATCAGGTTTTTGGATTTATATTCGGAAAAACCCAATTCAATCTGAAGATAACGGAGAAAGGAATTTCTTCCTTCTCCATCAAAAATAAAAAAGAGAATATAACACTTGAACAATGCCCAAACAATTTGCCCTGAGTGCCCTGGTGCTTTTGATTTTTATCTTGCTAAACGAAGATATCAAAGCACAGCAAAAAGCCAATTTCAGAACAGTAGATACCCTTACTTATCAGCAATATGTTGATGGTGAGTGGGATGCACTTGTTAAAACCGGAAAGGCCGCTATTCAACAAGATGTGGATTATTATTATTTACGCATGCGCATGGCGTGGGCATTTTTTTCGCAACAGAAATATCGCCTGGCGATAAAGCATTACGAAAAAGCACTGGAATTCAATTCCACCGATCCTGTGGCACTTGAATTACTGATCAAAAGCTATGTTTTTTCGGGCAGGAAAAATGATGCCATAAAACTTTCTGAAAAGTTGCATTACAAAAAAAACAATGAAATGTATAGTCGTTTCAACAACGATGTTACTGGTTTTTCTGCTTTTATTACCTTATCCTCTGCCCAAAGCAAACAGGCCATAGAAGATATAAACAATCATGCTTCTGATTTACCCCCTGGTATTCAAAAAGTAACGCGAAATGATGTATACCCACTCCTGGGTTTATCTCATAAATCAGGCAAAGGTTCTCTGATCATAAATCATACCCTTGGATTTCTTTCGAGAAAGGAGTATAGTTTGGTTATCAATGATCAGGGTTTATTTCCAATGGACGAGCAACCCGTAACACAACTGGATTATCAACTATCGGCAGATATTACACCTTTGCCCGGATTACAGGTTGCGCCTGCTTTCTTCTGGAGTTATACCCGCATCCCGGTTTATGAGGTGGGCTACTATGGATTTGGCAGAACACCTCCATTGAGGGCTTTTGATTACATTCATGAGTATAATACCTTCTATTCACTTTCCACAAAGTATGAGTGGGGACTTTTTTCTACCGGTATTTCTGCCGGTACCGGAAAAATCAACTTTTTTCAATCACATCAGGCTGGCGTACACTTTAAATTTTTTCCATTAGCCAATCTTGACCTTTATTATGCTGGTAATTTTTATTACCAACTCAGGCAGGATGGGTCTGATCAGGAAGGAACTTTCATCCACCAACATAAGACAGGATTTAAATTAACCGATCTTCTGTGGGTTGAACTGGAAACACATCATGGCAATATTATTGGTTTTCATGATGTTGATAATCGAATTTTATACAATAGTTTGGATATCATCCCGCAAAGTTATCTGGTAAGGGGCATAATACCTTTGAAGGATAACCGTCTGAAACTGATCTTGAATTTCCGCTATACCGATCTTGTTTCGGGTTTTTATTCAGATGATAATACCCTCGATATTGGTAATAAAATAAATTACAACAACATTCATTTTACAGGAGGTTTACAATGGAGTTTATGAAAAAACAAATTTTGGTGTTTGTGATCTGGTTTTTGATCCAGGGTACTGGTTTTGCTGCCGTTCAACAGGAAGATCTTCAGGAAATATTCAGGCAGAGCTACCAGCTTGAAAGCGAAGGAGAATATTTTGCTGCTCTTAATGTAATGAAAACCGTTTATGATGAAGATGTTTATGAGATCAATCTCCGGTTGGGATGGTTGGCTTATCTTTCAGGTCATCTCAATGAATCTGTCAGCTATTACAACAGAGCCATACAGTTAAAATCTTTTTCCATTGAACCCAAACTGGGTATTACCTATCCTCTTTCTTCCATGGGTAACTGGGATGCTTTGGTAGCACAGTACAAAGATATTCTGGGCATAGCACCAGCAAACACAACTGCTTTGTATAATCTGGGACTGATTTATTACAACCGCAGGGATTACGAATTGGCAGAACAGAACTTTAAGAAACTGGTAAATCTTTTCCCTTTTGATTATGATGGTTTGCTGATGCTTGGCTGGACAAACTTTCAGATGAAAAAATACCGGGAAGCAAAGGTGCTTTTCCAAAAAGCTTTGCTCAATGATCCATCAAGCGAATCAGCTAAAGAGGGTTTGCAACTGATGGATTAAGTGGTATTTTCCGGCATGGAAAAAGAAACACTTTCCGGAAATGGTCTCACTTATGATAAATGGTGTTTTAATTGCCATGTCTTGCTTCCTGGTTTTATTATACAGTTATAAGTACAACCCCAAAACTCGTTTTCTGATAATTGACTTTTTCAAAGTCCGTTTCGTTCCGGTTTGCAGACAATAAACTACTATTTGGGGTGGATTCAATTATTCATATTTTACCTGTATTTCCTGATCGGCGAGCATGATGGTATAAACACCTTTTTCGAAAATCATCTCGTTGTTTTTGTCTGGGTATGCAAAAGATTCTGCCGGATCGATTTTCAGTTCGATACTTTGTTTTTCGCCTGGTTCCAGCAAAATTTTATCGAAGTAAAATAGTTTTTTCACCGGGCGGGTGATGGTACCTTTTTCCTGTCTGAAATACAGTTGTATCACCTCTTTACCCTTCATCTCACCTGTGTTTTCAAGATCAAAGGTCACGGTTAATTCTTCTTGCGGGTCGGAAAAACTGGTTTTGTCCAACACGAAATTGTCGTAAGCAAAAGTAGTGTAAGACATTCCATAACCAAAATCATAAAGGTTTTCTGCCTTGTCAAATGCTTTATGATAGTAAGGAACATGATGTCCGGGATAAAGCGGATACGAAAAGGAAAGTTTGCCTGATGGGTTGGTTGTGCCCGAAAGGATGGAAGCAATGGCGTTGGCCCCGCCTTGCCCGGGATATCCGGCAAAGAGTATGGCATCGACCAGGGGTTCTGTGTCGGTAATAAGTCTGGGACGACCTTCTATCATCACCAGAATGATCTTTTTCTCTTCTTCTGCTGCTATCCGAACAAGTTTCTTTTGCTGATCAGGCAAATCAAGATTTGAAATATTCCCTTTGAATTCGCTGTAAGGTTCCTCTCCTATGGTAATGATAATGATATCATTTTTTCTCACTGCACTTCTGAATTCCATTTCTGAATCTGTTCCACCGTCGTAACCGGTTTTGTAGAGAGAAACAAAGGATCTGTCAAAGGCATTGCTGATACCCTGGAAGAGTGTTTGCATGTTTTCAGGTTGTCGTTCTTCTTCTGCTCCCATCCATTCGAGGGTCCAGGCACCATTGAGCATCTTTTTAGAATCGGCGGCAAATCCCGTAACCAATATATTCTGTTGCCGGTTTTGTAGCGGTAAGAGATCATCCTGGTTTTTCAATAAAACAATGGATTCTTCTGCCAGGGTGATGGCTTTTTCAACGTGTTCAGGCGATCCCGGGCGATCCTTGCCTTCCATGGAAGGGTAGGGGTTGTCAAATAATCCCAGGTCAAACTTAAGTTTTAAAATTCTTCTTACGGATTCATCAATGCGTTCGATACTTATTTCGCCTTCGTCGATCAGTTCTTTCATAATCCCTATAAAATCAACACTGTTGCATGCCATGCTCATGTCTATGCTTGCATTGATGGCTCTGAGTGTAGCATCTTTTTCCGAAAATGCACCATGATGTTCTTCGTAAACCTTGTTGATATCTTTGATATCGGTAAGCAATACACCCTCAAAACCTAACTCTTTTCTCAGCAGGTCGTTGAGAAGTTCTTCAGAAACATGCACCGGTACGCCATTTACTTCACCACTATTGGCCATAACGGTAAGTACACCAGATTCAATGGCTTTTTTAAAGGGTGGAAGAAAGTGTTCATTCATGATTTGTGGCGGAATTTCGGCAGGGGTTCTGTCCCATCCTGATTTGGGATCGGAATATCCTATAAAATGCTTGGCACATGCAGCAAGCTTATAGGGTTCACTGTATTGTGGATCCTGGTATGTGGTTATAAAAGATGCACCTAACTCCGCAACCACTAATGGATCTTCACCGTATGTCTCATACAAACGGGGCCAATAAGGGTTTTTCCCTACGTCCAAAACCGGCGCAAAATTCCATAGCATGCCGAGGTGCGATGTTTCTATGGCGGTAATTTTGGCTGCTTCTGATACTATATCCCTGTCAAAACTACAACTTAATGTAATATTATGGGGCAACATTGTGCCTTCATCAACGTAATTGGCTCCATGAATATGATCTATACCAATGAGAAGGGGTATGCCCAAACGGGTTTCCTCAACGGCTACTTTTTGCATATTGGTGATAAAGGTTATCCATTTTTCTGATGATCCTGTGCCACTCAAAAACGATCCTACATGATTATCCACAATAAAATCCCTGAACAGTTCAGGGTTCATTTCCAATGTCTTATCTCCACTTAGGGTGATTTCGCTAAAGCATATTTGTGTCATTTGCCCCAGCTTTTCTTCAAGGGTCATTTTATTCAATAGCGTTTCTACCTTGTCTTCATCCGACAAATCTCCCTTATTCTGACACGAAAAAAGAACGAAAAGCATACATAGTATGAGCAAGGATGATTGCGCGTTGATTTGATAATTTTTTTTGGGATGGGATTGCATGGATCAATGAAGTTTATTTCCGGTTTCAGTCTTTTTTTTCACATTAATTGGAATACAAAATTAATTTGGGAAGCAGGAACCAATGAGGTGAAACGTGTCAAAAAACCATGATAAACGTACCAATACCAATATCTTTCTTCATCAATATTGTGTTTTGATTTATTTTTGGATAAATTGTAATTTTATTTCAATCATCCATAATATTTATTTTTTTAAGATATGAATAGCAGTTTTTTTACCCGGAAAAACATGGTCTTTTTTTTGTTGGTTTTTTGTTTCTCCTGCACAGGATCCATTCAAAAAAACGGAGAGAATGCTACTTCCGACCATGGTGAGGCTTATCCCGGACTTGAAGATTTTAATATTAAAAGAGGGACAAACATCAGTCATTGGCTATCGCAAAGTAAAAGAAGAGGTGCTGAACGTGAAAATTTCTTCACAAGCGCAGATATGGAACTGATCGCAGACCTGGGGTATGATCATATCCGTCTGCCTGTTGATGAAGAACAATTATGGGACGAACAGGGTAATAAAGAAACAGATGCCTTTGATCTTTTGCATCAGGGAATTGGTTGGGCTCTCGAAAATAACTTAAAAGTGATCGTAGATCTGCATATTTTAAGATCACACCACTTTAACGAAGGTGATAAGCCTTTGTGGACAAGTGATGAAGAACAACGAAAGTTTATTGCTTTCTGGATTCAGCTATCTGACGAATTAAAGCAATATCCGGAGGATAAAGTGGCCTACGAGTTAATGAACGAACCTGTTGCCGATGATCATAATGATTGGAATCAACTGATTGAAAGAGCCGTGAAGGCTCTCAGGCTGAAGGAACCTTCAAGAAAAATTGTGATTGGAAGTAATATGTGGCAATCTGTTGATACTTTTCAGTTTTTGGAAATACCCGAAAATGATGAAAACATCATTCTTAGTTTTCATTTTTATGAACCCTTTTTGCTAACCCACTACCGAACTCCCTGGACATATCTCTTTCCTTATGAAGGAGAGGTTCGTTATCCGGGGCTTCTCACCGATCCGGATGAAATTGCAGAATATCCTGATGACGTTGCAGAGAGAATAAGTCATCACAACCAGGTTTTTAACCGCGATTCGCTGGCCGATCTTATCAGGAAACCCTTAAACTATGCAAAAGATCACAATCTCCCTGTTTACTGCGGCGAATGGGGATGCTATACAAGTGTTGATAGTATTTCCAGAATGACCTGGTATGCCGATGTTAGGTCTGTACTGGAAGAGTTTCAGATTCCGTGGACACATTGGGATTATAAAGGTGGATTTGGGATCATCAACAATCAAACGGGAGAAAAAAATGAGGATCTCATCAATGTATTGTTAAATTAATCAATTAAATATAATTCAAATTAATGATGGAAAAGTCGAACCGGAGAAATTTTATTAAGAAAGCAGGATTGCTTACTGCATCGATGCCTTTTCTGGCAGGCAATAGTTTGAGCACGCCAGGGATCAAACATCCCACCCGTTTTGAAACCGATCCCACACCTGCCCAGCAGCAATGGATGAATATGGGTTTTGGGATGTTTATCCATTTTGGGATCAATACATATTATGATAAAGAATGGAGCGATGGAACACTCGATGCCGAGGCGTTCAACCCTGTGGAACTGGACACCGATCAGTGGTGTAGTGTGGCAAAAAAGGCAGGTATGAAATATGTGGTATTGGTTACCAAACATCACGATGGTTTTTGTCTATGGCCCACGAGGTATACCAGTTATTCTGTAAAATATACCCCTTATCAGGGCGATGTTGTGGCAGAATTGGCGAAATCATGCCGCAAATATGATTTGAAATTAGGACTTTATTATTCATTGTGGGATCGCCATGAACCCCTTCACGACAGCGATGAAAATGCTTATGTCCAATTTATGAAAGATCAGTTGTCTGAGTTACTTTCAAATTATGGTGAAATTGTAGAACTCTGGTTTGATGGGTTTTGGAGAAAACAACAGAGTGGATGGACCACGCCCGAAGGAGAACACGCCACCCCGGAAGATTTTGCTCTTGCATGGCGAATGGAAGGCGCTTACCGGTGGCAAATGGATCACCTTTATCAGTTTGTAAAACAAATACAACCCAATTGTATTGTTATGAATAATGCAACAGGCAGGTATCCCGGAGTACCCTTGCACCCGGTAGATGCACTCAGTGGTGAAAAAGCAACTGAAATCCGGGAATACAAGCGAACATGGGATTGGTTGGGAAAACCAAAGTACTTTCCCATGCAAATTGAAACCACCATGTCGCAAAAGGGTCCTGAAGGGCAGTTTGAAAGCGGAAGCTGGTTTTGGCATGAATGGGATGATACGGTGGCTTCCAAAGAACAAGTGCTTGAATGGTTGGATATTGCCGGAAAAATGAATGCCAACCTCTTGCTCAATTGTGCTCCCGGTCCCGAAGGTAAACTACGAAAACTGGACGTTGATGTATTGTCTTCTCTTAAAGACTGAAAAATACTCTTTAAAAGACGATGAACGAAAACCCAATGGGTGTTTTATTGAATAATTTTTGAATTTTCTGAATTAAAACTTAACAAAGCAATATGTATAAAATGATAAGGTTTCGTATTTTCATCCTGGTCTTTTTGACCACTCAATTTCTATTCACGAATCTGATTGCTCAAAACACTGATTATATAGGCGAAAAAAAACACTATTTCGGTACTGCCTATTATCCTGAATCATGGCCTGTGGAAAGTATTGATGAGGATATTGTCCGCATGAAAGAACTCAATATGAATGTAATGCGTATGGCAGAGTTTTCCTGGGCGATGATGGAACCCACTGAGGGAAATTATGAATTTGACTGGTTGCACCATGTTGTGGAAAAATTACATGAAGGTGGTATAGATGTCATTCTCGGAACTCCCACTGCCACGCCTCCGGCATGGTTGGCTGAAAAGCATCCGGAAATTTTCAGAATAGATGATACCGGCTTACAAAAAACGCACGGAGCAAGGAGGAATACAAGTTATTCAAGTGAAATTTACCGGGAGTACTCTGAAAGAATTGTGCTGAAAATGGCAGAAGAATTTGGAGATAAACCTGGTGTAATTGGTTGGCAAACAGATAATGAATTTAGTTTTACACCCGATTACAGCGAGGAAACAAGAGGAAAATGGCATCTGTGGCTGAAGGAAAAATATAAAAATATCGATGACTTGAATGATTTGTGGGCCACGCAACTATGGAGTCAACAATACAACAGTTTCGAGCAAATCCCTATGCCAAGAGATTATATTTGGCACAACCCTTCATTACAGCTTGCCTGGTATCATTTTACCAACGACATGATTGTTGAATTTCAGCAGATCCAGGTAGATGCCATCAGGAAATTCAGTTCTTTGCCCGTTACCCATGATGGTATGCCCGGTCAAAGAATGGATTATTCCAAGTTGTTTGAGAATTTGGATTTTATGGCCGTAAATAACTATCATGGCTGGCAGGCCTACAATCGCATCCAGAGCAACTACGACCGAATGAGAGGATATGGAAAAGGGTTTCATTGGCTTTTTGAAACAGCACCCAATTACTCGGGTGGTGGCAGTGAAGGCAACACATGGTTTATCCATCAACCCGATGGTTCCATGAGGGCGGCTCTATGGATGAATTTTGCCCTGGGTGCACAGGGTTCTATGTACTGGCTGTGGCGCCAGCACAGGGCAGGTCACGAGATGCCTCATGGTTCGATCATTTCTGCCTGGAATAAACCCGCTGCCAATTATGATGATATTAAGCAACTGGGAAGTGAATTAAAACAAACCAGTGATTTTTTGATGAATGCTCAGGTACCTGAAGCAAAAACGGCACTTTTCTATTGCCATACCAACGCTCACATGCTCGAAGTAGAAAATTATGCCAATGGCATAAGGTATTATACTGACTGGACTTACAGATTTTACCGCCCCATTGCAGATGCTTTCATTCACAGAGATGTTATTCTGCCGGAAGCTGATCTCAGTAGTTATAATTTGATTTTTGCTCCAATCATGCCGCTCATCGATGAACAACTTAGAGAAAACCTTAAAGAATGGGTGGAAGAAGGAGGAATTTTTGTTATGGGGCCCATGAGTGGTTATCGCAGCAATGAATGGGCATCTTTTACCGACTATGCTACCGGTGATTTCGAACCCTGGATGGATATTTTTGTCGAATCCCGCATCCCGGTGGGAACCAACAGAAGGGAAGATGAACTGCCCCTTTGGCTTGATTTTGATGAAACTCTGCAAACAGAGCGCGAAGAAGCAATGCTTTGGAGTGAAGCCATTTCTTCTGATAACGGAAAAGTACTTGCCACTTATCAGAATGGAATGCACAAAAACCTGCCGGCAATCATTGAAAATAAAATTGGTGAAGGAAAGGTTGTTTACCTGGGAACCGATCCTGGTTATGATGCTTATAAACAAATCGCCCTGAAGTATGCAAAAGAGGCAGGCATAGAACCCCTGGCAACAGGAGACAAAGATGTAGTAGTATCTCCCCGTGGTGAAAACTCAGAAGGCACTGTGGTTGTGAATCTTACCAATCTGGAGAGAAACCTGACTTTAACCGGGAAATCAGGTACCGATCTGATCACTGGGGAGAAGCTGATCAATACTTCTCTTCGTTTGAAACCTTTTGATGTGAAGGTGATCCGTTGGGATAAATAATGGATTTATCCCTCAGAAATCAAAACTCGGTTCATCAAACAACCTGTCCTGCCACATGGCAGGACAGGTTGTTTTAAAATGAATTTTTTCTTCTCAAAAACTTCTGAACTTTGCCAGAATAGCGGATTGTCTTGTATCCATCGAATTTGTAAATTTTAAGACATCAACGACTGCTTAAAATTTCAATTCATACTTCATGACACGGTTATCAAAAAAGGTGGGTACATAAAGTTCATTTTCTCCGGGAATGAAAGAAATATCGGCCGCATTTATTCCTTGATCAGTGGTATTAAAAAGCAGTTCTTTTTCTTTATCCGGATGAACCAAATGCACGCTACCTGCCCAATCTGAAATGATAAAATATCCATCTCCAACCAATTCCAAACCATCAATACTTCCGGTGTCCGAAATAAATTCAGTGATTTTGGATGTTTGGTAGTCAACTTTCATAACGGCATTTTTGGTGCCCACCAGTAAATGGTCATCCATGGCAAAAAGTCCGTTGGGTTGATCAAACGTACCGGCTGACAACCAGAAATCTGCATTTCCGTTATGCAACTTGTAAATAGCACCTGTATTCATGTCAGAAATAAAAACCTCTCCTGATTGATTGATGGAAATATCATTGGCAAATTCTGATCCTTCAAGAGGATAACGGTTTTTGATCTCACCGGCAAGAATATCAATTTCAACAACTTCATCAATGTTTGATACATAGAGGTTGTTGTTATGCATTCCCATACCCTTGGGCGCATCAATACCTTTTACCCATTCCAGATCTAAAACCTCTCCATTCGTTGACATCCGTGAAATAAAACCTTGTCCATCTTTGTCGGTGGGTTGCCCCTGGATATTCGCAATATAAAGGATTTCTCGTGTTGAATCGTAGAATACACTTTCGGGTATGCTGAAAATACTATCCGATTTCCATTCGCTGATAAGTTCTTTTTCCTGTATTTGATCTGATTTTTCGGTATTGCTATTTTCAGAAGGTTTCTGATTGCAACCCGCACCAAGCAATAGCATCAGAGGTAAAAGAAATGCCGTGATCATAAATGTGTTCATAACTGTATGGATTAGAATTATAAGAAAAGTTTTTCAAAATAAAAAATTGAGTCTATTCTAAAAAGTGTATTGTCCAAAAATTACACGAAGTGACACTAAATTTAATAGTTGACATTCAGGAAATGACGTAAAAATAAATTTTCACGAATTTCCGAAAACGACTTTTTGGAGTGGACTCAAAATTTAAATCGTAATGCCCGTTAAATTTTTTCCTTTATGCGATTGTAGATAAATATACACAATAGGTCTTTTGTTATTATCTGATCGTCTTAAATTTAATGTTTTTTCTTTGGGTTTTGAGCGGGCGCCAGTCGGTTGATATGTTTTTGATTTTATCAAAAAAATGATATATTTGTGTTCAACAACCTTACCATCAAGCCAACTTAACAGAACCAACCATTAACTGTTCATTTCAAAATGAAAAAACACGCCCTTTTTTTCTATGCTGTCATTATTTTCTTTTTCCTGCCTTTTTTATCTCACTCTAATAATGATTGGATATTCAATCATTTAACCATTGATGACGGACTTCCGCATAACACAATCAATGACATTTTAAGAGATCAAAATGGTTTTTTATGGTTTGCCACCAATGATGGCCTGGCCAGGTATGATGGCTATGATTTTACCATTTACCGGTATAGCAGAGAAAACGAGAATAGTTTGAGTAACAACAAAGTGTATGCACTTTTCCAGGATTCAAATGAAAACTTATGGGTAGGTACCAGTTCGGGGTTGAATCGATACAACATCGAATTAGACAATTTTACACGTTTCTATCATGATCCTGAAAACTATAATTCTTTAAGCAACAATGGTGTAAGGACAATATATGAAGACAGAGAGGGTTCTTTGTGGCTGGGAACACTCGGTGGAGGACTTAATGAATTTGATCCGGAAAATCAACAATTTACCCGTTATAACTTTCCGGACAGAACAGTTTCTGCAGTTCTGGAGGATTCCAACGAAAAATTATGGGTGGGTACAAATGATCCTGGAATTACCTTGCTGAATCGCGAAAGCAATGAATTTAATTTTTACCCTTTCCCGCCATCATCCGGTATAAAAGGATTGAGAGAATCAACACTCAAAACGATCGTGGAAGATACCAAAGGAAATTTGTGGGTATGTACTGAGGGGGCAGGTTTATATGTATTTGATCCTAACCAGAAAACCTTTACTGATCATTTTTACAGCAATGGATCTTCCGACGGATTGAAAAGTAATATTGTAAATGATATATTTATTGACCAAAACCAAAAGATCTGGTTAGCCACAGATGGTGGAGGTCTTAATATATTAGATCCCGAAACTTCTTCCTTCCAATATATCCGGAATAACATTGCGGATGTAAAGAGTTTATCGAGCAATGCTGTTTATAAAATATATCATGATGATGAGGGAATCATCTGGATAGGTACTTTTGCCGGTGGTGTTAATGTTTTAAATCCACACCTTAAAGAATTTCAACTATTTATCCAAAGACCATGGCAAGAAAATTCCCTTAGTCATAAATCGGTTTTATCCTTCTAT
>CAYMLS010000089.1:0-16949 GCA_964390665.1 uncultured Bacteroidales bacterium | reverse complement strand
CCGGGAAGAAAATAGCAAAAAGTGATATCCACGGAAGCGCATTGTTGGCCGAATCCAGGAGCGCATCGGCAGGGTTGTGTTCGTGGCTGCCGCCAAAAACTGAAATAAGCGAAAGTGCAAGGGCTGTAAGTATGATATACTGACTTTTAATGGCCAGCGAAGTACTGATAAACGTGAGGGAGGTCAGAAGCACCAGAGCAGCAGTACCCACTATCCGAATGTTGTTTAGTGTAGCTTCGAAACCGGTATAACTCAGAAAAACTTCAGCAAAACCGATCAGATACAAACTGATACTGAATGACAATCCTACAAATAGTGCCAAACCCAATGTGCCCCCAATGGGCAAACCCAGGGTACGCGAAATGATGTAGTAGCTTCCGCCTGTTTCTACTTTTTTGTCGGTAGCAATAGATGCCACACTCAAGCCTGTGGCAAAGGAGATGATGTGTGCCACCAGCACGATACCAATGGTTGCCCATAATCCTGCCTGTCCCACGATCCAGGGTAACCGAAGATACATGATCACACCCAGTATGGTAAGGATAGAAGGAGTAAAGACCCCGCTTATTGCACCGAATTTTTTCGCTTTTGCCATAGGTGTCGTTTTATTTGGGCGTTTTTCAAAGTTAAAATTTTTTATCTGACAGAAGTCATGTTCGCGATCTTTTTTTACACGCTTTCGGCAGATTATTTTGTTTAGAAAAACATAAGGAGGTCGGTTGGATGTGTTTGTCGGATTGTTGGATTGTTGGAATGTTGGAATGTTGGTTCCTTATTATTTGTTTTGAAATAAGCATGACAAAACATGCATAAATGTAAATAATTAATGCATAAATAATTAAATATCCATTTTGTTTGTTTTTATTTTCATGAAGTGTGTTTGCATTTAAAACGGTTGTTTGTTTTGCTTGTTCTTTTTTAGGTTGTTTATAACATTGATTTACAGGTTTTAAGCGATTTAAACATGCAATTGTCCACATATCTTTAACTTTTTTTCTAAGGGTGGTCTGTGTGGGGAATCATTTTTTATTTAACTTTGGTCTAAATAAAAATAAGCAACAATCTAAATTAAAATCTAAATCTAAATTGAAAATCCAAAAATTAAAGACTATGAAAAAATATTTTTTGACATCACTAATGAGTTTGTTTATTATTGCCGGAACCAGTTTACTACTTACAGCAACTGAAAAAGATGATAAAGCAAAAACGGAATGCACTTCATCTAAAGTTGAAACCACACAGACAGCAAGTAGTGATTGTTGCAGTTCAAAGGCAAAAGCAACCCAGACAGCATCCGTTGAAAAAAGTGACTGTGAAAGCAAAGCAACCCAGACAGCATCAGTAGAGAAAAGTGACTGTGGAAGCAAAGCAACACAAGCCAGTCAGTCAGACGAAGTAGAATTTATTCAGGCAGTAAATACATCTGAAGCAAAAAGTGACTGCACCAGTGCTGCTGCAAAAAGTGATTGCACCGGCGCAAAAGCGACCACTACTGCATCACAAAGTGATTGCTCAGGTTCTAAAGCAACCACCACTGCATCTTCAGAATGCTCCGGATCAAAAGCGGTTCAAACTGCATCTGCTCCCGGTGAGTGCTCAAAAGTTCCCTCAGGAGTAAGTACTCAGCAAGCAAGCAATAATAAGAAATAAGATTTCCCCTCTTAAATATTTTCTAAATACTGTGCTTTTTTCCCTGGCTCGTTCGCGAGCCGGGGTTTTTTTTAGTCCCGGTTTATAAGTTCTGATCAACATGCACTTATAAGGAAGGTTCGGTGTAAGGATTGTTGGATGACTGGTATATACCTCCGCAATTCCATTGGATCGGGCAAAAAACCAATTCATAAAAGCAAAAACCTTGATCTTTGATCCGATAAGGATAAGACAATATATTACATTACATTCGTTTATACTTTCTCCACAACATTCCGGTCAAAATAAACAAGATATTTCTCTACCTGCTGATATCCCATTTTTTCTATCACTGCGGCGTATTCCTCAATTTGCTTTTTGTGTAAAAAATTCCCGGTTCCTGTTTTGTAATCAATAACAATGACTTTCTCCTCGTAAAAGACCACACGATCTGCCCTCAGATACTTCCCCTTGCTGTCATACATCCCACATTCATTTCTGGAGTTGAGTCCTGCCTCGAAAAACATCGCGATTTCCGGGTGTTGTAATGTTTTTTCAATGCGTATTTGCCAGTCTTTCTTTTGCTGGTGTCCTATTTCCCCGGTGATATAAAATGTGTTTAAAACGGTTTCCACATCCTGCAGGGTATAAATTTTTTCCATCATTTCGTGTAGCAAAGAACCTCTTTCCGCCTGTTTTTCATGGGGTGATTGATCCTCATCGCTGGCAAGTTGGCGCGACCGGATGGATATTTTACCTGCCCAGGGATGGGATATGTAATCTTTGAAAATATTCTCAGATATTAATGTATCCTGATCAGTCTCCTCAGTATCCTCTACCGGGACAAAATCTTCTCCGAATAAAAATATTTTTTCATCTTTTTCTGCATTTTCTATGGATTCGGCAAATTGATGAAGCAAACCGGCCATGTTTTTACCGGAAAATTTTCCTTTAGAGGGGTAAGTCGAGAAAATAAACAATTTGTCGATGGCGCGGGTAAAAGCCACATAGGCAACGTTGAGGATGTCGAGCAATGTTTTGTTCTTTTCTTCAGTCAAAATGTTTTCGTAACGTGTGCCTTCCATGGCAGAAGACAGGTTCACCCAAGCTACGGGCAAAGGTTGCGTTTCTTTGATAGATTCAATGTTGATCCAGGAACCGGGTTTGCCAAGGTTGGAAAAGCTGGCATCAACATAAGGAAAGATCACGATCCTGAATTGTAGCCCCTTGCTTTTATGAATCGTCATTACCTGCACGGCGTTTACCCCTTCCGGGACTACAACCGATTGCTTTATCTGATTTTCTTCCCACCACTCAAGGAAATCCGGGACCAGGTTGGTGTATGTATTACCGTATTCGTACAACACATCCATGAAAAATGCTACAAAAGGATCTACCCTGGAGGAAGGGAAAAACTGTCGGACAATATATTCTGCTGACTCATAGAGATTCAGAAACTTTGCCTTTTCAAATGAGAAATCAATTTTCTGGTTGTAAAGATATCTGTCAACTTGCTCTGCCACCGTTTCGTCACTTCTTTCCATTTTTCCCCAATCATTCAACTGTGTCAATACCTCATGCATGGTAACATTTATATGGTTGTTTTGAATCAGGTAATCAAAAAAACCGGTAAAGGATACTT
This sequence comes from uncultured Bacteroidales bacterium, assembly GCA_964390665.1. Classification (GTDB taxonomy): domain Bacteria; phylum Bacteroidota; class Bacteroidia; order Bacteroidales; family UBA7960; genus SKVR01. Next base: position 13,678 of record CAYMLS010000089.1, on the reverse strand, counting down.
CATCTTTCATGTTGTCCATGATCCTGAAAATGGAAAGGATAAAGTTTACTTCATCAGATTGGTTGAGCAGCAAGGATTCACTGGAAATTACATTAATTTTCTGTTCGAGAAGGAAACGGGCCGTTTCACTGGCTTCCTTGTTGCTTCTGCAAAGAATGGTAATATGATTGAGGGGATGCTTTTGCTGCTCCAGATGTCGGATGGTTTCGAGTATTCGCAATTGTGTTTGCTGCTGTTGGTTGATGTCGGGATCATCCGGATTTTCAACAAACTCCAGGTGTACAAAACCTCCTTTTTTCTCAGTCCGTGGTTTTTGTTGATGTTTCTCGTAGATCGTTCTGAGTTGGTCAGACAGGTTGTTTTTTGCAAAATCAAAAAACCGGTTGTTGAAGTCAATGATTTTTTCACGGGAACGGTAGTTGGTTTCCAGGTTTTGGGGTATGTAATTTCTTTCTAATGTTTTTTGCCATTCGTTTTTTGCCTCAGCTTTTATCAATGCAGAAAGTGTGGGTAGACTGGCAAACTGCTCAACATCACCGTCGCGCCAGCGGTAAATGGCTTGCTTTCCATCACCAACCACCAGATTCAGGTTGCCAGACGCCAGCGCGTTATCGATCAGGGGCAAAAGATTTTGCCATTGCAAGGTAGAGGTGTCCTGAAATTCATCGATCATGTAATGTTGGTACCGCTCCCCAATGCGCTCATAAATAAATGGCGCGGTTTCCACAGACACAATTTCGGATATTTTTTTATTGAAATCGGATATATGCAGAAGGGAATTTTCAGTTTTGATCTCGTCAAGAATCTTTTCCAACTCGTTGAGCACCGCCATGGGGAAAATATTTCTCTGCACGATCTGGTGTATTTTGTATAATTCCAATTCATCGTCTGCCAGTTTCTGCAACGAATTGTAATATCCGGTAAGCTGATCCCTGATGTTGTCAATAGCGTTTTTCTGTTCAGCATCTGCTTTAGCCGAATGCCACTTATTTTCTTCAATGGTTTTCCTTACATAGGAATTGGGTGAGATCCTGGGCAGGATGTTTTGTCTGCTGGTGAGATTTCTGAAATAAACAGCAATGCCTTTGGTTCCATTGTAAAAATATTGTTCCTCTATACCTTTTTCGAGGATGAGTTGATGTGCTTTTTCTGCAATACCCATTACAGCATTTTCAAATTTTTTCCGGGCAGCAAAAAGTTTTTGATGGATATGGCGAAAATCCTCCAGTGTAAGTTTTCTGAGTTTTTCCACATATGATCCACCTTTTTCATCCATTAATGTTTTTGCCATCTTTCTGATATCATACTCAATAAAATGGCTTTTTTCGTCATCGGTGCGCGATTGAATGTAATCTATGAGCAAGCCAGTAAGTTCTTTTTCTGTTCCTGCCTTACTCACCAGCAGGTCTACTGCCTGAGCGAGTAGTTGATCCTGGTCGAGTTCCACATCAAAATTCATGGGTAGTTTAAGGTCGAAAGCAAAGCTACGGATGATGCGATGCACAAAACTATCGATGGTACTGATGCTGAAATCGCTGTAGTTGTGCAGGATCTGCGAAAGCACCATTTGCGAGCGGTTGATGATCTCAGAGGGGGATAGTGGAATTTCAGCATCCAGGTTCTGAAGCAATTGAAGGGATTTTTCCGGATACTGCTCTTGTGTTTTTCCTGCCAATTCGGCAAGATCATTCAGCGCTTTGATGATCCGTTGTTTCATTTCGGCAGCTGCGGCATTGGTAAAAGTGATGGCAAGAATATTTCTTACGCTTTGGGGGTTTTGGAGTACTATTTTGAGGTATTCTTTTACCAATGTATAAGTTTTGCCACTTCCGGCCGAAGATTTATAAACGAGAAATGATTTGTGCGTTTCTGGCATTGTATCCACGATTATCTGTAATATGTAAAAAACCTCCCCGGCGTGATCTCATGATCATATGATTGCCGGGGAGGTAAAACTAAGAAAATATTCTGGAACCGGAAAAGAAAACCGTGATTAGTGTCAGCAGGAAAACTCATGAATTCATCTTTTCCTGCAAGCACTGATCAGAATTTCTCCAGGCCGGTTTCAAGAAAAGTGTTGAATTTAGGTATACTGGGATCGTACCCATATGGGCCGGCGAGCATCTCTTCGTCATGATCCAGTATCAGATAGTAGGGTTGTGTGTTGATGTTGTAGCGTTCTGCCTGAAAGACGCTCCATTTTTGCCCAACGGTTTTGATGGTGCGCTCTCTTCCCATGGCATCAGAAACAAATTGCTCTGACTCGGGCAATCTTGTGCGGTCATCAACATACAAGGATATTTTCACAAAATCATTTTTTAATTTTTCGAGTACCTGTGGATTCGACCAAACGTTGGCTTCCATTTTCCGGCAGTTGGTACATCCCAGTCCGGTAAAATCAAGGAAAACAGGTTTTCCGGCTTTTTCTGCTGCGGCTAATCCTGCCTCATAATCGGTAAAAGCCATCAAACCATGAGGACCCTCTTTTACATGTTCTCCCACGTAAATATCATCACCAAAGGCAGCTGCGGGTTCACCTGATGAGAATCCGGTTGTAAGATCAAAGTCTTGTGTGGAAGGTGATGGCAGGAAGGAACTTACTGCTTTCAAGGGAGCGCCCCACAATCCGGGCAACAGGTAAAAAACAAAGCCAAAAGCAAATATAGCAAGGATAAGTCTGGGAACGCTCAGGTATTGAAGTTCACTATCGTGGGCAAATTTTATTTTTCCGATCAGGTACAATCCCATTAAGAGGAAGATAGCGATCCAAAGGACAATAAATATTTCACGGTCTATCAATCCCCATTGAGCAACAGCATCGGCAGTAGCCAGGAATTTGAGGGCAAATGCCAATACAATGAATCCAAGTACCACTTTCACAGCATTCATCCATCCCCCTGATTTGGGAAGTGATTTGAGCGCGGTGGGGAAAACGGCAAACAGGGTAAAGGGAACTGCAAGTGCCAGGCTAAATCCGAACATACCCATGGCGGGCCCGTACAAATTTCCTCCGGTTGCTGCGTCAACCAGCAGTGTTCCTACAATGGGTCCGGTACATGAAAACGAGACCAGTACAAAGGTAAGTCCCATCAGAATAACGCCGAGGAGACCTCCTGTTTGATCTGCTTTGCTATCCAGTTTGTTTGACCAGCTGGCAGGCATGGTAAGTTCAAAAGCACCGAAAAAGGATGCGGCAAAAAATACCAGCAGGGCAAAGAAGAACAGGTTGAACCATGGGCTGGTGGCAAGGGCGTTAAGGGTATCGGCACCAAAAATGATCGAAATTGCCAAACCGATAACGACATAGCTGAAAATAATGGTAAATCCATAAAAAAGAGCATCTCTTACCGCTTTGGCACGGTTGCCTGCATTTCTCAAAAAGAAACTCACTGTAAGAGGAATCATGGGGAAAACACAGGGCGTTAAAAGTGCCAGCAGACCACCCAGTAATCCGGTAATAAAAACACCCCATACCGATCTTGCCGTTTTGCCGGGCGCGGTTTCAACTTCCGGTTCATCTGCTATCCTTTCCAGTGATTCAACTTTTTCCTCCTCCCGGGGAGATTCTGTTTCTGTAACATCTGTTTCTGCAACTGTAGGTACTTCTTCCTCCCTTTCTTCCAAGGGCTCCGTAAGCGCCTCTTTTCCAGGCAGGTTAAAGGCGAAATCAATATAATCGGGGGGCAGGCATGAATTATCGTTGCACGCCATAAATACCAATTCGCCTGATACACGCACCGGGTCTGCCGAGAGTACTTCCACTCTTTGAGAAAATACTACTTCCGGCATACCGAACATGGAGAGTTCCATGTCAAAATTCGGGTCATACTTGATTTTTGCCTCAGGTGATCTGATATCTTCTATGAGCGAATAATTTTCTGACTCATTAAATTCAAATCCCGTGGCGATCGGACCACCAGGTTCAAGATCGGTACCATAAATAGACCACCCCTCATCTATTTGCGCCGTAAATTTAAGATCGTAAATATTGGGTGAGATCTCTTCTTTTGTGAAACTCCAGCTAACCGGCTCCAGTATCTGCGACTTCAGTGAAGCAGTTCCCAGAAATACAAAAAATGCCAGCAGGAGGGCTCTTCTGATTTGATTCATAAATTGATATAATTAAGGTTATTGCTAAATATTTTTCAGTGAACTATATATCTACATATGTGAATGTGATCCTCGTTGTGCAAAGTTACAATTTTAATTGCTGTTTTGTTTTTCCTTTTCATGAATTTGTTCCGCTATCTGCCCGTTGGATGAAATCAATCCAACAATGGAATATGTATATTTTCTATGATAGAACATTGGTAAACATTTTATGGATCGATAGGAAAATATCCCGCTTCAAAAAAAACGGAAAACTATCTGAAATGCTTTGAAGAGCCTTTGTAAAACGATCTCTTATGCTCCTGCTTTGCCAATTGACTTATATTTTTTCGATAAATTGAAAATGGTAAAAATGCTTTGTGTTTTTTTTAATTCTGAAACGGTTATCAGTTCTGTAACCCACCACCCATATAATTTGTTCGCCAGATGTTACCAACCATATTTTTTGTTTTTGGGTACGTGGAATTTTACAATCGGTAAGAAAGTCGCTGATCTTCTTCTTCCCTGACAAACCCAGCGGGTAAAAAAAATCTCCTTCTTTGGGATGCCTCAGGGTAAGAGGAAAGGTTAGGGATTGGGCATCAAAACAGGCCTGGTTAGGGTCTGCTGAAAATGATCCCAGCATAGCGACTGGTTTTTTTTCTCCTTTCAGTGTTCCTTCCGAAAAATGCAAACGAAAGGTGCTTTCCTGAAAGATATGTTTTTCTTCTTTGGAAATGATCTCTTTGGGATTTACGGGTTCCACGATCAAAACATTGCGGTCTAACAGACAGGTATGAGAAGGAGAATAAAACAACTTACCTGGCTGACTTTTCAGATGCTCTGCAATATCACCTACAATGGCAGAAGAGAATCCGTAAGGATGGAGCAATTCGTAAAGTATCAGCGGCACTGACGGGTACCGTGTGATTTCGTCAATGTGAATAAGTATTTTGTTGTGATGCCTGATGACCGATTTTTTTGATATCTCTGCTATAAAATGCTGGATGAGTTCATCGGTTTGCTCCAAAATATTTTGCACAGAGCGGAAGGAATTGTAGATGCCCGGATTGATCTCTTTTAAAACCGGCAGGATCTGATGCCTGATTCTGTTACGTGTATATTTCATCTGTTGATTAGAAATATCTTCACGGTAGGCTACATTGCCTGACTTCACCCATTGCCCGATCTCTTCTCTGGTAAAACAGAGCAAGGGTCTGATGATATGGTTATTTTTCAGGGGAATCCCCTTTAGACCTTTTATCCCGGATCCACGAATAAAGTTGATCAGAAATGTTTCAAGGTTGTCATTGGTATGATGAGCCGTTGCTATGGTATGATATTGATTTTCTGATCTGATTTTTTCGAGCCATTCATAACGCAGATCGCGTGCAGCAACCTGAATGCTGATCCTGCGTTTTTCGGATATTTTTTTTGTTTCGAATTCGACGGAGAAAAAGGGTACCCGAAGATCGCGGGCTAGTTTTTTGGTAAAATCTGCATCCTTATCTGCATCGCCGCCTCGCAGTTTAAAATTGCCATGAGCGATTCCAAATTCTATTTGTGACTGATGAAACAAGTGGCACATGGCAACCGAATCCATCCCGCCACTTACTGCCAAAAGAACTTTTGATCCGGGTTCGATCAGCTGTTGTTGTTTGATAAAATCCCTGAACCGCTGTAATATCTGATCTTTAAAGTTCTCCACGTTTTTTCCGGTTGGTTGCTGTTATGGTTATTTTTCCTTACAAAACTGCTGTTTTTCTATGAACTAAGCAAAAAATATTTCCATATTGTGTTGGTCAACATGGATTTTATGATTCTGCACAAATACACTTTTGTATCCGCACTTTTTTGGATGCATTTTTTTGTGAAAATATTGTGTTTCCCTGGTAACTTTCTGAAGGTTGGATCGTCCTATTAATAAGAAAGACCAGTAAACGGATTGCTCACACCCAAAAACCCCATTATCATGAAAACCATCAGTATTACCTTAGTTTTTACCGGATTTTTATTGACAAGCACAGTCCTGGTTGCCGGACAAACCGAACCCTCTTCCAACAGCATCAGATTTTTGGAAAAAAACATTCAAAAATATATCAAACCTGAAGCTGAAATAGCGGAAGAAAAAGCATTGGATACCACTAATATATTCAGGGAGATCGAAAAAAATAAGATCAACGATTACAACAATCATTTCAGGATTTTCAGGTTCAGCAAACCTGAGAAAGATATTGCGGAAGAATTGGAATGGGTTGACCGGGAAATCAACACGGCCAAATAAACCCGTTTTTAATCTTTTGTATTGTTTTTGTTCATGTTGTTTTGTAAAGATCCTGTAATGTTTTACAGGGTCTTTTTTTTGTAAAAAACACCCCTTTTCTGTCTGTTTGTTTCGATCTTATTTTCTGCATCAAGCACATCCAGGTATTTGTTTACCACGTTTACGTGCAATCCCAGTATTTCCGAAAGGTCCTGTAGTGTGCAGGGGCGGCGTTCAATGGTTTCCAGGATGGCGTTTTCTGCATCTTCCCTGTAGGATTTTATGTTTTTTCGCTGCGGAGAGGCAGCAATGATGGTTACATTCTCCAATCCCCAGAAATGAATGATACTTCTGAGTTCTTCCCTTGTGGCACCTCTTAGATCCGTCTCGGTACCCGGTCGGTCGAGTGTATTCAGTTGAACCGAGTCGGGTTGGATCTTCAGGATCGCCTCCCTGAGGGCGGTAAGTTCTTCCTCGTTGTTGTTGTAACCCGGTAATATGAGTACTTCCAGCCAAATTTTCCCTTCAAATTCTTTTCTGAAAGCGATCAATCCTTCAATATATTCCTGTATGTTGAGGTTTTTAGCGGGGCGGTTGATTTTCCGGAATCCTTTTTCTGTTGCTGCATCCAGCGAAGGTAGTATGAGGTCGGCATTTTTGAGTGCTTTTCTCACCTCCGGGTTGGAGAACAAGGTTCCATTGGTTAAAACTGCCACGGGAATTTCGGGTTTTTGTCCTTTGATAAATTCTAATATTTCACCGATCCGTAAATTGAGTGTAGGTTCGCCAAATCCGGAAAAGGTTATATAGTCAGGATTTTCGTTGTTTTCAAAATAGCGGGAAAGTTCTTCAACAACTTTATGATAAAGGATATATTCTTTTCTGTCGGTGGTAAGATGCGTGGTTTTCCCAACTTCACAGTAAACACAATCGAGCGAGCAAACTTTTTTGGGAACCAGGTCTACACCCAACGACATTCCTAAACGTCTGGAAGGGACAGGGCCAAATAGATAGTTGTACATTTTTTCAAATTATTTAAGTAGCACTTGCAAGAAAACGCCAATTGCTGCGTTGGGCTTGCCTTCAAAACAGTCATCTCGTTAATTTTAACGAGACTCGTGTTTTTCAGTCATCGCCCGCTTTGCACCTGACGCTTTCTTTATCAAGCACAGATAAAATCGTGAGTCTTCTAGCTAACACTAAGCAGATCGGAAATTCATACCCGGTACCCTTTTTGGGGGTGATGAGATATGCACTTTCCGGCAGGAAAAACTACCCCTGCAACTTCATGAACATGGCAAAGGTAATCACAAATCGTCAAAAACAGTTTGTTTGTTGTTCGTTTATCCTTAATTTGAACGGAATAAAAACGCAAAGCAGCGTGATTGTTCGCCGGTATATTCAGGCAGAAAATCACGCTGCTTTGCGTTATGCTATGAAGAAGAGAAGGATCAGGTAAGGAAACTCAATAAAATACCAGCGGCAATAGCACTGCCAATTACACCGGAAACATTCGCTGCCATGGCATGCATAAGCAGGTGATTGGTTTTGTCATATTCCAATCCTACATGTTGCGATACCCTGGCGCTGTCAGGCACGGCCGAAACTCCGGAGTTACCGATAAGCGGATTGATCTTGTTGTCGGCACTGGAAAAAAGGTTCATGACCTTGGCGAACAGAACACCGCTGAAAGTGGCAATAACGAAAGACCCTGCACCCAGTCCGAATATCAATAGTGATTCGGGTGTGAGGAATACATCTGCCTGTGTGGATGCTCCGACAGTAAGCCCCAGAAAAATAGTTACAATATCAATCAGTGAAGATCTTGCAGTTTCTGCCAACCGGTTGGTAACACCGCTTTCTTTGAGCAGGTTTCCGAAGAACAACATTCCCAGCAGTGGCAAAGAGGTCGGCATTACAAAAGTAGTGAGCAACATCCCTGCTATGGGGAACAGTATTTTCTCCTGTTTGGGAACTGCACGGGGTGGTTTCATCCGTATCAGGCGCTCTTTTTTGGTGGTAAGCAGGCGCATGATCGGGGGTTGAATGACCGGTACCAGCGCCATGTAAGAATAAGCAGCAATGGCAATAGGTCCGATAAATTCGGGTGCGAGTTTGGATGACAGAAAGATCGCTGTTGGTCCGTCGGCACCACCAATAATGGCAATGGCACCTGCTTGCTCTGGTTCAAACCCCAGCAAAAGCGAGGAAGAATAAGCAGCAAAAATACCAAACTGGGCAGCAGCACCCAGCAATACCAATCTGGGTTTCGATAATAGTGAAGAAAAGTCGGTCATGGCACCAATACCCAAAAAGATAAGGGGAGGATAAAAGCCTTGTGCCACACCCTGATAAAGCAGGTTGAGCACGCTCCCTTCCTCATAAATACCAATTTGCAGGTTGGCGCCGGTGTCAAAAGGGATGTTACCCATCAGGATACCAAAGCCGATCGGGATCAACAAAAGAGGTTCGTAATGCTTGATAATTGCCAGGGAAATAAAAAACAACCCCATGCAAATCATGAGGATGTGCCCCCAGGTGGCATTGGTGAAGGCAGTGTACCCAAAAAATTCGGATACCTGCTGCAACATAAATTCAATAACAGTCATATCCATGGTTAACCTCCTATTTCGATAAGTTCTTCACCTTCCATTACTGATTGCCCTTTGGTAACATGAATGGCAATGATCGTCCCTTCCTTGTCAGAATCGATATTGTTTTCCATCTTCATTGCTTCCAGGGTAATGAGTCTTTGTCCCACTTTAATGCGGTCTCCGGGTTTGCAATGGATACTCAGTACAGTTCCCGGCAGAGGTGCTTTGATGGTTCCTGTTGCTTTTCCTGTGCGTGTTCCGGTCCCTTCAGAAGGTGTTGTATCGGTAGCAGGTACTGCCCGTGCCCTTACCAGGCGGGGTGTTTTTACCGGTTGGATAGACTTGTCGACCTCCACTTCGTAAGTAGATCCGTTTACCTCCACCTCTATCATGTTGTCTTCAACATTCTGAATATTAACATCGTACTGGTTGCCGTGTATTGTAAACTTATATTTTTTCATCTGTTTATAATTTTTATTAATTTGGTCAGATGGAACTCGCCAAAACGCTGACTGCACGTTTTCCCATGCCACGAATTATAATCATGTGCGTGTGTGTCAGAATTTTTGTCATGCCCGGTTCATCTATTCTGTTTTTTATCGATTCATTATTGCCATGGTTTTTCACACCAAAGGTTTATCTTGGTACTTTGCGCAATCCGTAAATTTTTGAGCTCCACGGAGAGTAGGTTTTCGATACCTTATTAATGGTTAATGCAGTATTTTGGTAATCGTGCAGTTCTGATCTGTACAAATGGATGGCGGTGGCAATGGCTGCACTCACTTCGCCGCTGAGTTGTTCTTTATCGCGCACGGGTGCACCTTCAGCAATCTCGGTAGTAACGGTCTTTTTACGGGAAAAGAGGAAGTTCTTTGCTTTGTCTGCCATAGATTTGAAATCGGTTGTGTACAGTTTGGGTGTACTGCTGAAAACAAAATAAAGCATCACCAGAACAAAGAAAACGATTCCCATTCCCAGGATGGCCATCCATATGCCATAAGGGTCATTTTGAGCAAATAAGCTAATTTGTTCGGTTGTATTGTTATCGATATTTTCCATACTTTTCATTTTTTCTCTGCCCCGGAACGGCAGTGTTTTTTTTACACTAATTTATAAGGGCATGTTAGAATGTTTTTTCGCCGGATTTACATCTTTTTTGGTTGCCAGGGATTGCAGCGCCCTGATGATCCTGAAACGGGTATTGCGGGGTTCAATTACATCGTCAATGTATCCATATTTTGCTGCATGATAGGGTGTGGCAAATTTTTCCAGATATTCCTGTTCCTTTTCAATGGAGAATTTGATTTTTTCTTCTTCATTTTCAATGCTGTTGATCTCTTTCTGATAAAGAATCTCGGTGGCACCTTTGGGACCCATCACGGCAATTTCAGCCATGGGCCATGCATAGTTGATATCTCCTCTCAAATGTTTGGAACTCATTACACAGTAAGCACCTCCATAGGCTTTTCTAAGAATAATCGTAATTTTGGGAACAGTGGCTTCTCCATAGGCATAAAGCAATTTGGCGCCATGCATGATGATACCCCCATACTCTTGCGTGGTTCCCGGTAAAAATCCGGGTACATCAACCAAGGTTACCAACGGTACATTGAAGGCATCGCAAAATCTTACAAAGCGGGCGGCTTTTCTTGAGGCGTTGATGTCAAGCACACCTGCAAGATATTTAGGTTGATTGGCAACAATGCCCACCGGTTTTCCATTAAAACGTGCAAATCCGGTTACGATATTGGAGGCATAATTTCTGTGCACTTCCAGAAATTCATTATAATCGGCAACTGAATAAATGATATCCTTTACATCATAAGGTTTGTTGGGACTTTCAGGTATGATCGCATTAAGGTAATCGTCAAATCTGTCTACCGGATCGTCGCAAGGTTGTACCGGCGGATCTTCGAGGTTATTCTGTGGCAGATAGCTCATCAGTTTCCTGATCAGCGTGAGTCCCTGTTGTTCATCGTCGGCAATAAAATGGGAAACTCCGGATTTGGTACCATGGGTCATGGCGCCACCCAGTTCCTGTTCTGTTACCACTTCTCCGGTAACGGTTCTGACCACTTTGGGTCCTGTAAGGAACATGTAGCTGTTTTCTTTGGTCATGATAATAAAATCGGTGAGGGCAGGGGAATAGACCGCACCTCCGGCACATGGTCCAAAAACACCGGTAATTTGCGGAACCACGCCCGATGCATTGATATTTCGTTGAAATATCTCGGTATATCCTGCCAGGCTGTTCACCCCTTCCTGGATGCGTGCGCCGCCGCTGTCGTTGAGACCGATGATGGGTGCTCCCACCTTCATGGCTTTGTCCATGATCTTGCATATCTTTTCGGCATAAGCCAGCGACAGAGATCCTCCAAAAACGGTAAAGTCCTGAGCATAAACATATACCAGTCGTCCGTCGATGGTTCCGTAGCCGGTTACAACGCCATCAGCATAGAATTTTTTATCGGTGATCCCAAATTCATTACACCTGTGGGTTACAAACATATCAAATTCTTCAAAGCTATCTTCGTCGAGCAGAATGTCTATTCTTTCGCGCGCAGAAAGTTTGCCTTTTTTGTGTTGCGACGCTATTCTGTCAGCTCCACCGCCCAGTTTGGCTTGTTCTCTTTTATCAAGAAGTTCTTGTATTTTTTTCTCAAAAGACATAGTAGGATGAAATTGGTCAGTTAGGATTTATTTTTATTTTCGCACAATTCGGTGAGTACACCACCGGTTGATTTGGGGTGTAAAAAGGCAATATCCAGTTTTTCGGCACCTTTGCGTGGTGTATGATCGATGAGCTGAACCCCTTTCTCTTTCATTTCTGTAAGCGCCTGCTCTATTCCATCCACCGCAAATGCAAGATGGTGAACACCCTGTCCTTTTTTGGCGATAAATTTACCGATGGGGCCTTCCGGGTCTGTAGATTCCAACAGTTCGATCTTGGTGTCTCCCAGCCGGAAAAAGGCAGTTCTTACTTTCTGGTCGGCAACTTCTTCTATGGCATAGCATTCAAGACCCAAAACCTCTTCATAATATTGAATGGATTGATCGAGGTTTTCAACGGCTATACCAATGTGTTCGATATGCGTAAGTTTCATGAGTAATGGGTTTTATGTTTTGATATATGTGTATATGTGTTTACAGATAGTTGGAAGATCAGTGATCAGACAAAAAAACAGGTGATGGGCAGTGGAGTTCATATGCTCTTTGATTACAATATGGTCAGGAGCAAAAAGTGCTTCATTCTTTTATTCATCCATGCTGGTTTGTTTTTTGTTGTGAAAAATTGCCTGATTTTTGGCGCAAAGTTATGCATTTGCTACAATCAAAAAACAGCAATTATACTAATTTTCCAATATTAGACCGGGGTATAAACTACATAACCATATGATCATTAATTATCGCTTAAACAACAACTATTAAAGATTTAATCCCCTGCCACATTCCAGATGACTTCAATCTCCCAGTTCAATCGCGACTCTGTTTTATCAGGATAAACATATACTTTTTCTGGTTGATTCCCATCAAGATAGTTGCCTGTGTCCCATTTCTGATTTTTATTTTCATCAACAACTAAGCGCAACCTGAAATTGCCTGTTTGAAGATACCGGAAAAAGTATGTATCGGTTTGGGAAATGTTTTTCTCCCTGAGTACCTCCCAGTTGTCATTCAGCAATTGCAGAATGTAAACATCTTCGTCGTCCGCCAGGGCAGTATCAGGTACCACCTTGTGCAAGTGCTGATAAATGCTGTCAACAGGAACCAGATCGAGGATATTGTTTATATAGAGAGAGTCTGTTGTTTGTATCTGTACGGGTTTTGTAATGAGCAGCAAAGAATCGAAAGGAATTGGGGCAAGGGTATCCGTAGTATTGAAGAGGGTATCCATGCTATCAGAAAATTCGGATAGTTGCAGGTTAACGATGATCGTACCGTAATCTTCAGAAGTAGATGTTCTGATGTTGTATTCAAGTGTGTCGTTGGTAGTACCGAAAATATCAAAAATGCTGGCAGGCGGTACAATAAGTTTATAAGTGCTGTCGGGTTCAAGCGTATGATCCGCAATTATTTGCCTCCTGGCATTTCCTTCTATCTGAAAAGAGACCTCGAGCGGGATGGAATCACTCACAAAAAACTGCCATTCATCAGTTTGAATGGTGTCAAGTGGGGTTGCACTTTCAAGACCAAATGGTTTAAAAAACGGATATTTATTTCTACTGCTTCCAGGCAGGATGCCTATGTCGAGCTGGGGTTGTTCTTCATTTTCATCTTCTATAATAGTACCCCGTGCGGTGCGTGGCACCAGCGATACATTTGCTGAGTCGATGACATTGCCCTGGTCTGAGAACTGGAGAAACAAAGAATCTCTTTGGTTTGGAGGAACCCACATGACGATGGTATCGTTACGTGGTGGATTTTTCTCAATAATATAGTCTTCTTCTTCGAGAGGTTGCCGGTAGTCTCTGAATGTCAAAGAATCTGTAGGTATCCTGAAAATAAAAATCAGTTTGCCAATTTTTTCCAGATTGGAAGAAACCAGTCGCTGCAAGGTGTCCTCTTCCTGAAACATGCGCAAGGTATAATAATCATATTTCATGATCTCTTCAAGAGAAAGGGAGTCTACTAGCAGGGAATCCACCCCGGTAGTATCCAGAGGCATATCTCCGTTTTCTGAAACAGGAAGGGTATCGTTGCCTGTTTGAGCAGTTGTGTCGTTTTCTGCTGT
>CAYMLS010000088.1:0-16992 GCA_964390665.1 uncultured Bacteroidales bacterium | reverse complement strand
CGCGATTTATAATCATGTGCGTGTGTGTCAAAATCTTTGTCATGGCTCGGTTCATCTGATCATAATTTGATTAAAGCGGTTCTCGTTTTTCCAACGAGAGAGCTCGCCAACAATCATCTGCTTCATTTCTGAGTATGCTGCAAATTATAATCATTCGCGTGTGTTTCAAAATTTTTGTCATGGCCCGGGGTTCATCAATTCAAACGGATGAAGTTGTAGGTGATGGTTCCGGATTGCTCAAAAGCTGCATCGGTTTTAACATTGAAACGTGCCCTTTTGGCAGCTTCTTCTGCCAGGCGGTGCAGTGTTTGGTCTGTTGTGGTTGTCCCTCTTTCGCCTGCTATTGCGCGGGTTACTTCGCCATTGCGGTTTACAAAGATCTTGACCACCACACGGCCCTGTGCCTGGGAAGTGTATTCTGGTTTGGGTAAAAAATTGGCACTGCGGCCAGCCAAAGAGAATTGAATTCCGCCACCTTCAGCACCTCCGGTATCGCTTCCTCCCTCGGTACCTTCCTCACTTCCCTGATTGCCTGGATATGTGGTGTTTCCCTGGTTTTGGCTGGTTGAACTTTGATCATCGCTGCCCGGGAAAAGTGCGTTTGGGTTTACCTCTGGTTCTGGTTCTGGTTCTGGTTCTGGGGCTTGTGGTTCTGGTTCAGGTGTATCTTCCTGTGTATTTGTTTCAGGTTCCTCAGAAGGGGTGTCTGGCAGCGATATGCTTTCTTCAGAACTTTGCGTGGCAATATCTTCTGATGGTTCGGTGGCTTGCGATGTTTGTGGCTGAGGGGCAGCAGGCGTGGAACGAACAGGCTGTCGGCTACCCATGCCTTGATCTGTTGTGCCGAGGTTTACCACTACACCTTCTTCTTCAGGAAGGGGAAGGGGTGTGGTTAGTCCGAAAAATAAAAATATAAGCAAAACGATACCATGGAACATTGCTGTACCGATGATGGCCTTTGAGTTGTATTTTTTGTTTCCGGAATCTTCCATATCATTACTATTTGTTATTCTCCGGGTTGTGTGGCGAGTATTACCTTGTGTTTGGTCTGGTTCATGGCATTTATATTATTCACCACGTCGATAACGCTTACTACATTCTGCACCGGCACACTCTGATCTGATCTTAGTACCACCGAACCTTCTGATTCATTTTGCAGAGCGGAGAGTAACCCGGTTTCCAACTCTGCGAGATCTACCGGTCTTTCTTCCAGAAAAAATTGTTGGTCGGCATTGATATAAACAGTAACGGTTTGCCTTGCCATTGTGCGGCTTTCACTCGTAGGCAACAGTAATTTTATCGCATTGGGAGCAACCAGGGTAGAGGTAAGCATGAAAAAGATCAGCAAAAGAAATACCAGATCCGACATGGATGCCATGTTAAATTCAGCTTTTCTCGGGTTTCTTAGTTTTATTGCCATGGTTTTTTATTTTAGGATGCTGGTTCGTGCAGTAGATCCATAAATTCGGTAGCGCGTGCTTCGAGCATGAATATTACTTTTTCAATGCGCGATACCAGTATGTTATAACAGATATATCCGATAATACCTACAATAAGGCCGGTTATGGTGGTTACCATGGCTTCATAAATACCACCTGCCAGAAGTGAAATATCAATATTGTTGCCCGCCATGGCCATATTATAAAATGCCCTTACCATACCCATTACTGTGCCAAGAAAACCGATCATGGGTGCAGCACCAGCTACGGTGGAAAGAAATGCAATATTCTTTTCGAGCTTGGCAACTTCAAGTTTTCCTACATTTTCTATGGCAGCATTGATGTCATTGAGCGGACGCCCGATGCGTGTAATACCCTTTGCTATCATGCGTGCCAGAGGCGATTGATTGTTTTTACACAACGATTTGGCACTGTCTATTCGCCCTTCATGAATAAAATCACGGATGTTATTCATGAAATTATATTCTTCTTTCGATGCTTTGCTGATGGCCATATATCTTTCAATAAAAATATAAATGGCAACAATAGACAGAATCACAAGGGGTATCATTACAATACCACCTTTCAGTGCTAAAGTGAAAAAATTAAGTGTCTCCTCTGAAGGCATGTCTGTTGCGAGGGTATCGGCAAGCTGCCCGCCAGATTCCTGAATTTGAAGTAAGATAAAGTTTATCATCTGCTTTTAAGTTTCCTGTTGTTTTTTCGTTTTTAGAACAGAATTTATAGGGTTTTATTTTGCTGCTGCAAAATTAATAATTGTTTTGTGAAAACCGCTATCTTACTCTATATTATGCAATTTTATATTTTCAGACATGATAAGTGGAATTAACGGTTTCTTAAAGAAGTGGTGATCATGAAAATTTGTGGATTTTTCCCAAAAAAAATGATGTAAAAAGCTTACCTTTGCACACGAATTTTTAACCTTAAAATAATATTTATATGGGAAACATTAAAGTTGCCATTAATGGCTTTGGACGAATAGGACGCTTAACACTCAAAGCTTCTTTAAACAAAAGCGATGTTGAAGTAGTAGCTGTTAACGACCTTACCGACAGCAAAACTCTGGCGCACCTTCTGAAATATGATTCTGTGCATGGAAAATTTCCAGGTACTGTTGAAGTAGACGGTGATGATCTGGTTGTGAATGGAAAGAAAATTAAGGTTTATGCTGAAAAAGATCCTGGCAATCTGCCATGGAAAGACCATGATATTGATGTTGTGGTTGAATCTACCGGTGTATTTCGTACACGCGAGAAAATCAGCAAGCACCTTGAAGCCGGTGCCAAAAAAGTTGTCCTTTGTGTACCCTCAAAATCTGCAGATGATGTAGATGCTACTGTTGTTTTGGGTGTTAATGACAGCGATATCAAACCTGAAAATAAAATTTATTCTAACGCTTCCTGTACTACAAACTGTTTGGCTCCTTTTGCCAAAGTTTTAAATGATAAGTTCGGTATCAAAAGAGGACTGATGAACACCATCCACTCTTACACCAATGATCAAATCATTTTGGATGCTCCTCACAGCGATCTGCGTCGTGCACGTGCAGCCGCTATGTCTATCATTCCTACCACCACAGGGGCAGCAAAAGCAGTTGGATTGGTTATTCCTGATCTGAAAGGTAAACTCGATGGTTTTGCCATGCGCGTTCCAACGCCCGATGGATCGGTTGTTGACCTTACAGCAGAACTCGAAAAATCTGTTACAAAAGAAGAAATCAACGCTGCTATGAAAGAAGCTGCAGAAGGTGAACTGAAAGGTGTTTTGGAATATTGCACCGATCCTATCGTATCTACCGATGTTATCGGTAATACCCACTCTTCTGTATTTGATTCATTGATGACACAGGTGCTGGAAGGTAACTTTGTAAAAGTTCTTTCCTGGTACGACAACGAATTCGGATATTCCAACCGTGTTGTTGACCTGGTGGAAAAAATCGGAAAATAATATTATTACAAGTGCAAAACACTTGTTTATGTAAAAAAACCGGCCCTGTGCCGGTTTTTTTGTTTTGTATTTTTTGTCATTTTCGTTTTTTTTATTTCTAAATCCTTACATTTGCCTGTTATTATCTAATGAAACCAAAACAAAAGAATATGACATACTTACCTTCTGATAAACGATATGATACGATGCAATACCGGCGAACGGGTAAAAGTGGACTGATGCTGCCAATCATTTCTCTTGGTCTGTGGCACAACTTTGGTGGTGTGGATGTGCTTGAGAATGGCAGGGCAATTATCCACGAAGCTTTTGATGCAGGTATTACCCATTTTGATCTTGCCAACAATTATGGACCTCCTCCCGGTAGTGCTGAAGAGAATTTTGGGCGAATTCTGTCGGATGATCTGAAAAACTACCGCGATGAATTGATCATCTCCACAAAGGTAGGATATTACATGTGGCCTGGCCCTTACGGCGATTGGGGATCACGAAAATATCTTGTAAGCAGCCTTGATCAGAGTTTAAAACGTATGAATCTTGATTACGTTGACATCTTCTATTCGCATCGCCCTGACCCCGAAACTCCCATGGAGGAAACCATGATGGCACTCGATCATGTTGTAAAACAGGGTAAAGCTTTGTATGCCGGAATCTCCAGTTATTCACCCGAACAAACCAGAGAAGCCGCTACAATATTAAGAGAACTGGGTACACCTTGCCTTATCCATCAACCCCGGTATTCTATGATCGACAGATGGGTGGAAGATGGTTTGCTCCACACCCTGAAAGAGCAAGGAATCGGATGTATCGCATTTTCTCCCTTGGCTCAGGGAATTCTGACAGATAAATATCTGAATGGCATCCCCGATGATTCACGCGCAGGGAAATCAACAGGGTTTTTATCACCTGATCAGGTTACACCTGAAAAAATTGCCATGGTCAGGAAACTCAACGATGTTGCACAAAAAAGAGGACAGTCTCTGGCTCAAATGGCCATTGCATGGTTGCTCAAAAACGAAGTGGTAACCAGCGTTCTGGTAGGTGCAAGCAGTGTCGGTCAATTGAAAAACAACCTGGGTGCAGCACAGAATATACATTTTGATCAGGAAGAGTTAGATCAAATAGAAGGAATTCTTAAAAATTAATGTGTTTCGCTGATTGAACAGATCCTATGCGTTTATACGCGGAGTAAATCTCCAAAATTCAGTAAATACCGCAAACATATTTTAAATATTTTTGAGGTATAAAAATTAAGCATATGGATTTAGATGAAGTATTGGAAGCCATTGAACTGGCAAAAGAACAAAAACTCAAAAAACTGAGTTTGTCTAACCGTGGAATTAAAAAGATTCCGCCTGAAATAGGCCGCTTAACAGCAGTTCAGAAATTAGACCTGTCTTACAATAACATTGATGAGCTACCTGACGAATTTTGTCATTTAACAAATCTACGCTCCCTTTATCTCAACCATAACGAGATCAGAGAATTGCCTGGTAGGTTTGGAAACCTTCAGAACCTGAACACGTTAGACCTCAGTAATAATAAAATTGATGGTTTGCCGGAAAGCATCGGCGATCTTAATAACCTGGTTCATCTGGATGTAAGTTTTAATGATATGGAAAGATTGCCTTTGTCTTTCATTAATCTTACATCTCTCAAGAAACTTTATCTTGAAAATAACCCAAGTGTTTTTCCACCTGAAAAAGTTATTAAAAGAGGTTTATACGCTACCATGCATTTCCTTTTTGGTGAGGTACGCAAAAAAGAATCTTCTAAAGTGATGATGCAGGTTTACAATATGCCCCGAAATCTGATCACTCCCTTCTCAGAGTATATCCACTGCTTCAACGACCTTATTTCATCCGCCCGCGATGGCAGTGTTAGTTTCGATCTGAAATTTATTAAACAGGATTTTTCTTCCAACACCGAAATGGATCCGGAAATGGAAAAGTACCTTCTGGAGTTCATGAGTTTCCTGAAAACAAACATTGGAAAACAGTCCTTTAAAGATTACAAGGAAGGAAAAACAGGATTGGCCGACATGCAAATGTTAGAACTTCGTGATCAACTTCAAAATGTAAATAAAACGCTTTCCGGAAAAATGGAAGAAATGCATAGCCTTCAGGCGCGTATTGATACATTGAGTAAATTAATGGGCGATCAGAAATAGATCTCTGTATGCAGGTTTTGCTGATAACAGGCATAATCAGTGCCTTCCTGTTCGGGCAAAAAAAATTTTCTCATAGAATTTTACTTTTTGTCTTCCGCACGAATGTTTTTTAATTCCTTTAGTCTCCTACGAAAACTGGTTTTCGGAGAAATTCGTGCAATTATTATGGTTTTATTTGTCTGAATATCAGGTATTATAATTAGTGTCCATTGATGTAATTTGTAGACTATACTTTTTAGCGTAGATTTCTTATTCCTTGTTTATAGAAAGAATATGGTTTTGCATAACGGCTAAAATTTACTGATGTATCCGGCATGCACTTTTGCGTTGCGTAAAGAAAAGTTTTGCCTTTCTGAAAAACCCGAAGCAAAATACAAGGTAAAAGTACCTGCCTGGGTTTGTTGATGTATTCCTAAACCAAAACCAACAGGATAGTCATTGTAATAGTCCAACCGGTTTTTATTTTCATACCATCCTCCATTGATGAAAAGGCTGAAAAAACTTTCGGGTGAAGTAAAATAGCGCAGATCCAGATGGTTGAAAATGTATCCGGATGCCATCAGCGATAAGTCATCAAATCCTCTCAGACTTTGAAAACCTCCTGTTCTTTGGAGTTGATTGTTATGAAAGTTTTTTCCCGGCATTAGAAAAAAATCAGATTTCAGAGACAGGGTAGAACGGTTTGACAATCGCCATCTTTGGTTGAAAATCATGCTGTTTTTCATATGCAACGAACTTGCCTGTTCGTGGTTTTGGTTGCTGTCTGAGTTTGTATCTTCAGCAAATCTTATATTTCCTGCTGAACCACTCAACTCTAAACTCAACCCTTTTCGCAATAAATTGGTATGAAAACCAGGTGTTGTAAATTCAAATGTGATACCATAGAGCAGGGAAGTAAAACCAACGTTACTGGTTAATTCTTCTGAGACGGATGTATTGCCTGTGGTTTGAGCAAGCAGTGAATTGTTGGTGTAATCAAGAAATATGCCTCCAAAGGTGTTTCTCCTTATGTTAAATTTCAGCGAGGGTTTTGTTTGTATCTGAATCCAGGAAGTATCCTGCTTTTGCAGTGAAAAACCGAATCCGGTTTCTACAGGTATGCCTAAAGGATATGGTAATTTTGTAACAATATCCAGAAATTGTGTCGTATTACCGGGGGCTCTCCATCTGATATCAATGCTTTCCCCCCTTTCCAATGTATTGCTCAGATAAAGATTCAATATACCGTTGACTCTTAGTGGTTCATTATTTCCTCCGCCCGAAAGACCTGCTATGCCATCGAAGCGGTTGTTGCTTGTTTTTTTTAAGGGCAGCGACAAAACCGCTTGCCCGGGAAAAAAGGATATTTCGACCGGTGCTTCCAATGCCAAAAAGTCTAAGGATTCTATTTTAGCGCTGATATCTCGAACCTTTTCTTCATTATACGGATCACCTTTATTGATCCCAAAATATTGGTGTAAAAATCTTTTGCTGATCTTTATGTCGGTTTTAATTTTTATATCCTGAAATTCAGTATATTCCATTGGGTTTACTTCTAAATCCAGGTGTATTACTGAATCTTTTAATACAATATTCTGTTTGTTGATACGGGCAAAAGGATAGCCTGCGTTTGCATAGGAATGAAGGATGGAGCGGGTTAATTTGTTAAACTGCTCAAAACTGATAACAGAAGGTGTTTGTATTTCATCGGGCGTAAAATTACCAACGGATGGAGGAATATTTGAAATATCAGGTTCGTAGTAAAATTTTTGCCCTTTTTTAAAACTTATTTTTTGTTGCCCATTTTCAGTGTAAATGCTATCAATGCTTGCCTGAAGGTATCCTTTCCGGTTCAGGGAATTGATTAAACTGTCTGCATACTCACGATCCTCTGTAAAAATTACTGAACTTTTTTCAGGTAACGACTCCATCTTATGTTCAGGTTTTAAAAACCCAACCGTAGTTTTTCCACTGACAAGAATCATTACGATCCCCAAAAACAATTTCAGGAGAGTGATTCGTGAAAAGGGAAAAACTACGTTCATCTGGTTATATTTGTTTTTCAATTGTGTAGATGGAACCTCCAGGTTTGGATTGTTATATTGATGGATTGTTGGATTGCCTGATTGTTATATTGATATATAGTTTTATCTGATTATAATTTGATGAAAGTGCTCAGATGGGACAGTCCCGTTCTTTGAGCTATCCTTATAATCATGCGTGTGTGTGAAAATATTGTCATGGCTCGGTTCATAAGTTTAGATGTTGTAGTTGTTTATTTTTCATTTAGCGGTGCAACTTTTACAAAAGTAAATTTCACCGGATAGAAAAGGTGTATGTAATTTCTAATCTGTATTCAGGTTCCAATCCACGGGTTCTTTTCCGTTTTGGGCGAGATAATCATTGGTTTTGGAAAAATGCCTGCATCCGAAAAAACCGCGCGATGCTGATAATGGTGATGGATGTACCGTTTTTAACACCAAATGTTTCGATTCATCAATCATGGATGATTTTTGAATGGCATAATTTCCCCAAAGCAAAAAAACCAGATTCTGTTTCTTTGCTGATAATATTCTGATGACTGTATCCGTAAAAATTTCCCATCCTTTTTTTTGATGAGATCCTGCCTGATGTGCTCTTACAGTAAGGGTTGCATTTAATAGCATTACTCCTTGTTTCGACCATTTTTCGAGGTTGCCGTGCGTCGGTAATGGTATCCCGAGATCCTGATGGATCTCTTTAAAAATATTTTGCAAAGAGGGGGGTGGTTTCACTCCACGGGGTACCGAAAAACATAATCCATGCGCTTGCCCGGGACCATGGTAGGGGTCTTGTCCTAAGATCACCACCTTGACATTCTCAAATGGCGTATGGTCAAATGCGGCAAAAATCCGGTCACCCGGAGGAAAAACAATATGACGGGACTTTTCTTTTACCAAAAATTCTTTTAAAGTTAAAAAGTAGGGTTTATTGAACTCTTCATCGAGTATTTTTTTCCAGCTTTCTTCAATTTTTGCGTTGATCTTGCTCATCCTTAAAATGGTTTGGTTATAAAAAGAGAAAGTGTTTTTTACTTCGTATCTGTTTATTAGCATCATGAAAAATCCATGATAAGTTCCTTACAAAGAAAAGAATGACAGAACAGAATTTTTCCATGTGATCTGTTTTGTCAAATATTCACAGATGATTAAACCCTGGAGGTTTTGGAAACCTTCGGGATTTTCAGGATCATCTTACCGTTCATCTGTTTATAATTTGATTAATTCGGTCCCCGTTTTTTCTTACGGGGGAGCTCGTCATAATCCTCCGAAACCTTTTCTTTGCATGCCGCGAATGATAATCAAGCGCTTGTGTGTCAAAATTTTTGTCATGGCTCGGTTCATCAACTCTCAGGCACAAAAAAAATTATATTCCTGCAAATATATAAAGTATTGCATTGATGTCTCCTGAATTTTTTAAGCAGCGTTGCTCTTTCAGATACTTCTTGCCTCTCCGGGGGTGCTGAAAGGTTCTAAAGTAAAAATTATTTTTTTCAAACAAACAGTATTTTTTGTTGCCAAAATGACAGGTCGAAAAAGGGAATATCTAATTGCTTTGCCCTCATTTATCTGATGTTGAAAATATCCTTGATTTTAAAAAAACAAAATAAAATGATTATGTCGTGATAAATGAATGCTTTGGCGGGTCTTTTTTATCTATGATCTTCAACTCATTTTTCTTTTCATGTGTAAAGGCATTACTTAGCTAATTACCAAGAGACACGGAGTTTTTCCTCTATCATTTTTTGTATTTTTGCTCACTGAGCAGGGATCATAAATCCTGTATTAAAACCTGTACGTAAATGAATTTAATACCTGTTATACCCGAGAATTTTAAAATGGACGGTGGTGCCTGTTTTGGCGTGGTACCCAAAAGTATTTGGTCTAAACATGTTCCTTCAGATGAAAACAATATGATCAATCTTTCCTCCCGTTGTTTGCTCATTGAAACCGGAGAAAAGAAAATATTGATCGATACCGGGCTGGGAAACAAGCAAAGTGAAAAATATTACGGATACTTCCATCTTTTTGACAGAAAAGGGATTGAGTCTGCATTAGAGGAAGCGGGAACAAGTAGTGAGGATATAACAGATGTTATTTTCACGCATCTTCATTTTGATCATGCCGGTGGGGCTCTGAAATGGGATGTTGATCGCAAAACAACCATCCCTGTTTTTCCCAATGCTCAGTATTATTGCTCCAAAGCACAATGGGATACTGCCAACAACCCTAATCCGCGAGAGGCTGCTTCATATCATCCGGAAAATTATCTTTCTCTTTATGATCAGGGAAGACTGGAATTGATTCATGAAGAAGGTTGGTTTTGTGATGGAGTTTTTCTCGAAATAAAATATGGACATACAAAAGGACAGATCATACCGGTAATGGATCACAAGGGAAAGAAAATTGTTTTCATGGCCGACTTCATTTCTTCTGTGATGAATATCCCCTTGCCCTATGTCCCCAGTTTTGACGTTGATCCGGTAAAGTCTATGGAAGAAAAGAAAGAATTTCTTCACAGAGCACTTGATCATGATTATATCCTGTTCTTCGAACATGACTATCAGAACGAGTGCTGCAACTTAACCCAAACCGAAAAAGGCATCAGAGCAAAAGATATATTTACCATCAGGAGTCTTTCTTGATTTAACACAGAAAAGGTATATGATGATGATTTGGTATAGTTTCTTTGATGGAATTTCAGCAAACATGTATGATTTTGAATATGAGACATATGAAATTAATGAAGAAATAGACAAAACCTAACATAATTTTACAAAACCTAATTATTTCAAACAAAAATGAACAGAGAAATTGTCCAACAACTTAACGAAAAATTACAAGGTAAATCGTCCGTTGAAATTCTGGAGTATATTGCTTCACATTATCCCGGTACTGTTAAGTTTGCTTCCAGCATGGGAGCAGAGGATCAGGTAATTACCCATATGCTTGCCAACCTTGATTCTCCCATGGAGATCTTCACCCTGGATACAGGAAGGATGTTTCCCGAAACTTACGATTTGATTGAAAAAACAGAAGCAAGGTATAAATTGAAAATTAAGATCTTTTTTCCGGATGCCGCCAGTGTTGAAAAAATGGTGAATGAAAAAGGAATTAATTTGTTTTACAGAAGCATTGAAAACCGGAAACAATGCTGCGGATTAAGGAAAATTGAACCATTGAAAAGGGCATTGAATGGACTGAAAGGATGGGTGACTGGTTTACGAAAAGAACAATCAACAACCAGAACCAATATGAAGATCGTGGAATGGGATGAAAATAACCAGATGCTCAAGTTTAATCCCCTGCTTCATTGGTCAGAAAAGCAACTTTGGGATTATATAAAAAAGAACAATGTGCCTTATAATGTGCTTCACGATAAAGGATTTCCAAGCATTGGATGCCAGCCTTGTACCCGTGCTGTAGCGCCAGGAGAAGATGTAAGAAGTGGAAGATGGTGGTGGGAGAATCCTGAAACCAAAGAGTGTGGTCTGCATGCCAAAAAAGACTGACAAAATAATCGTGTTTACATAAAATTTCACGACTGTATTTTTCATGAACCGAGCCATGACAAAGATTTTGACACACACGCGCATGATTATAATTCGCAACATACTCAGAAATGCAGCAGATGATTGCTGACGAACTCTCTCGTCGGAAAAAACGAGAACCGAATTAATCAAATTATAACCAGATGTAGATGAAAAACGATACAAAAATATTTGCTTGTTTAAATTCGGAACGCTTATGCGATGAGTCTTTTTCATGCCTGAAAAATACAGTGCATTCCACTGAGTTTATTTCACCGGAAACACTATTGACAAGTAGTTTTATTCAAAATCTGACACAGAACAACTTCTCCCTTATTCTTGATTTTGAAAAATATTACTCGATAAAAAAGAATCCATTGTTCAGGCATGTTGCCGAACTCCCCTCTGTTTTATTGATTCTGAATGATCAGGATATGGAATCAATACTGCCTGCAGAGTTGCCGGATAATTTTTATATTGCATTTTCCCCCCTTAAACAGCCCAGACTTGACCTCATCTTAGAGCAGTCATTCAAGAAAAATCAACTTTTGAAAAAACAACATGCCAAACAGAAAAAATACAGAAATATTTTTTTGAATAATGCGCAGGCACAGTTGTTTGTTGATCCTGATGATGATGCCAGAATTACCGAGGTTAATAAAAAAGCAGCGGAACTTTACGGTAAAAGTGCCGATGATCTGCTCAGGGCAGGATTGAGGGAATTGCATGGAAAAAGTGCAGACCTACTGATCAATGAAATATTCCGAGGAGAAGGAGATGATTTTCATACTGTTGAACTGCAGTATTTTAGCGGAGAGGGGGTGCCTAAAAATCTTCATTATATGATCAACAAAACCAATATAGATGAACAGACACAGGTTCTTCTGACGGTTTTGGATGTTACCGAAAAGGAAAAAGAGGATCAATTGTTTTATCAGCAGAATGAAATGCTGAGAAGCACCCTCGAATCCATTGACGATTTGTTTTTCACCCTCAATAAAGAAGGCGATTTCACCGAATATTATCAGGCTGCCGACAGTAAACATTTTTCCTTATCAAGCGACGCATTTATCGGTAAAAACATTTATGATGTAGGATTTCCCCTGGATGTTTCAAAAAAATATCTTCAAACCGTTGAAAATGTAATTGAATCAGACCAAAGTGAACAAATTGATTATTCACTGGAGGCTTTTGGTTCGCGCCTTTGGTATAGTGCCAGGGTATCTCCCCGGAAAAATGCACTGGGTATTACCGATGGGGTAACTGTTTTATGTCGCGATGTTACACGCCAGAAAAGAACAGAAGAGACCCTTAAAAGGGCACGCGATTTTTATCTTACCCTTTTTGCTGATTTTCCAAGTATGATATGGAAAACCAATATTTCAAAAAAGGTTGATTTTTTCAATAAAACATGGCTGGAATTTACCGGAAATGACCTGGAAACGGAACTAAAATCTGACTGGGTAGAAAAAATGCATATTTCTGAAGTAAGTTCTTTTCTAACGGCTCTGCTAAATGCATATAAAAAGAAGGAACCCTTCCAAATAGAGCATCGTCTGAAGAATAAAGCCGGTGAATATCAGTGGGTCATCAATGCGGCTCGTCCGTTTTACAACCTGGAGGGGCAATTTGCCGGGTTTATCGGATCTTGTTTTAATATCAACGAAAGAAGAAAAGCGGAAGAAATGCTGAAACTCCAGAAAAGTGCCATGGAATCAGCACTTGAGGGTATTATAATTATTGAAGATGATGGAATGGAGTATCCTGTAATTTATGCCAACAAAGAATTGAGTAATATTACCGGATTAGATGACCAGAATGTGGTCGGTCAGAGTTTCCTGAGCACTATCGGATGTCCGCTTCATCAGAAAACACGTGATAATATCATTTATTCTCTCCGGCATAAGAGGAGTTTTAAAGGTGAAATAAAATGTAAATATAATGCTGGAAACAATGCGGATGACGATTCTTCTGACACACTCTGGAGATTGCTGTATCTTGCCCCCGTTCAGAATGACCTCACAGATATGAATCATTTTGTTGCAGTATTAAGTGATATTACTGAAACCAAGAAGGTTGAAAATACGCTTCGTGAAAAGAATTATGAGTTGCTCAAAACCAACGAAGAACTGGATCAATTTGTATACAGTACATCACATGAACTTCGCTCGCCATTGATGTCTGTATTGGGTTTGATTAATTTACTTGAGTCCGAAAATGATATTCAGGAACAGTCTGTTTATATAGAAATGATTCGTGAAACCATTTCGCGACTTGATAAAATTATCCATGATATTATCGACTATTCCCGCAATTCCAGAAGTGATGTTATTTATGAAAATATTGATTTCGAGAGTTTTATTCATAAGTCTATAGAGAATTACAAATATTTCGAGAAATTTAAAAACGTGAAATTTAATGTTCATGTTAAAAATGGAATCCCATTTTTATCAGACAAAAAACGGATTGAGATCATTTTCAATAATTTTATTTCCAATTCATTGAAGTTTCATAATTATGATCAGGCCACACCCATTGTTGACATCAAGGTGAAAACTTCTCCGGTTAATTCCGTCATAACCATAAGCGACAATGGGTCTGGAATTGAAGAAAAGCATCTGCCACACCTGTATGAAATGTTTTACAGGGGTACCGAGAAAAGTACGGGTAGTGGCATCGGTCTTTACATTGTAAAAGAAATCATAGATAAACTGCAAGGGAATATAAAGGTGCAATCTATCGCAGGAAAAGGAACCACCTTTACCATTGACCTGCCCAACAATGTACTCGAAAATAAAAAGTTATTTTCCTTAAACTCTTTCTCTACCAGCGAAATGTAAACTTTCTGGTTTGTTGTTATGGTATTTGTTTAAAAAAAGTAAAACGATGAAAATAAAGCACATATTACTTGTTGACGATAGTGATATCGACAACATGGTGAACAAAAGGGTGATCCTTAAAGCGGGTTATACAGAAGAGGTAACTGTTAAAAAATCTGCCCAGGCAGCACTTGACTACCTTTCAGAATATGCTGAAGATCAATCTGCCTTGATACCCGATCTTATTTTATTGGACATAAGAATGCCGGAAATAGATGGATTTGGATTTTTGGAAAGATTTGAAAAATTACCCGTTTATATCCATCAGAATGTGGATATAGTTATGTTATCTTCATCCATTGATGCCGAAGATTTCAGGAGAGCCGAAGAAAACAGATTTGTGAAAAAATTCGTCAACAAACCTTTGAAAAAGGAAACAATAGATATGTTATATCAAATATAATCTTTCCTGTATATTTTCTCGTTTATGCAAAAAGACCATATCCTTCATAAAATTTTACAAAGCAAAACTGCTTTTATAGACCTGAACGAAGACGGGGTTATACTTGATCTTACGCCCGGTATAGATAATGTTTTGCCTTTTGGTGATCTTTTGGAAAAAGGAGGACAGCTTTGGGAGATTTTACCCCAAACCATAAAAAAAGAGGTTTATGATTGTGCTATAAGGGTTAAAAACACCCAGGATACTTCTGGTTTTGTCATTAGAGAAAACACTCAGAGTTCTGAAAAAAAGAATGATTTTGTGTTGAATATCACCTATACACCCGGAGAAGGTTTCTTTTTGCTGTTTACACCATTTTCAGAATCTCTGAAGAAATCAGCCGAGGAGCACAGGCAAATGGAAGTTATGCGCACAACACTCGATTCAATGGACGATTTCGTGTTTGTGCTGGATAAAAATGGTTTGTTTTCAGAGTTTTATGCCGATAATGAAAGAAATAAATTAAGTGGTATTGCCAATACTTTTAAAGTGGGTAGCAAACTCAGCGATGTTGGATTTCCGAATGATGTTGTTGTACTCTTCGATGATGCTATACGAAAAATTGAAAAAACAGGATTCCCCGAGCAGGTCAACTATTCGTTGAAAGCTTTTGGTGGCGAATTGTATTATCAGGCAAAGGTTTCACCCCGGTTTTCTTTTGATGGTAATTTTGAAGGGGTAACGGTTGTTTCGAGAGACATATCAACATTGGTAAAATCAGAGATAAAACTAAAAAAATCATTAGAGTATTACCTCACTGTTTTTGATCATTTCCCCAGCCTCATATGGAGGTCAAATACACATAAAAAACTTGACTATTTCAACAAAACATGGGCACAGTTTACCGGAAAATCCCTGGAATCGGAAATGGGAGACGGTTGGAAAAAGGGCATTCATCCCGATGACAGGGATAAAATTCTGGCAGATTTCAATGATAAACTTGCCACCCAAAAACCCTTTACATTGCAGTATCGTCTTTTGCATAAAAGCGGACATTATAAATGGGTGAAAAACTTTTGCGAACCTTTACTGGATTTTAAAGGAAGGTTTACGGGTTATATTGGTAGTTGTTTTGATATCGATGATTTATTGCATACTCAAAAACTCCTGCAACAAAGTCAATCACGCTATAAAACAATTCTGCATCAGCAAAATGATCTTGTAACCCGATGGAAACCAGATTTTTCGGTTTCGTTTGTCAATAATTCTGTGTGTAAGTTTCTGGGAAAACCATATCAGGAATTTAACGGGATCCCCTGGGTGGATCTTTTTCCCGACAGTGAAAAAGCGAAAGTAAAAAAGTACCTGAAAACATTTTTGAAAAATAACAAGCAAGGGTCTGTTGAATTAGAAGGGATTGATCAGCAGGGCAAATCTCATATTTATCAATGGCTTACAGCACCCATATACGATGAAGATGGAAAAATTGTCGAATACCAGTCTGTTGGAAGGGATATTACAGATAAAATCAAAAAACAGGAGGAAAACCAGAATCTGTTGAATCATCTGCAATACAAGATACAGGAATTGAGCTTACTCAACAATGTATCAAAGATTATTGGCACAGGAAACGATTATCATGTTTTTTTACCTCAGATCATAAATGCTATCGCCCATAGCTTTGGCAGATACACAAAAAATGCAGTAAAAATTCAATATCAGGGACAGGTATTTCAATCAGATAATTTTTCGGAGAAATCCGGGGGATTATTGGTCAAAGGTTCTTTTGGAAAGGAAAACAAAGGAGAGCTGGTTTTATATCTTCCTGATATCAAAACAAGTAATGGAGATGATCAAAAGATCTCGTTGAAGGAATCCAGAAACTTATTAAACCTTATTTGTGAGCTTTTACATTCCTATTTCCTTAAAATTGAGGCAGAAAGCAAACTCAAAGTTAGTGAGCTAAGGTATCGTGAATTGTTTGACAATGCTCTTGATATCATTTTCAGTATTGACTTGCAGGCCAAAATCCACAAAACCAACCCTGCTGCTGCCAGATTATTGGGAGTTGAAAACCTGGAAGTAAATAATCTTTGGGAATTTATATTACCCTCTGAAAAACCGGTGATCAAAAATCTTATGGAAAAGACGGTGGAAAGAGGAGAAAACTCATTTTCCTTTGAAACGAAAGCTTTGGATAAAGACGGGGAGGTGAAATTTCTGCAGGTAAGAGGTTTTATGAAATACATTCATGAAAACAAACCCGGTGAGATCTTCGGCATTGCCAGAGATATTACGCAACAGCGCATGCTTGAAAAAAGTATCATGAAAACGGTTATTTCTACAGAAGAAAAAGAACGAAAAAGATTTGCTGAAGATCTCCATGATGGCATTGGTCCGTTGTTGTCGGGGCTAAAAATGTACCTCCAGCAGGAAACTCTTGCCAAAGGAATGACTGAAAGACAACTCAAAGTTTTGAAATATTGCCGTGAACTAACCGATGATGCCATTAGTCAAACAAGAAGCATCGCCAACAATCTTACACCAGGTGTTTTAAATGATTTCGGATTACAGAAAGCGCTTATATCTCATGTAGACAAGATCAATGC
>CAYMLS010000087.1:0-17065 GCA_964390665.1 uncultured Bacteroidales bacterium | reverse complement strand
AAAACAAAAAAAATTACACGAATGTCTAAAAACAAGTTTTTAGACTGTACTCATTTATTAAAAGAAAAATATGGAGAGAAAGGAACTCCACCGAGAGAAAGATTTGATGCAGATTCTTTGCCATTTAGACTTGGAGTAATGCTTAAAGAAGCAAGAAAAGAGGCCAACTTAACGCAGGAAGAATTAGCAAAAAGAACAGGGACAAAAAAAAGCTATATCTCGAGAATTGAACGAGGACAGAGCGATATTCAGTTTTCAACATATTACAAATTAATTGAAACAGGATTAGGGAGACATTTAAATATATCAATCGGATGAAAAGATACAGCATGCAATCGATTAGACCTCCCCGCCAGAATTAACTGACGGGGAGAGCCTCTTATCTCGTCATGCTGACGAGAGGAGAGAGTGAATTGCGGTAATCAGGATGGACTTTCAGAGAATAGGAATCCGGGATGGGTTTATCCATAGAAAAATAAAATGTACACATACCTGGTTGATTTCAAAATAAATTTGCATATTTCGAATTTAACCCGGTCATAATTTCATTAAAAAGGGCGGGTTGAGCTCGTCGCCTATGCGGGAATCGGTTCAACCAGGCATACGATAGTGTGCATTTCCCCACGAGACATACGGGAAATTATGTTATGAATCCAAAGGTTGATTGAAGAATTCAACAATTTTGACCAATGTTATAAATAACAGATTACTAATGGTTTGATAATATTTCCATTTGACTTAAATGAGATTTTTCAATTCCAGGGATTAAAGATAAAAAGCTTGATTTTATTATCTTTGTAAAATAAAAGATTATATAATGAGAGCAATTGAGATTAATTCGAAAACAGATAAAAAAGGACATCTGAAAATTGATTATCAATTAGACAAATCCGATAGTAATGTAAGAGTGCTTATTCTTGTTGATGATAATTCAGATAATGATGAAGAACAAATTTGGTTGGACTCAATATCGTCCAATCCTGCATTTGATTTTCTCAAAGATAAATCTGAAGATATTTATTCAATAAATGATGGAGAACCATTCAATGATTAAAAACTCAATTGTTCTGGTTCCTTTTCCATTCAATGATTTTTCAAACTCCAAGGTTAGACCAGCTCTCTGTCTGACAAATGAGATAAGTAAACATAGCCATGTAATTATAGCTTTTATATCAAGCAAGATACCAGATGATATAATTAATTCAGATATAATTAGTGTCAGCAAGAAAACCCACGATTTTATCTGTGCTTGATAAAGAAAGCGTCAAGTGCAAGGCGGGCGATGACTGAAAAACAGGAGTTTACTTTTCGTAATCGACTGTTTTGAAGGCGAGCCCAACGCAGCAATTGGCGTTTTCTTGCAAGCACTAATTATCAAAAAAGATTCAGAGGATTGGATTGGAACTGGACTGACTGTGGATTCAGTGATAAGATTACACAAAATAGTTACGATTCCAAAGTCTTTGATAAAAAGACGACTTGGGAAGATTAATCAATCATTTGAGAGTAAAACCAAGGAAAAAATTCAAAAATTATTTGAATAAGATAAACGCACACAAATCGAGTGAAAAGTCGCCAGGAATAACCTGGCGTAGAACCCCTCACATTCACCATGTAAAATTATCATTTACTTTTTCATAAAACCTTGTTAAAAGGATTTATTTAACAGGGTCTCGTATACGGCGGTTCACTAAAAAACGGTAAAGAGTGAATTGCGTTAATCAGGATAGACTTTCAGGGAATAGGAATACATAGATTCGTACTCCCTTTTTCTTAGGCGATCAATGGTAATCGCGGTGCCCGGAATAGGGCTTAGGGCAATTGCCCAACCGCCCATTCTGCTTCGAATCCACGCATATGCATCGCATGAGGTAATCCAGGAATGATCAGGTTCTTGCCTTTACGCTCGGGTTTTATCCGATAATAATTTTGATTAAATCGGTCGGGTAGAATCTTCTTTTACATTCTTTATCATATGAATCATTTTTCCTTTTCAGAAGATTTCTTCCAGTCAGCCCAGATACAATATCACAAACGATTTACTCACATCTGTTTGTTTTACATGGTGTTAGTGATTCGCTTCGCTTAATTCTCAACCATCCATCAAGCGTTTTCCGTTTCTCCTGAATACTTGGGTATTTGAAGTAGTTGATTGAGCTCGCAATTTTCATTGACCAGAACAGTTATCTTTTGCAGATTAAAAATTTTGCAGGCAAAAAACATGATAAAAATTGCTCGGTTCAATCAAGTATACGATAGTGTGCACTGCCCATGCTGGGCACCCAAACATGGTAAAGTGCATGCGGGTTTCAGAGGTATGCGAGCATTTGTGGTTCGTAAAAAAGGTCGGTGTAGACTGATAGAAAATTGCTTCGTAATCCAGCACGACACCATACCATCAAACGTTAGTCTTTTCTTTATTGAGAAAGGCGTGAATGTGTTCATTTTTTCTACATATATGGACATATGATTAACTATTGTTCATTTTATACTTCTTAAACACACAAACGTACAGAATTCAATAACAATTGGACAAATGTTTTGGTGATGTTAAAAAATGGACATACATTTGCTATGTGTTCATAAAGCACTAAAAAATGGACAGACACAGAGATGAACCGAGCATGACAAAAATTTTTGACACACACGCGCATGATTATAATTTGTGGCATGGTCAAACATGCAGTCAGAGTGCTGGCGAGCTCCCCCGTAAGAAAAGAACGGGGCAGGCATCTGACCGAATTAATGAAAACCTCTTTGGATACAATCCACAGGTCTTTTCCAACACCCTCCAACACCCTCTTTTTGTTTCTCATGACCGGTCAGGGACAACCCACACGTAGGGTTCTGCCCTCATGCCCTCATCAGGCCGCCCATGTTTCGCGGTCGAGGCTTCTGTAGTGGATGGCTTCTGCCAGATGTTCGGGTTTGATATCATCAGATCCTTCCAGGTCGGCGATGGTTCTGGAAACTTTCAGAATGCGGTCATACGCTCTTGCAGACAAGTCGAGGCGCTCCATGGCTGTTTTCAGCAATAAACCACCCGCCTGATCGATCTGGCAGATCTCCCTCAGAATTTTGGAACTCATTTGTGCATTGCAATAAATGCCGTTCACATCTTTGTATCTTTCCTCTTGTACCTCTCTTGCTTTGATGACCCTGTCACGAATATTCCTGCTTTTTTCTGCGGGTTTCATTTCGCTTAACTCCCTGAAGGGTACGGGTGTTACTTCAATATGGATATCGATCCGGTCGAGCAAAGGACCGGAAATTTTATTCAGATACTTCTGAACGATGCCCGGTGCACAAACACAATCCTTTTCCGGATGATTATAGTAACCGCACGGACAGGGATTCATAGACGCCACCAGCATGAAACTGGCAGGATAATCAACCGATAAACGTGCCCTGCTGATGGTTACCACCCTGTCTTCGAGCGGCTGGCGTAAAACCTCCAGAACCGTTCGCTTAAACTCAGGCAATTCATCCAGAAAAAGGACACCATTGTGGGCAAGGGAAATTTCGCCCGGCTGAGGAAAGGAACCTCCCCCGACAAGTGCGGTATCAGAAATTGTGTGGTGGGGCTGACGAAAAGGGCGCATGGGAAGCAGGGAAGCATTCCGGTCGAGTTTGCCAGCCACGCTATGGATCTTAGTCGTTTCAAGTGCTTCGTGAAGACTGGGTGGTGGCAGAATACCCGGCAGTCGTTTTGCCAGCATCGTTTTTCCGGCACCCGGCGGGCCGATCATAATGAGATTATGGCCGCCCGCAGCCGCCACTTCAAAGGCACGTTTTATATTTTCCTGCCCTTTTACGTCAGAAAAATCAAAATCATAATCATCAAGACGCGAAAAAAACTCGTCGCGGGTATTCACCACAGTGGTTTCCAGTTCTGTTTCACCATTAAAAAAATCGATGACCTGCTTAATATTTTCAACGCCGAGCACGTCGAGGTTATTAACCACAGCAGCTTCTCTTGCATTTACTTTTGGCAGTATCAACCCCTTGAAACCCTCCTGCCTTGCCTGAATAGCAATAGGCAGTGCACCTTTCATGGGTTGAATACTGCCATCCAGGGATAGTTCTCCCATGATCACATACTCATGTACCGTTTGATTGCTGATCTGCTCACTGGCAGCCAAAATCCCCACCGCAATGGGCAGATCGTAAGCGGAACCCTCTTTTTTAATGTCTGCCGGCGCCATATTCACCACGATCCGTTTACCGGGAATTTTGTATCCGTTTTGCTTTAGGGCCGTTTCGATACGATGATGACTTTCCTTTACAGCACTGTCGGGCAATCCCACCATAAAAAAATTCACCCCTTTTTCTACTGCCACCTCTATGGTGATGGTTGTTGAACTGATTCCCTGAACGGCACTCCCATAAGTTTTTATAAGCATAATGATATCATTGATTTGAAAAACACATCCAGGTTCCTGAAAAACCGGGATTATATCTTTCTCTGCTTACAAAATCATCAGAGGCAATATGGGTAAAACCTTTTCCCGGATAAGATCCCGAAAGAACCATCTTTGTCTTGAAATAAAATTACGTTAATTATTTCTGTTTTCAAAGAAATTTAAAAAAAGTGTACACAAAAGGTTGATGGCGCTTTGCGATCAGTGGGTTTGCATCGTATATTCTTCCCGGCACCTGTTGCCCTGAAGTTTATTTGACGATCCAGCGATTTATGAAGGCACACCTGTTTCTATGGGGTTTTCAGGATCATTACTCCATTCAAACCATCCACCATCGAAAACAGACACCCTGGGCCATCCCATCAGATAAACATTGTAAAAAGCCTCACTCCCGCGCCAACCGGTGCCACAATAAAAAGCCAGGTGCTTACCGGGCGACAAACCGGCATCGCGAAGCATTTGTTCCACCTCATGGAACTCCCGGGTTGTATAATCAAGATTTTGATAATTTTCCATATGATAAGCATCCGAACCATTGTCAATATATACAGCACCCGGAATCCGTCCTTTCTTTTCAATATAATTGTATCCGCTCACTTCACCAATGTATTCAGGATAGCTTCGTGTACAAATGATATCAGCAGCGGGAGATTCGATCATGTTTTTGGCTTCCTCAAGATCTACAATGATTTCTGGCCTGACAGGGATCCTGACACCAAAGTCTTTTTTGGGACGGGGCAGTGTTACACTTTTTGTCAGAGGCAAATTTTCGGCTTCCCAGGCAGCAATTCCACCATTCAGCACCCTCACATCTTTCACTCCGGCATACATCATGATCATGGCACATCTGATAGCGCCCAACTGACCTGCACTGCTACCTGGAAAGGGGTCGTTGTTGTCGGGGAAAGAATACCTGCCGTAAACCACAACGGTGGTATCGGAATCAATACCATGTTTTTCAAATGCTTTGGCGAGCTCTTCCGGCGATCTTCTGTTCCAGGTCTCAGGAGACTCCAGTTCAAGGGTGTCTAATGCGATAGCGCCAGGGATATGACCTTCCAGGTAATCATCGTTATTGCGATAGTGGCAATGGCAGATCACAAAATTATCGTTGTTATTAAAGGCGGGTGGATTTTCTCCCTTAAGGAGCTGGTTGACCCATTGAGGGTAAACCAACTGTCTGTATTTTGGCAGATGATCCATGGGCAGGGAATCATCTTTGCACCACTCAGTAAGAAATCCAGGATAAGAAAACAAATGTTCGTATCCTGCGTCCTGAAAACGTTTGGCTACTTTGATGACGTCGGCATCATCATATCCATACAAAACAATTTTCTGTTCCGGTAAAATATTCTTATGTCGCACAATTTCAATCCAGTCGAGATATTCCGCCCATTTTACGGGCAAAGTACGGGCCCCTTTTATATGTCCGCTGCGCTCTTCATTGTGCAATTGCCATCCGTTATAGGCATGTGTGGGTCTAACATCAACAATCACATAATTTTCATCATTTAAGAAGTTTTTGAGTTCTCCGGTTGATACTTCCCTGATTTTTAAATCCATAAATGTTTAGTTCGTTCAAGTTTTAAAACAGATTACTTAGTGAGAATCATAACTTTTCTTGCTGACTCTACTTAGTTTGTTACTTTCACCCCTTTCCAGAAAGCAACATAATCCCTGATGTTGGCGGCCTTTTCTTTGGGTTGGGGATAATACCATGCTGCTGATTCGTTTGTTTTTCCTTCAACTTCAAGGTTGTAGTAAGCGGCCTTCCCTTTCCAGGGGCAGGATGTTGAATAGTTGCTGTCAGAGAAATATTCTTTTTTTATCGATTCCGGAGGAAAGTAATGATTTCCTTCCACTACAATTGTATCATTGCTTTCGGCAACTATGGTGTCATTCCAAATTGCTTTCATAAGTATAGGTTTTAATGAGAAAAAAATGATTCAGGTTGAATAAAATATATATTGATGAACCGGGTCATGACGAGAACATTGACATACACACGGATCCACGTAAAAACCAGAATGTACCATCATTTTTTCACCCAAAGCGAATCGGCAAAATACCCTTTGGAGTCAATAAAATTCTTTTCCACTTCAAAACCGGCATCAAGAGCCATATTTTGAATGGATTCAAGATCATATTTCTGGGAAAGTTCCATATAAACGGCTTCCCATTTTTTAAAATGAATTTTTTGATCTATGCCATCAAACCAGACGGAATGATTCTTTTTACTGACAAGAAAACTTTTCATACTTCCGGAAAGAGGATCATAAGATGCGTGATGCTCAAAAAAACTGACATCAAAATCTGCATTCAGTTCCCGGTTGACCCTGTTCAGGTAATTAAGATTAAAATCACGGGTATATCCGTGGGGGTCATCATAGGCGTTACAGATCACAGAGGGAGACTTTTTCAGGTCAAATCCAATGAGTATTTTATCCCCTTTGCGTGTAAGTTGATGAATTTTACGCAAAAAAGAATCTACTTCATCCGGGTTGAAATTCCCGATGTTTCCACCCAGAAAAAGGATTATGCGGGGTCTGATGCTTTGTGGATCAAAATGTTCCAGAACCTTAAAAAAATCACCTGCCCGCTCATAAATACGGATTCCGTTGAGTTCGTTTACAAGTTCGTCCACCAGTCTGGAAAGTGCATCGGATGAAATATCTACCGGGAAATAATCAAAATCAATGTTTGATTGCAGAAGCGTACGAAGCAATATTTTGGATTTCAGACCATCCCCTGGCCCCAGTTCAATAAGATCGAACCCACTTCGTTCATTTTTCATCGAGGCTTTCATCTCTTCAGCCTGATCAATAAATATCTCAAACTCACAATTGGTAGGATAATACTCTGGCATTCTCATGATCTTTCTGAAGATCTCACTGCCCTTGTCATCATAAAAATATTTGGGATTGAGTTGTTTGGGATTTTTCAATAAACCAGAAATCGTATCTTTGGCAAATTCTGTAAGTTGGGTTTTGGTTTCCATAATTGTATTGATTTTTACTGATGCAATAAAACCAGTTTTTGTCTGACAAATCATACCTCAGGATGCCAGTTCTCCAAAAACATTGATTTTTATAGATTTGAAATTTCCATTAAACTAACAACAAAACCCAACAATTGATTAACGATCCATGTAAATTTATAATTCCATAAAACAAAAACCACCCACTTATGACCTTTACGATCTTTACGGATGACCATTATATGAATGAGGCATTGAAGGAAGCCCAAAAGGCATTTGATGCAGATGAGGTACCTGTAGGCGCTGTTATTGTTTGCCAGAACCAGATCATAGCACGCAGTCATAACCTTACAGAACGATTAAATGACGTAACCGCTCATGCAGAGATGCAGGCATTTACAGCAGCTTTTGAACACATTGGGGGGAAATATCTGCGTGATTGCACCCTTTATGTAACACTGGAACCCTGCGTGATGTGTGCCGGGGCGAGTTACTGGGCGCAAATTGGAAAAATAGTAACAGGGGCCAGAGATTTAAAAAGGGGGTTTACAAATACCAGTAAAAAAATCCTACATCCCACTACAAAGTTGGTTATGGGGGTAAAAGAGGATGAATGTGGCAGGTTGTTGAGTGATTTTTTCAAAAATAAACGCTGAATCAAAAAGCATGTGCAGGTAACACCGCATTTATTTTTCAGATCGTGGGTACTCCTTTTGCAGGTACTTTTCTTTCACCTTCTGATAATCGGGAATATCGGAGTAATGCCATTTGTCGAGCACCACACCATTGTGGAGTAACAACATTCCAGGGTTGGAACGGATGATGGTTTTTAAGGCAGTACCATCAGATTGATAAAAAGGATAGGAAGCTTGCACTTCATGGCGAAAAGCATCCATGGTTTCAAAGGTACTTCCGGTAAGTGCAATGAAGGAGACGCCGTCTTCTTCTGCCAACCGGGCAAAATCATTGATTTTCTTTTCAAAAGCTTTCTTGTTTGTCCGTCCCGGATCATACGCAACCACAATAAACTGAAAGTCAGGGTTTGCAATGTATGAATCGGTATAATCATCGCCATATTCATCCTGAATGTAAAAATTGGTAATAGGCGCATCAATGAATTCCTGAATTATTTTTTCCTTTCGATCAACATATACCCATGGATCGGACGGCAGGTTATCCACAGCAAATTCTTTTTGTTCTCCTGTTTCAGGGTTTTCGTAAACAAAGGTAAATTCGGCAATTTGCTCCTGAACGGGTGAAAGTTGCTCATAAATATGAGCCCCTTTTTTCCATGGACGAAAATCGATTATGGGCAGGTTTCTTAAAGAATAAACCGAAATAAACAGGATAAAAACTGCAAAAATGCCGGGCATCAACCAATCTTTTTGGGTAGAAATGATCGGTTTGAATTTTGATCGGTGTATGAAAATAAAAATGATGGCAGCAAGAATGATCAGGTTTTTATAAAAGGTTTCCCAGTTGCTGATGATCAGCGCATCGCCAAAGCAACCACAGTCAGGAACCGGGTCTGCAATGGCAATGTATAAGGTAAGAGGGGTGAAAAACAGCATGAACAACAGGCCACCCCAGGAGGCATACTTCATTTTGGCACCCACCAATACAGCTGCTCCTACAACAAATTCAAGGGCACTTAGCAATATGGCAAGAGGAAGGGCAATGGGAAACATCCATTCGGCATTGAAAGCGAGAAAATAGTCCTGAAATTTGTAAGTAGAACCCAAAGGATCAACAGCTTTCACAAAGCCTGAAAAGATGAACACAATACCAAACAGAATTCTGGAAATCCACAAAGTAAGCGTTAGGAAGTTTTGCCTGTTCATGATGATTGATTTAAAACTGAATGCGAATTTAACAAAACTGTAGCAGTTGAAGTTTGAAAAGATTTAAAAAAACAGGAAGTTATACGAATTGCCAAAAATAATTTGCACCGACCATCAATGGTTTAAAATAAAGAAGTCCGGAAAAATTTTTCAGGTTTAAGATAAATTTTCCCGGACACTCGTATGGTTGTAGCAACAGTTTACTGTTGGTAACAAAAGTGCAGCAATTTTATTGTTTGTTTTCAGGTGCCATCGCTTTGTTCTGCTGTCCTGTATTGAAATCAGAAGTTTCTTCGTGTACAACTTCACCTTTAATGCGAAACATTTTTACATTTTTGGGATCATTGGAAGTAACCGTAACGGTTCTGCTGACTTTGTGCGGGCGTGGCGCCAGTCTGAACTCCACTTCAATCACACCTTCTTCACCTGGCATGACAGGTTCTTTGGGCCAGTTTTTTATTCGTGTACCGCAACAACCTCTTACATTAGAAAGAACAAGGGGAGCATCGCCTTCGTTGGTAAACTCTACCTGTAGTTTATACGTTTCAAGGTCTTTTACTAAAATTGTACCCAATTGCTCTGAATCTTTTGAGAATTTCAACTCAGGTCCTTTTTCTTCTGCATGAACAGTTGCAGCAAGAAAAAAAGAACAAAAAAGCAAGGATGCAAATGAAATAGCTAACTTTTTCATGTTTCTTCAATTAAAGTTTTTATTCAGTGAATTGATGTGTTTATACAGGAAATTTTCTGCACAAGCGAATTAAATCATTACAATAATGAAACCAAAACAAACGGTTCGTACCTTTTTGATGTGATGAAGTCATTTTTATGATCAATATTTCCCAATTGCAAATTTAAACCAATTATAACATCTAACAAAATTAAATTTACCTGTTTTCTCACCTGAAAGTTCCATTGCTCGCTGTAAGCGGGAATTATGACCAGAGACTACTTAAAACCATCGATCAAAAGAATGAACAAAAAAGGGTTACCTGAAGTAACCCTTTTTATTTTTTATCATGATTGCAAAAGAATCTATTTTACCTCGAAAATCAAAGCAGAGACCTTTCCTGACACCGAAAGCACCCTGGCGAAATACATACCTGCTTCAAACTGCTCCACATCAATCATTTGCTCAGAAGATGAAGCATCAATAGATGTAACGATCTGTCCCTTCATATTGTAGATACTGACCATATCGATGATCTCATCACTTTTAACCGTAATGGATGAAACAGCCGGATTAGGATAAACCTGCACCGGAAATTCATCTGAATAATCTGTAACACTGTTGATCAGATCAAACACAGCCATTACCTCTGTATCTTTGGCAATGGAAAAAAGTGTGTACTCCTCAGCTGCTCCCACACTGATATCATCCACAAGAATATCAGAGACAAAACTATCCTCACCGGGGCTGAGTTCAAAGGTGATATCATCGCCATGCTCAACCTCAATATCGCCATCGGGAGAAATGGTTCCGTTTCCCTGCACACTCACACTTACCCTATAAGTCATGATATCAAATACACCATGAACGGTGGTGTTTTCTGTTA
This sequence comes from uncultured Bacteroidales bacterium, assembly GCA_964390665.1. Classification (GTDB taxonomy): domain Bacteria; phylum Bacteroidota; class Bacteroidia; order Bacteroidales; family UBA7960; genus SKVR01. Next base: position 6,270 of record CAYMLS010000087.1, on the reverse strand, counting down.
CTTCCAGCAAAAGGAAAGACTCAACAGGGTCTTCTCCAATATCATTTACAAGCAGATCAGATAAATAATGTCCGGTGTCAGGAGTAAATTCAATGGCAAGATTATTACCATGTTCCACCATAACAGTACCGGAAGGTTCAACAGTTCCGTTTCCATCAGAAGTAATGGTTACTTCATATGAATTCCATGCAAATACAGCATGGATTTCATTTCCGTCTTCTGTAACATTTTCAAAGGTATATTCCTCTACCGCCCCCACACTTTCACCATTTACAAGTACGTCGGATACATATGCACCAGGAAGCGGAGTAATAAGAAATCCCTGATCCTGATCGTATTCAACAACTACTTCTCCCTCGGGATCGATGGCACCAGGGCCTTCAGATGACGAAGTAATGATATATGTGTTGAGTTCAAAAACAGCCATCAGGTTCATTTCATTGAAAATATCAAAAGTAACAGCGGCTTCTTCAGAAAATACCTCACCATCTTCCAACCAGTGTAAAAAGGTGTGTCCGGTATTGGCATTGGCTTCGATGGTGGCAGATTGCCCGTAATAGTATTCACCAGCTCCGGTTACTGCACCTGCCCCTTCCAGATTGACCTCCAAACCGAGATTGAACCTTACATAATTGAGGGTAAACTCCAGATCAACATTCTCCTGATCGGGAACAGTCAATTCAGAGGACAAGGTATCAAAGGGAGCACCCATGGCAGAAAAGGCATGGGTTCCGGGAACAACGGTAAAATTCGCCTGCCCCAGGTCATCGGTGATCTTAACCCCAAACCCCTGCAGGTGAAACTCCACATCGGGTGCTGGTTCATCAAATTCGTCCTTTATGGTAACAGAAAGACCTACCGGGGTCGTTTCCTCAGAAATGAGGATCACAGAAGCGGAAACATGATCATCCACCACCATAATGCTGCCAGAAGAAGTAAGAAAACCCTCTTTGGTAATTTGATAGTTATATGTTCCTGCTTCCAGATCTTCAAAAAGGTAATTGCCTGCCTCATTTTCAACACCATCAAGGGTAACCTGGGCATCGGTAACCAATTCACCTGCCTGATCTGTTATCACGAAGGTAACATCGTAAGTAGGCGGTACCACGTTGAGTGAAACAGGAACTGCAATGTTATCACCCGCATTGTTCACCACAAGGATCTGTGCTTCATAAGTGCCCAGTTCAAGTTCTGTGGCATCAAAAAGAATTTCAATATCTGAATTGGTTTCCGGAGCCACAAGAGCCGAAGCGGGATTGAAGGACATCCAGTCAATGTTTACACTCATCTGCAAAACGCCGCGAATCCCCCAGTTATAATCCAATGGAGGAGATCCCAAAGTATTCAGCTGCACCCAGTTGGAGTTGAACAACAACCATCCACCTTTGTCCTGCACCATGGGTCCTGTATCGGCACCCAAAGGAAAACCACCTGTTGCTTCAAGGGCATATCCCAGCCAATATTCTTCACCGGGTTCAAGTGGTATATTAACAGGCAGTTGATGAGTACTCCACTGTCCCACCAGCACATCATCTGTAACATCCTGCGCGTAGATTTCGTTAAGGGGTCCATCCAATGAACCACCCTGCCATATCTTTACTTCCACACTGCTGAAATCATCAGTAGCAACAAAATACTTCACCTGCGATAATTCGAAGACACCATAATAAGATTGTAACTCTTCGGAAGTAAATCTTGAAGCAGCTGCAAAGCTTCCGGCACCATCGGTTCCTATAGAAACCGTAATATCACCGTTATCATAAAAGATCTCCTCAAACTCTCCGGGAGCATTTTTATGGTCTTTTTGATCATTCATACCCATTTGCTGCGATCCTGATGACATTCTGACTGCCTGCAGCTGATCGGGGTCAATAAAAGTTTTCTGATCAAAAAGTTCTTGTCCAGGTTCGGCAGCAGAAACATCTTTCGGGTCTGCCAAAACAGGATAAGGAAAAAGAGATACTTCCAGTTCGGCATCACCAGGGTTGGAAATATTGAGCTGGGTGCTGTCAGTGTAGCCCATCGCCAATTCAAACGTCAAAGCATCAGGTGTGACCACAATTTCAGGAGCAGGGATCTTTTCCATAGAAACAACGACAATTTGTCCATCCTCCGTTACAAGCGCACTTCCTTCCAAAGGAAAATAACCCGCACGAAAAACCGAATACTCATATTCATTGTCTCCGAGATAAACAGGTACATCCAGCAAACCCGTTTCATCTGTTGTGAACTGACCGACCCCTCTGATTCTTACAAAAGCATCCGACAAAGGGTCTGCTCCATCAGTGATCAACCACTGTGCAGTGATCTGCTGATTTTCCCTGCGCAAGGAAATATCATCAACAGACATTTGAATCCCATCATTCCATTCATGAACAAACCCGAAGCGTACCGTATCGCCCTTCAATTCTTCCAGGTCAACAACCACATCGGTATTGAACAAATTATCTGTTCCGTCATCCAATGAATCGAGCGTTTGCCACTGATCATTGACCAGAACGGTAAGATAAAATTTTGTGATCCATCCCTGAGAAGCACTATTGTTGATCCAGGGCCAAAAAGATAATTCCAAAGCACCATCTTCATCAGGCAATTCAATTTCGGGTGAGATCGCCCAGTTCAAATCGTCGGCATTCCAGGTAATATGCATAGAGGCAGAACCAGTACGAATATACTGATCTGCATCTTCTTCAGTATATGGATATGTGTCATCCGAAAGACGGAACCAAAAGTTTGGAATATCCACCCCAACAGTATCTGCCAGATTATTCCCATTTAATCCGCCATCTTCTGCCGTATTCACTTTTACCTCCCATCCTTCAGGTAAGGCACCATCGGCATTGGGGGGTTCAAAACCTTCAAACCACAAAGTCTGGTATTGATTGGGGTCATCGCCAATGATGTACTGGTCTATCCAGTCTTCATAGTAGCTAACCCTGGCATATACGCCGGGAAAGTTGGCCAATCCACAACCATTACCCCAGCTTACTACACCTGCAATTTTATAAAATCCGGTTCCATCAGGAACCACCAAAGGGCCTCCACTGTCACCCTGGCAGGCATCTTTTCCGGCAACCCCGGCCAGGAGCATGCCTTCAGTGATCTGACTCGGATTGTACCCCGCTGACCCTGCGACAATTGGCACCTCCACAGCATGAAGAATATCGGGCGACTGACCGCCACTGGAAAGACTGCCCCATCCGGATACTTTTGACATAACACCAGCATCGGCAAGTCCCGCTTCCACATCAAAACTCCTCACCAAATCCACAGATGAAGTAGCAGGATTTTCAAGATCGATGGGATCAGACAACCGGAGAAGGGCTATATCATTGTCATAGTTATTATCATTGTATTGTGGATGCATGATGATTTCCGAAATATCATGAAAACTGCCCTCACCAGCGCTTAAAGAAGTAAACCCTGCGCGAATACGAATCACTGAAGGGTTAATGGCAGGATCATCAACACAATGGCTGGCTGTAAGCACCCATTCCCTGTCGATGATGGTTCCTCCGCAAAAGTGTTGTGCCCCGAAATTGGGTTGCGTTTGCAGGGATACCTGCCAGGGATAATCTTCAATGTCGACTTCATTACCGCCTACTATCTTGTCTGGTGAGGTATTCTTTTCAAACTTATCCAAAAAAGCTTGTAATGTTTCAGGATCCTTAAAAGGATGATCTTCCAGTGGGTCTTTAGGTTCCGCAGAAAGTTTAAGCTGTTGCTGATCAAAAAACTGTGCCAAGGTTTTTGTTAAAGGCAGAATTACGAAAACAACCATCAGAATATAGGGTAATAGTCTTTTCATTTTGAATGTTGTTTGGATATTTGAATGAATAGTTTTAGTACACAAGCGGGAAATTTCTTGTCAATGATTGTTTTCCTTGGTGAAATTTCTAATTTTGAAGATATAAATAGTAATTAAGATTAATTAGGACACTGTTGTTTCTGAAAATTGCATATTAAAGCAAATAAATCTCCTTAGATAATTGATTCACTTGTTCTACAAAAAAAGAACCACCCAATTACGGGCAGTTCCTTTTTCTATTAATTGATGAGTCTTTCCTTCTTATTGGTTATAGTTTTTCATCTCCACCATCCCACCAGATTTTATCAACGAACACATCAATTGTTGGTACATTGGCACCATTTGATGATATTTCACTTACAGGAAATGGGGCTCTGTTAACGAAACCAACAGTTTCATTATTAGGATTCATCATTTGAGGGAATCCTGTTCTGCGAACATCATTGTAAGTTTGGATAGCTTCCCTGTCGTAGAAAGCAATGTATTTTTGAGTCATAATCTCTTCAAGTTCATTACCAGCAGTAAGTCTTGGAACAACCTCATCTTCAAAATAGTTGAAGGTTCCTACAACTGTTGTGTCAGTTTCAGTTATTTCAAGAATATCACCTGTCATAGGTACTCCATGAAAATCGAAAGCAGCTTGCACGGCTTCTCCAAGAGCATCCTGCCAATCAGCGGCACCAGTTCTGAATTTTGCTTCCGCTTCAATGAATTTTTGTTCATGATAGGTTGCAATGATAACTGGTAAAGCAAATGCTGTGAAACCAGTGGTATACAATGATTGAGAATAGCCTCCCTGAGTTTGTTCAGCTTGACCAATAGGGGCTATATCTCCAGGATCAGTTGAAGTAAAGAAAGTAGCCATTCTTAATGTATCATTTCTTTCACTCATGATATCGAAGATGGTTGAAGATACAGACAGATGATCTCTTTCCCACCAAAATTCGCCCCATGGATTACCTCCGGGAAGTGCTACTTCGAATCCAGTAAGGGTCATATTATCTGCATTACTTTCAAAACCCATTTCAAGTGCTTCCAGTGCATTGCTTGCAGCTTGATCATCAACATTACTTAATTGCATGTGATATCTTGCTTTAAATACATAAGCAGCCTTGGTCCAAAGTGCAACATCTCCTGCGTAAATATAATCCTTAGTTGCATCACCATTTGATGCTTGTCCTAAGGCTGCAATACCCTGATCTAAAAGTTCAAAAACTTTTGGATATATTTCTGACTGGTTTTGGTAAGCAGGCTGAAGGTTTTCAGCCCCCATAAATGCTTCATCGTAAGGAATTTCACCCCAGAAATCAGTTGTAGTGGCCAGGTTGTAAGCCATCAAAACGCTTGCAACACCTCTTTCATAAAAATTGGTGGGTTCACTACCTGTTTCCGGATCAGTTTTGTCTAGAATAGTTTTAGCAATATTCATCACATCATATAGTGCATTCCAACTATTGTTTAATAAAGAAGCATTATTTTGTCCTGCTCTTTGATCAGCCTGGTGCGATTGGTTCCATGTACCGGCATTATGTTCTGCATAAACAGTAGAATACCAAGCTAAATCTGTAGCAGCAGTTTCAAACCCTGATTTTAAAGTCAAATCTGGGATCATATTCTCAGCTGTCATGTCTTGTGCATTATTTCTATCCTCATTGATTTCATCCATGATGTCCTCACTGCAGGAAATGAATAATGTAGTCATAAATAATAAGAAAAATATTTTTTTCATATCTATTTCCTTTCTAAATTTTAAAATGATTAAAATGTTAAGTTAACAGTGAATCCGTAACTGGTGATTTGTGGGAGTGACATGTAATCCATACCACCCTGCATGTTACCTTGTCCTTGTGAAGTTTCAGGATCAAAGTTATCCATTTCAGACCACAATAATATATTTCGTGCAACAAATCCTAAAGATGCACGACTCAGACCTAATGGTTGTACGAATTGCGATGGGATGTTAAAATTCAAGCCTAATTCACGAAGTTTTACGAAGGAAGTTCCAACAATATATGCTTCGTCAATAGGGTCAAGGACATTTAGCACCAAATTTTGATATCCGTTAGGATCATCAGGGCCACCTATCGGAATGTCGTTAGGGGTGCCATCTTCTTTGTACCCATCAAATATATAGGGTTCTCCGCGTTGTTCGGTTTCCTTACTAGTTCCGTAAAGTGCCATCAGACGGTTTGACCCTGAGTACATTTCTCCTCCTTGTTTCCATTCAACCTGGGCAAAGATGTTTACCATGTTAAACAGGTCAAAATCGTTAATGAAAGACAAAATGAAATCAGGTGCTACACTACCAATTTTACCAAATCCACCAGATTGAGGAAGACCGTTTTCATCAACAAGGATTCTTCCCTGGTCATCTCTAAGATACATTTCTCCATAAATCGCTGGAAATTGATCGCCTGCTGATGCACGAATATTAGGTGATACATATCCACCGAGGAAAATAT
>CAYMLS010000086.1:0-17159 GCA_964390665.1 uncultured Bacteroidales bacterium | reverse complement strand
ATTTTGCATAGAAAAACAGAATCTTTTAAAGAAAAAATGAACCGATAAACGAAACGCAATGATTGCTTACCGGGTAATGTCCGCAATTTTAATGGAAGAAAAAAACAAGCTATTAACGTAATTTATGCAACTGTAAAGTGTTTATTTTTGTACAATCCAAAATAGATAATGATTTTTGTATGATATTTGCAATGAATTAGACAATACTTTGATATATTTGGATAAAAGAGTCCACTCTAAAAAGTATATTGTCCACAAATTACACGAATTGACACTAATTAGTGTCAGCAAGAAAACCCACGATTTTATCTGTGCTTGATAAAGAAAGCGTCAAGTGCAAGGCGGGCGATGACTGAAAAACAGGAGTTTACTTTTCGTAATCGACTGTTTTGAAAGCGAGCCCAACGCAGCAATTGGCGTTTTCTTGCAAGCACTAATTATAATGACTGATATTCAGACAAATAAGAATATGGTCATGGCACGAATTTCTCCGAAAACCCGTTTTCGGAGTGGACTCAAAAGTAAAAGCATCCCTGGTTCTTTGTAAGAAATTGCAAAGTAACAAAATTATCATGAAACCAATGTGTTTGGTTCATCCAGCGAAAGCTTTGTCTTAGACTTTTCTTTTCAGGAAAATCCCAACAAAACGATGTTTGGGTGTAACCCATGGTTATGGAAGAATCTGGTATTGATGGGGTGAAAATGAGAATGAGGTTGACAAAGGTGGAGAGGGTTGAGAAGTTCAGGATAAAAACCAAAAAATAAGACCTTGATAGCTTTCAGGTCTTTGCGTTATGGTTACATTTGTAACCATCGTTTAATACTATTGATCAACAGTAAAAAAACAATCACTTATGAAAAAATTTGACGCGATCATTATTGGTTCAGGGCAGGCTGGCACACCTCTCGCCTTTACCCTTGCGGGAAAAGGAAAAAAAGTTGCTTTTATTGAAAAAAAACATTTTGGAGGCACTTGTGTAAACAATGGATGCACTCCAACCAAAACCTATGTTGCCAGCGCGCGAAAAATGTGGGATACCAAACATGCAGATGAATTGGGTGTTCATATTCCCGCAGGGGTTTATGCTGATCTGAAAAAAATTAAACAGCGAAAAAACCAGATCATTCAAAAATCCATTCAGGGTATTGAAAAAGGGGCAAAAGATCATGAAAACATCACTGTTTTTGAGGGAACGGCAAAGTTTACAGCAGAAAAAACCGTGGCAGTAAACGGAGAGCATATCACTGCCCCCGATATCTATATCAATGCAGGTGCCCGACCCCTGATACCAGAAGACTTTAAAAAAGCAGACCCCCTCACCAACGAAACGATTCTTGAACTGGAACAAATTCCGGAACATCTCATCGTGATCGGAGGCAGCTATATCGGACTGGAATTCGGGCAAATGTTCAGGCGTTTTGGAAGCAAAGTCACCATTGTGGAAAAAGGGAACAAACTGATCGGAAGGGAAGACGAAAGCATCAGTGATCATATTTACGATTTTTTAAAGGAAGAGGATATTGACATCCATTTAAACGCATCATGTATCGGTGCTAACAAAAACAAAGATGGGTCGGTAACCGTTTCCATGAACTGCGATGGCAAAAAAAACAGTGTTGTGGGTTCGCATGTGCTGGTAGCGGTAGGACGAATACCCAACACAGATACGCTGAACCTTGAGGATGCAGGTATTAAAACCAACAAAAGAGGATTTATTGAAACTGATGACTTTCTCGAAACAAATGTAAAAGGTGTTTTTGCCCTGGGCGATTGCAATGGCAAAGGGGCATTTACCCATACCGCTTACAACGATTATGAAATTGTTTTACACAACCACAACCACAACCACAACCACGAAGAAAAGCGCAAGGTTTCAGACAGGATCATGACATACGCCCTTTTCACCGATCCTCCCCTCGGACGTGCCGGATACACCAAAAAAGCAGCCCTGGAAAAAGGACTTCGGATAAGGGAAGAAACCTTGCCCATGAGCCAGGTGGCACGTGCAACAGAAAAAGGTGAAACAAAAGGTATGATGCAGGTGATCCTCGAAAAAGAGACCAACAAAGTGCTCGGTGCTGCCATTTTGGGTGTGGGTGGCGATGAGATCATCAGCAGCATTTTGCATGTAATGCAATCCGGGGCAACATGGGATGTGGTGAAAAATACCATAAAACCCCATCCCACCGTTTCCGAATTGTTGCCCTTTTTAAAAGAAGATGCATAAGGATGTAAGGTACACCGACCTGAGTATTGTCCATTTCCGAACAATGCTGTCTGAAAACGAACAGACCCCACAAATCTCAAACACATGTTAAGAGAATGTTACTTACACAAATTTAACATTTTATGATCCATGGTATTTTTTTTGAGATTCTATTTCAAAAAAAAGCACTGCCATGTTTAAAACATATTTCATCACCGCATTCAGAAATATTGAAAATCACAAATTCTACAGTTTGTTGAACATCTTTGGTTTCGGACTGGGAATTGCTGTTTTCATTTTCATCGGGTTATACCTTTGGGATCAATCAAAATACGACAAATGGTATCGCGACCATGAAAGGATATACAGGTATGAATTTGGAGATTGGGGCATTACCGGCCCTGTTTACAAACGTTTTGCAGAACAAGCCTCGGCCGATGTGGAAGAGGTGGTCCGTGTAAACAATAATGCTTTTGTAAAAGCTCCTGTATGGATTGATGGGAATGTTCTGCGTATTGAACATCTCGTTGCGGCCGACCCCGGAATCATTGATTTTTTTGATATTGAATTCATACATGGTTCACCCGGGCATGCTCTGGAAAACAACAGCAGCATTATTCTTACGGAAGATGAGGCGTTGAAACTGTTTGGGCGCACAGATGTGGTGGGGGAAACGTTCAAACTTCTCGATAAATTCAACATGCGCGTATCGGGCGTTATCAAAAACATTGAACATTTCCACATTAAAACAGATGCAGTGATCTCTTTCCAGATATTCAAAGACATCTATGGCGATAATTATATGGAAAGCACCGGTAACTGGAACCATCTCACTTATATAAAGACTTACCCCGGTGCTGATATTGCTGCGATAGAACAAAGCATCCAGGATATAGTAACAACTTATTTTCAGGAAAACCATGAAATGGTTTTTGACAAGCCCGTTCGTCTTCGTCCGGTAAAGGAAATTTTCTACACCCGCGACATAAAATACGAATCCAATGTTTTGCATGGCAATAAGACCCTTAGCACTACTTTTCTTATCATTGCCCTGTTTATCCTGCTGATCGCCATCATCAATTTCATCAACCTTTCCACATCGCAATCGGCAGGTCGGGCAAAAGAGGTGGGTATACGGAAACTTTTGGGCAGCCAGCGCAAACACCTCATCATTCAGTTTCTTACAGAATCGGTCATCATAACCACCCTGTCTGTATTGTTTGCTTTTGCCGTAGTGGAGATTTTTATGCCATGGTTTAACAACATCATTGATGGGGAGTTGTCGTTCAGGCAATCCCACCCTCTTATCCTGGTGGGTCTTTTTCTGGCAGGTTCTTTAGTGGTCGGACTTATCAGTGGAGTATATCCTGCTCTTTATCTTACCAGTTTCAACCCTGCGCTCGTTTTAAAGGGCGAGGTAACCCGGGGGAAGGGTGCATCCACTTTTCGGAAAATACTGATCGTGGTTCAGTTTGCCATTTCCATGGCACTCATTGCCGGTACCATTATTGTGTACAAGCAACTGCACTATATGCAGGCTCAGGATCTGCCCTACGAAGAGGAGAACATTGTGCATTTCAGGGAAAATAAAGAAATCAGAGAAAAATACGATGATTTCAGACATCAGTTGCTTTCTTATCCCGAAATTGAGCAGGTAGCCCTCTCCTATTCTATGCCTGGTGAAGTAAGGTGGCAGGAATCGTTGCGTGCCGAAGGAGAGACAAGGCAGTTCTATTATTGGCCTGTAACACCCGAATTTCTTGAAATACTGAATATTCAACCCACTTTGGGAAGATTACCTTCACGGGATCATCCCTCAGACGAAGGCCAAAGTGTGGTGGTCAATGAAGCATGGGTAAAATACATGGGGTATTCAGAACCCTTTGATGATCTGATAGGGACAGAAGTAAAAGGATTCTATATCAAAAGAAATATCATTGGCATTGTTCCAGACTTTCACTTCAACTCTCTGCATCAGGCAATAGCACCTCTTATGTTTGTTTGGGATGAATCAAAAACACAAACCATCAGTGTGAAAATAAAAGATGGTGAAACATACAAAATGGTACCCAGGATCAGTGAACTGTGGACCACCTATTATCCCGATGAGCCTCTGCCCTATAAATTTCTCGATGAATCCATCAGTGCGCTGTACGATAAAGAAAAAAGGATGGGTATGCTGTTTGTCTCTTTTTCTGTTTTTGCTGTTTTGATTGCCTGTCTGGGACTATTCGGACTGGCCTCCTTTACCATTGAAAAAAGAATGCGCGAAATAGCCATCCGTAAAGTACTCGGCGCTTCCATCTCCAATCTTGTAACCCTGCTGCTCAAAGATTTCACTGTACTGGTGATTCTGGCTGCTTTTGTTGCGTTTCCTGTTTCATGGGTTGCCATGGATCAATGGATAGAATCATTCCCGTACCAGTCGCAACAGGGATTCTTTCCCTATCTCGTTGCTGTAATACTAACCATGCTGGTAACCATTGCCACCATTGGGTATCATGCTCTGTTGGCTTCACAAAACGACCCTTCGGATGCACTGCGAAAAGAGTGATCTGCCCCTTTCTGATAATGTAACAGATATGGTGATCACAGAAATTCAGTTGCCAACCTGACCTTCATATGCAGCGAAAAAACTCAATTTTTAGTGCTTGCAGGAAAACGTAAAAAAATAACAGTTTGCTTGCCGGCACTTTTTATTGCTGCAAACAAATCAGAAATTTGTATGACCGGGGATTCTTTATCCATTGCTTAGGGGTATATTTGCATTTGAAATATCTGCACACATGCCCCTTCTCCGCAGATTATTTACACCCACGAAAAAAATTTGGCAGACAGTGTTGTTATTTTTTATATGTTTGCCGCTTTTAGTTGCAGAATCTAACCGACAAAAACAAAATTATTTTATTTGCCTCCAATATTCAGGCAGCAAAAAAAACATCATGGCACTAAGAAATGAACTGAAACAACAGGGCGATTTTTTATTCAAGAACAGAAGTTATCTGCCTGTTATTGTTTTACTCACAGGGTTGTATTTGTATGCCACAAATGCTTCCACCCTTACCATTGTAACAGAAGACCAGAGGCAAACCTACGAATTGGTGTGCTTCCTGATTTGCCTGGTTGGATTGATCATCCGGATCGTCAGCATAGGGTTTACGGCCGACAATACTTCGGGACGAAATACTACGGTGGGGCAACTGGCCGATACCATCAACCAAACCGGACCGTATTCCGTTATGCGGCACCCCCTTTACCTTGGCAACTTTTTTATGTGGGTGGGTTTGGCCGCTTTTACCCTGAACATTTGGTTCATCATCGCATTTATTTTGTTTTATGCCCTTTACTATGAGCGTATTATGTATGCCGAAGAGGAATTTCTGATCGGAAAGTACGGCGAAAATTATCTGAAATATGCAGAAAAAACACCCGCTTTTATTCCCCTGTTGTCGCGGTGGAAGAAACCTTCTCTTTCGTTTAGTTGGAGAAAGATCATCCGGCAGGAAAAAGCAGGCATCGTCAATCTTTTTTTGGTGATCATTTTATTCAGAGCCACCAGAATATATATGGATGGGGGTGATTTTTTACAGGTTGAAAAATACTGGTTGTATGCCTTTGCTGCTTCCGTCATTTGGTATGTGATCGTAAAAGTCCTGCAAAAAACAACCACCTTGCTCAAAACCGACCGGTAAAACGATTTTTATGATATTATCCTGTATCCTTTATTCGTGGCGGGCATCAATACAGGCAATACGTTTTTTGAGGGGCCATTCTTTGAAAACCATCAAGGCAAACCGGTCATTTTATCACCGACATCAGGTAATACCCCATGGCAACTGCCCCCAACCCCAGCAAAAGACTGATGGCAATATAAAAAAAAGCAGTCATGGGGGTGCCATTGACAAACAACCTCAGGTTTTCGGCAGCAAATGCTGAAAACGTTGTGAATCCTCCGCAAAAGCCTGTAATGAAAAATAGTTTCACACCAGGATGACTGATCTGCTCCTTCTCCATCATTCCCAGTAAAAAACCGATCAGCAAGCTGCCTGCAATGTTTACAAGCAATGTGGGAACAGGAAACCAGGTATCAAAATTTTTGATTATGTAAACGGATGTCAGGTACCGGAATATGCTGCCTATCCCGCCCCCGATGCCAACCCAAAGTATTTCTTTCATCTGGTTATAATTTGATTAAATAGGTCAGATGGAGCTCGCTAAAAATCTGACTACATGTTTTACATGCCGCGAATTATAATCATGTGCATGTGTGTCAAAAATTTTGTCATGCTCGGTTCATGTGTTTGTAATTTGTTTTTCAATTGTGTGGATGGAACCTCGAGGTTTGGATTGTTGGATGGTTGGATTGTTGGATTGTTTCATGGTTTCATGGTTATATTGATTTATAGTTTTATCATCTGATGATCATTTGATTAAACAGGGCAGGTAGGCCTGTCCATTTCTTTGAGGTGCCCATATGATCATGCGCGTTTGTCAAAATTTATTTCAGTCCCGGTTCTTCTAAATTTTAAGAAAAACCGTTTAATGGCGGGGTGAGCTGTTGTCACCCCTTCACCATTACAATGACACCCGCAAAATTAAACGAAAAAAATAGCTAAATGAAAAAAGTATCCCAAACAATTCAGATTGCATCATGTTACACGTTGGAAACTTTTTAAATATTTGAAGTTTCCAAAGTTTCACACAAACTTCATCTTAAATAAACATCCCTGAAGGGTGTTTAAATTAATTTTAAAAGAATACTTTTTACATGCATGAAATCATACAGAAAATTGCTGATATTTATTACAGATACGGGATCAAAAGTGTAACCATGGATGATCTGGCCAGAGAACTGGGGGTATCCAAAAAAACATTGTATCTGCATTTTAAAGATAAAAAAGATGTCGTAGCCAAGGTGATCGACTATCTGATAAAAACACAAAAGTGCGGGATCAGTGAAGCACTGAACCAACCCGGAGCAAATGCCATTGATCAGCTGATGATGATGACAGGATTTTTTACCGAACAACTAAAAAACTCCAATGCTTCTTTTACCTACGATCTGCAAAAATACTATTCCGACATTTGGGAAGAGGTCATTTCGTTTAAACGGGAAGAAGTATATCATCACATTTTAGACAATATCAGAGATGGAATAGAACAAGGCATATACAGAACGGACCTCAACTATGAGATCATTGCGCATACCTATGTATCACGCATGGAGATGTACCAGACAGAACTATGGAAACCCCTTGAAAAATTTTCTCTTGCAGAAGTTTTTCAAACCCTGTTTGTATATCACATCAGAGGTATTTCCAACGAAAAAGGGTTGGCACATCTCGACAAAATTCTTGAAAAAAATCATGCAGGCAAGACATGACTTTTTCAATTCTCTTTTAAAAAAGAGGTATTCACCCTTACATTTCACGCATTCACCGATTATTATTTTTATACGTTTCACCACAACTCTAATTTCGCAACCATCATTCATTTAAATTCATAAAAACAACAGTATGCAAACCACAAAAAACTTCATCGCAACGATGAACCTTCCGGTCTTTTTCATCATGGTTTTTACTACCGGTTTTTTATATGCCCAGGAACAGCAGGATCAACCTTTGGAAGTAAGTCTTGACCAGGCTGTGGAATATGCCCTGGAAAACAACTACGAAGTGATCAATGCCAAAGCTGATGCACGCATTGCCGACAAGCAGGTTTGGGAGATCACCGCCAGCGGACTTCCACAGGTTAGTGCCACTGCAGGATACCAGTATTTCCTCGACATACCCACCAATCTTGTACCTGCCGAGTTTTTTGATGGCGAACCGGGCGAGTTTCAGGAAATACAGTTTGGTACCGAGCAAAACTTAACCCTGACCGGCACAGTGAATCAACTGGTCTTTGATGGCAGCTATATCGTGGGACTGCAGGCGGCACGGGTTTTCAGGGAACTTAGCGAACGAAACTACCAGCGCTCTGAAACAGAAGTAAAAAGCATGGTTACGCAAACTTATTATCTGGCACTTGTAAGCTCCGAAAATCTCGATATCATCAGCGAAAATCTTGAGAATATGGAGAATACCCTTGATGAAACAGAGAAACTTTTTGAAGCGGGGTTTACCGATGCCATCAACGTGGATCAACTCAAACTGACCGTGGCAAACATGAAAAACACTATCAGCAACTTAGAAAGGCAGAAAAAAATAACCCTCGACATGCTAAAATTTCAAATGGGTATGGACGTGCAACAAGATCTTTTGCTTTCAGACAACCTCCAGTCCTTATTTGAAAATGTATCCCTGGAGATCCTTTCTGTCCAGAACTTTGATCCTTCCAACCACATTGATTTCAGGATCATGGAATCGCAGGAAAGGATGCAACTGATGGCATACCGCAGAGAGATCAGTTTTTATCTGCCGAGTATTAACGCTTCCTATACGCGCCAGGAAAGTGCCCAAAGAAATGAGTTCAACTTTTTCCAAAGTGGTGAGTCATGGTTCCCTACTTCCATTATTGGATTAAATATTAACATTCCTATCTTTTCCAGCGGACTGAGAGCATCAAAAGTGCAACAGGCAAAAATTGAACTGGAAAAGGCAACGAATAACAAAGAGCAGGTTTTCCAATCTTTGTTGCTGCAAAAGCAGGAAGCGCAGGCGGAGATCAATTCTGCCATGGAAAATTTCAACAGTGAAAAGGAGAATCTTGAACTGGCGGAAAAAATCATGAGCAGAACACAGATCATGTTTCGCGAAGGTATGGCTACCAGTCTGGAGCTTACCCAGGCCAGCGACCAGATGCTCACCACACAGGCAAATTATGTAAACGCCATGTTTGAACTGCTGGAGGCAAAAACCAAACTTGAAAAAGCACTTGACAGATTATAATCACATAAACTCAAAAATAACATATCATTGAAATCAAATTAAAACAATCCTTATAAGATGAGAACAATAAAAAACAATCCACTCCGAAAAATACCCGTTTTCGCAACTTTTTTTGCTTTGGGTTTGCTGCTGATGAACTCCTGCAATGGCAATTCTGACAATAACTCTGAAGACCCGGATCAGATCAGGGAAAAAATAACAGAATACAATCAGGAAATTGTTGACTTAAACCAAAAGGTGGCCGACCTGGAAAATAAACTGGCAGAAATGGGCATAGAAACCCGCAATCGTCAAAGATTAAAAGTGGTTGCCAAAGAAATGCAAAAAGAGACTTTTTCGCATTTTGTAACTGTCAATGGTACCGTGGAAGCCGTGGAAGAAGCAACAATCAGCCCCGAAACAAGCGGGCAGATCAGGCAAATAATGGTAAAAGAAGGGGATGCGGTAACCAAAGGTGAAACCCTTGCAAGACTTAATACCTCTGTCATCGAAAACAATATTGCCGAAACAAAAAATGCCCTTTCGTTGGCTGAAACCATTTATCAAAGACAAAAAAGACTTTGGGAGCAGGAAATTGGAAGCGAAATTCAATACCTGGAAGCCAAAAATAACTTTGAAAGCATGCAGGAAAGACTCAATTCGCTGGAATCACAACTCGAATTGGGCATCATCAAAGCACCTTTCACGGGTATCATCGACGATATTTTTGCCAAAGAAGGAGAACTGGCCATGCCGGGTAGCCCCGTTATGCACATTGTGAATTTAAATATGCTGTATGTAAATGCTGAAATATCCGAATCTTTTTTACCCGTGGTAAACCAGGGCGACAGTGTGATACTGAGGTTTCCATCATACCCTGATTTTGAAACAAAGACAACTGTGCACAGACTGGGAAACAACATCAATCCTGAAAACAGAACTTTTACGTTGCAACTCAGGATCAGTAACAACAACGGAAAATTTAAACCCAACATGGTAGCAAACATCAGTGTAAATTCTTTTACCAAAGAAGATGCAATTGTGATACCCTCTATCATTATCAAACAGGACACACAAGGACATTTTGTTTATGTGGCACGTGAAAACAAGGACGATGACATGGTTTCTGAAAAAGTTTACATTGAACGTGGAGCAAGCGGCGAGGGCAGAACCCTTGTGGCGGAAGGTTTGAATGAAGGAGATATGGTAATCCTGGAAGGACATAACCGGGTAGCAGAAAATACCCTCATTGAGATCGTTGAAGACCCTTTGTCTCTGGCACAAACAAACAACAGAGAGTAAATTCTTTTCTTTTATCCCTTTGATCTGCATTAGCATTCATAACTATTTGATATAAATATGAGCGAACAACAAACATCACCAAAAAAAGTACGTGACTTTACACTTACCACGGCGTCTTTAAAAAACAAGAACACCATATTTCTTCTTACTTTTTTGCTGGCAGTATTCGGTTTTTTCTCTTACCGCTCACTGCCCAAAGAGTTGTTTCCCGATGTGGTGATCCCTACCGTAATGGTACAAACCATCTATCCCGGAAACCCGCCCATCGACATTGAAAACCTCATAACCCGTCCGCTGGAAAACGAGATCAATACCGTTACCGGCATCAAAAAGCTTTCGTCCAGTTCCACCCAGGACAACTCTTCGATCTTTGTGGAATTTCAAACTGACATTGAAATTGAAGATGCCCTGCAGGACGTAAAAGATGCGGTAGACAGGGTAAAAAGTGATCTGCCGGGCGATCTGCCCTCCGACCCGGTAGTGGTGGATATTGATTTTTCAGAATTTCCGATTATCAATGTAAACCTTTCTGGAGATTATTCCATCAACGAACTGAAAAGATATGCAGACTTCCTTGAAGAGGAGATCGAAGCGGTTACGGAAATATCAAAAGTAGATATTACCGGACTTGATGAAAGAGAGATACAGATCAATGTAGACCCCATTAAACTCGATGCACTGGAACTGAGTTTTACAGATATTGAAAATGCCATCAATCAGGAAAATGTTTCCATTGCCGGGGGGTCTATCCTTTTTGATGATTACACCCGTTGGGCTGTGCGAACCATCGGTGAATTCGAGGACGTCAGAGAACTGGAAGATATCATCATCAAACAGGAAGGGGGAAACATCGTGTACCTTCGTGATGTGGCAACCATCGAAGACACACAGGCGTATCCCACAAGTTTTGCCCGCCTTGATGAGCAACCCGTGGTTTCGCTTCAGGTTGTCAAAAAATCGGGAGAAAATCTGCTCTCTGCCACCAACCAGATCTTTGACATCCTGGATGAAGCAAAAGAAAATGGCAGCATCCCCGAAGAACTCAACATCACCATTACCAACGATCAGTCGGAAGAGATCAGAAGCCAGCTCAGCAACCTGGAAAACAGTGTTATCATGGCCGTGATTCTGGTTGTGCTGGTACTGTACTTTTTCCTGGGGCTGAAAAATGCCCTTTTCGTGGGTATCGCCATCCCAATGTCTATGCTCATATCTTTTGTGGTGTTTGGTATCGCAGATATGCAGATCAACATGATCGTTCTCTTCTCCCTGATCCTTGCACTGGGTTTGCTTGTAGACAATGCAATTGTGGCCGTTGATAATATTTACCGCTATGTGGAGAAAGGATATCCGGTGATGAAGGCTGCCCGGATGGGAATCGGCGAAATAGCATGGCCCATTATCACCTCCACCGCCACCACTTTATCGGCTTTTCTTCCGCTGGCGTTCTGGTCGGGTATTGTAGGTGAATTTATGAAATTTCTCCCCCTTACCCTGATCATTGTACTGGCATCATCGCTGTTTGTTGCACTGGTGATCATTCCTGTTTTTTCCGATTCTTTTTTCAAGCAACTCAAAGGCGACGAAGAAGAAAAGGAAAACGAAAGAAACCGGAACAGAAAAA
This sequence comes from uncultured Bacteroidales bacterium, assembly GCA_964390665.1. Classification (GTDB taxonomy): domain Bacteria; phylum Bacteroidota; class Bacteroidia; order Bacteroidales; family UBA7960; genus SKVR01. The sequence goes on along the minus strand of CAYMLS010000086.1, from coordinate 5,157 downwards.
AAATCACACGCAATCGTCTTATTTTCATAGCACTGACAGGCTCTTTAGGGATTATCATACATCTGGCAGGCAGCACACTATGGGGAAATATCTTTCTGCTTATCGCCTTTTTGGTTGCCATCGGATATTTTGTGTTCAGAAAATTATCGGACTTTTTCAGGCAGAAACTGCTCCCTTTCAACGAGCGACTTTATGCCAGAACATTGAGATTTGCCCTTCGGGGAAAAAATCCTTACTATTTTGTTGCGGGAACAGTTTTATTCCTCATCCTCTCTATCGGATTTTTTATTGTCAGGAGCCCCAATGTATTGTTTTTTCCTGATAATGAACCACAATACATCAATATTATTGCAGAGTTGCCCATCGGCACAGATATTAAAGAGACCAACAGAAAAATCAAAGAAATAGAGTACCACGTAGAGGATATCATCGAACCTTACCGCCATATTGTAAAATCGGTTCTGACCACCGTAGGACAAGGAGCGGTGGCTGAATTTGAAATGTCGTCGGGCGACACACCCAACCGCGGACGTATAACGGTAACTTTTGTGGAATACGAAAACCGCGAAGGGATCAACACCAACGATATCATGGCGGAGATCAGTGATGAACTGCTGGCATCTTATCCTGGCATTGAATTTAACATTGCCAAAAATCAGAATGGCCCCCCTACCGGCTCAGCAATTAATCTGGAAATTTCAGGGCGTGAATTCGACCGGCTGATTTCTATTACAGAAGACATCCAGCAAAAAATCGAAAACTCTTCCATTGAAGGCATTGAAGGGTTGCGAAAAGACCTGGATACCGATAAACCAGAGATCATTGTGCACATAGACAGGGAAAAAGCCCGACGGTTCGGGCTGTCTACCTTCTCGGTAGCCAACACCATCCGTACAGCACTTTTCGGACTGGATGTTTCAGATTTTAAAGTGGGAGAAGAAGAGTATCCCATCCAATTGCGCCTGAAGGAAGAATACCGCAATGACCTTTCCAGTTTGCTGAACCAGAGCATCACCTTCAGAAGTCAAAGTAGCGGACGTATTATGCAGGTACCCATTTCTGCCGTGGCAGACATAGAATACAGCAAAACCTACGGTTCGGTGAACCGGATCGACCTGAAACGGGTTATAACCCTAACATCCAATGTATTGCCAGGATACAACGCCAACCAGATCAACGAGGAACTCAAAGACCTGTTAGATGATTACGACATGCCCGAAGGATATAACTACGAATTTACGGGTGAACAGCAGGAGCAGGCAGAATCCATGCAATTTCTTATCACTGCCATGTTGATCGCCGTTTCGCTCATTATCCTTATCCTGGTAACCCAGTTCAATTCCGTTCTGAAACCAATGATCATCATTGGAAGTGTGGTATTCAGCACGGCAGGCGTGTTTTTCGGCCTGGCACTTTTCAATATGGAGTTCGTGGTGATCATGACGGGGGTGGGTATCATCAGCCTGGCTGGCGTGGTGGTAAACAATGCCATTGTATTGCTTGACTTTACCGACTATCTGCACGATCAGAAAAGGGATGAACTGAATGTACCCGAAGGCAAATACTTAGATCCCAAGGTTTCCATACAATGCATACAACAGGCAGGCGAAACACGTTTCCGACCTGTAATTCTAACGGCCATTACCACAGTACTTGGTCTGGTGCCACTGGCCGTGGGGCTTAACCTCAACTTCGTTACCCTCATGACCGAATTCAACCCACAGATCTATTTTGGTGGCGATAACGCTGCTTTCTGGGGCCCGATGTCGTGGACCGTGATCTTCGGACTTACCGTGGCAACATTCCTTACACTGGTGATCGTGCCGGCTATGTACCAGATATTATTGGCCACCCGTCGTAAGATCAGTATCTGGATGAAAAAAGAAGAGGATGTTGTTCACATTGCTGAATCCTGATAAAAGACAGACTTTCCCGGGAAAACAGACAAAAAAAGAGAGGCGTGCCTTGTGGTGCGTCTCTTTTTTTGAAACCCCTTCCCTACCCTTTCCTGCCTGGTTTTCTTCCTGTAATTTGTTTTTTAATTGTGTAGAGGGAACCTCCAGGTTTGGATTGTTGGATTGTTGGATTGCTTGATTGCCATATTGATAGATGGGTGCATGTGATTATAATTTGATTAAAGCGCTCAGATGGGTCTTTCCCGTTCTTTGAGCTGGCCATATAATCATGCGCGTGTGTGTCACAAATTTTGTCATGGCCCGATTCGTCTGTTTTTGTTAAACAATCCCATGAAAAAAATCCTCCATTCCAATGGATACCGGCAATGAAAATACGAATAAACTGTTATCTTTGAACAGATGCTGAAAAAGATATCTGTTTCTAATTTGATTACACCGGTTCTCTTTTTTTCAACGAGAGAGCTTGCCAATACGCTGTCTGCATGTTTTACATGCCGCGCTTTATAATGATGCGCGAATGTGTCAAAAATTTTGTCGTGGTCTGGTTCAGCCTTCAGTGAAAAGAGAAAATTTATTCACAAATTTAAAATAAAATACTGCCTATGACCTCATTCGAAGATGCTTTAAAAATGGTCCTTTCGTCGGCCCGCCAAACCGGCACAGAAAGGATATCTTTTGACCAATCGTACAACAGAGTGCTGGCAGAAGATATTTTTTCTGATATCAACATACCCTCTTTCAACAAAGCGGCTGTGGAAGGATTTGCCTGCTGCCAGGGAGACCTGGGGCAAGCCATGAAAATAGTGGAAAATATTGCTGCCGGAGATGTTCCCAAACAAAGGGTGGGCGATGGTACCTGTGCCCGCATTATGACAGGTGCCATGCTACCCCGTGGTGCAGATACTGTGGTAGCAAAAGACCAAACCGAAATGGAAGACGATGACAGGGTGCGCTATCTGAGCGATCATTCTCCCCGCAATATTGCCTATAAAGGCGAGGATGTAAAAAAAGGCGATAAAGTGTTAAAAAAAGGAACCTTAATCGCTCCCAACCATATAGCTGTAATGGCTGCTGTAGGTGCTACAAAACCACTGGTGTCAAAACAACCCCGGGTGGCAATTCTCTCCACCGGCAATGAACTGGTGGAAACGCATGAACAACCACCCCTGGGCAAGATCAGAAACTCTAACGCTTGGCAACTTTTAACACAGATAAAAAACGCTTCCTGCATTCCTGATTATAAGGGCATTGTGCCCGACACCCTGGAGGAAACTGATAAAGTTATCTCTGAAGCATTAGCGGAAAACGATATGGTTATCCTAACCAGTGGAGGTAGTATAACTGATTTCGGTTTTGTTTCACAGGTAATGAAAAAAAATCAGGTGGAAATCCTGTTTCAGAAAACAGCAGTAAAACCAGGACACCAGACTGTTTTTAGCATCACTGAAAAATCGTTTATTTTCGGATTGCCCGGCAACCCGGTATCTTGCTTTATCAATTTTGAACTTTTCGCAAAACCTCTTCTGCTAAAAATGATGGGTCATGATCTTATCTCTGTAGAACGTAAACATACCCTGGCAGTAAATTTCAAAAGAAAAAAAGCGGATCGCCTCGAATGGATACCCGTTAGTATTTCCGCCGCAGGCGAGGCCATTCCCGCCAGCTATCATGGGTCTGCCCACATCCACGCCATTTCCCTTTCGCATGGGTTGATGAAAATACCCGTGAACACTTACGAAATTCTCAAAGGTGATCCGGTTTTTGTCAGACCTTTCTAAACAGAAAACACCACATCAGGACATCTTTTTTTCAACCTTCACTATATGCTTTGCAACTGCTACACAAAAAAGATGACGATCAGCATGCCTGTTAATCTTACCATAGGTAAAAGATGATGATAACAACCCGGGCAGCAGACAGCGATGCTGATGAGATGGCAGATGCCGGCAATGAATTGGTTTTGGCAAATATGCTGATGCCAGAAATCAGCCTATTCAAATTTTCCGCTAAACAACCTGATAAAAAAAAGGAAACAAAGCATATATTTGCAAAAAATTCAGTAAAACCCCAAAAAGCAATTATTCAACATCATTTGTCAACAATGGAAGACCATATCAAAGTAGTTTCTGTCAATATTTCAAAAGAAAAAGGAACCATCAAAGAACCTGTTGATGAGATCACCCTCAACCACCATGGCGTCATGAACGATGCCCACAGCGGTTCATGGCACCGCCAGGTAAGTTTGCTTGCTAAAAAGAGTTACGACCGTTTTCAGGAAAAAACACAACACCCTGTTGCCCCCGGAACGTTTGCAGAAAACATCACAACCGAGGGGACAGATCTGATCAAAACCTCTCCCCTCGACAGATTTGTGGGGGAAAACATTGAGCTGGAAGTGAGCCAGATCGGCAAAGAAACTGAGCAGCACAACAAGGCTGGGAATGAAGCAGACAGCGATTTAATGGCCGAAGAGGGCATTTTTGCCCGTGTGATCAGGCAGGGCTCGCTAAGAAAAGGAGATATACTCAGATATGTGCCACGTATTCTTCGTTTTCAAATAGTTACGCTAAGCGACCTCGCCAGTAAAGGAGAATTTCAGGACCATTGCGGCCCCATGATCGTTGAGATCCTCAAACAGTATTTCAACAACCGGCAGCGAAATATTGAAGTGGATAGTGTTGTCATACCCGATGATGCTGCCAACCTTTCTGTGATCATGGAAAAATCGGCCTACGAAGAGATAGATGTGGTGATCACCGCAGGGGGCACAGGAATCGGCCCGCGCGACATCACCATCGAAACCGTTAAACCCATGCTCGACAAAGAGATACCAGGCATCATGGAGATGATACGGGTGAAATATGGCGCACAGGAACCCAATGCCCTTATAAACAGAGGCATAGCAGGTGTTATGTCGGATACACTCGTTTATACCCTGCCCGGAAATGTAAAAGCAGTCAGGGAATATATGGAAGAAATACTGAAAACACTTGAGCACCTCATTTATATGCACCACGGACTGCACATACAATAAACAAGGATGTATCCGGAATGATCTTCCCATGGAGCAGTGAAAGGGTATACAGGCAGTCAGCCACACTTTGCCCGAACATTTTGCAATGAAAACCGCAAAACCGCCAAAGATTTTTTTTGTGGTTTTAAAAAAAGCATTACTTTTGCAAACCAATTCGGGGTGTGGCGCAGTTGGCTAGCGCACTTGCATGGGGTGCAAGGGGTCGGA
>CAYMLS010000085.1:0-17239 GCA_964390665.1 uncultured Bacteroidales bacterium | reverse complement strand
CCCAGTTTTTGTAGCAGGAGAACTCCCCATCGATAAGGTGATCGGGGTTGCCCATTGTTTCGGCACTTTGAATCACTGTATTATCAGCAAGGGGTTCCCATCCGGTAAAATCACCGGTTTCAAAATCACCGTTGACAAGAATAGATTCTGCTGGTTCGGGTTCATCTGTTTTCTCACCGATTTCAATATTGTCGATCCATATTTTTCCGGGTTCATCAGCCGTTTTGCTGAAATCTATCCTTACAGTTCCGCCTTCAGGTGCCACAAAATCGACACTGCCCTCAGGTTCTTCCTGCAGGTGTGCACTCCCTTCGGCAATGAGGGTATCAGCGATGGCATCATACACTTTTGCATTTACATAAATAAAGTCCCAGGAGCGATCGGTGTCAAAGCTGAGTGTGTATTCTTTTCCGGGTTCAACATCCACAGCCTGTGAGATTAACAAATCGGAGTTTCCCCACAATTTGATAAATGAATAATCACCGGAGATGGCATCACCCTGTTCACTGATGGTACCATCTGAAACGGTCCAGCCCTCGAGGTTGCCGGTTTCAAAATCTCCGTTGGTTACGATCTGAGCGTTAGTTTTTACACCCTGAGAGATCAAAAACAACGCTAAGAGTAAAAATTGTATTTTCATAATTGTAAATTTACGGGTTTAAGAATCGGAGAGGGCAAAGAAAATTTGCCCTCTCCGTAAGAATTATGATTGAATCATTTGACCATTCATTTTTTCTTTCATCCTTCCCTTTTCATTGATATACTCATGTAAAAATATATTGGTAAGGTTAAAAAGTGATTACTGTATCTGTACCTTTTCAATGATTTCACCCTTTGGAGTATCGATTTTCACGATATAGATGCCAGAATGCATCTGATCCATCTGAATGGTATGTTGTAGTCCATTTACGGGAGCAGTATAAACAACCTGCCCGAGCATATCCATCACCTGTACCCTGGTCATATTGTCATTCGCTTCTATATGAAAGATACCGGCATTGGGGTTGGGATAAAGATTCAATTGAATGTTTTGTGTCTGTAATACGTTTGTTGGATCATAAAGCGGTAACTCCACCAGGTCGCCACCTGCTGCGAGTGCTGCAAAAAGTCCGAATGCTTCGCCATCGCTGTTGTTTTCAGGATCAAGAAAACCTGAAGCCAGAACCACGATCGCCTGACCTCCAAGCTCCAATGCAGCAAGGGATGCTTCATAAGCAGCCACCGTGTTTTCTCCGGCTGCATCTCTTACCTCCAGTATATAATCATTGGTTGCCAGTTCAAGATAACCGGCAAAATCGCCAAAGGCAAAATCGCCAACGATCTCACCATCCACAGCAGCAGTTTCCCAAACACTTACTGTGGGAGCATCAGTAGATCCGTGGAATACCAGTACATCGGTGTTTTCAGCGGCAGCAGCCTGCTCACGTCCGGCATCAAATGCATACAATCCAAAGGGTTGTACCGGATCATATCCGGTATCACTAACATTACCAGCAGCCACAACCACGTAGGTACCATCGGCAACAAAGTTTACCGTTACCGGTCCAACACCGCTTTCGATACCTGCATCGGCGGGTGTTACAACAAAGTCAAGATCAACACCTGCGGGTACATCCATGAAAGGAGTTGCCTGGCGGAATGCCACATCTTCAAGGAAAACCTCATCGTTAACAAAGATATCCACTACATTAACCAATGCATCGGCAGAGTTGTGGATGATCTGTACGCGGGCAAATTCTTCCTCTTCAGATGTTTTCTCAACAAGGGTAATGTTGTCGATACCTACTCTGCCAGGATCATCTGCCGTTTTGGAAAATCTGATTTCAATGGATCCACTCTCAGGAGCTGTAAAATCAAATGAAGCATCAACGGAATCCGTTTTATGAATACTGGTTTCGGCAATTAGTGCATCATCGGCGGTATCAGTCACTCTCGCATGGACATAAATCCAGTTCCAGGCAAGAAAACCTTTAAAGCTTAGCGTGTAATCTTTACCGGGTTCTACTTCCACAACCTGAGATACGATATCACCTTCACCCCAGTTTTTATAGCAGGAATATTCTCCATCAATTAGGTGAGACGGATCATTCATATCTTCAGCACTTTGAACTACTACATTATCGCCATGTACATCCCAGCCGGTAAAGTCGCCGGTTTCAAAATCACCATTTTCAATGAATGAGGGCAGGGCTTTTTCTTCAATAACAACATTGTCGATACCGGCTCTTCCGGGAGAATCAGCCCATTTATTGAATCTAATCTCTACAGATCCGCTTTCGGGTGCAACAAAATCAACGGAACCCAGAACTGAATCCATTTTGTGAATATTTGTCTCAGCGATTTTTTCATCATTAGAGGTATCAAATACCCTTGCATAGACATAAATCCAGTCCCACGCCACAAAACCTTCATAACTCAGGGTATATTCCTTACCAGGTTCCAGTTCAACCACTTGAGAAACCATATCGCCAGTACCCCAGTTCTTAAAATAAGAATACGTGCCATCGATGATCTGGTCTGGATTATCAATATCATCAGCACTCTGCACAAAACCGTTTTCAGCAAGGTTTTCCCATCCTGTAAGGTCGCCGGTTTCAAAATCTCCATTGCTTATGATCTGCGCATTTGCGCTGATAGCTACGGTTAAAAATAATACGATTAATAGTAAAAAATTTTTTTTCATAATAATTGGTTTTTAGAATTGAAAAATCAGGGAGGGCAGAGAGAATAGGCCCTCCCCATGTGAATTATAAGTTAGACAGATTTACATTTATTCATTCAGTTTCAGTTTTTATTTACTTGGTTTATATTCCTTACCAACCAGGATTTTGCTCCAACAAAGGATTGATATCAATCTCTGATTGGGGGATGGGATACAGGTTCATGCGATCATCAAAAATTCTTTCTTCCACCAGTACTTTTTCGTAGTTGAAAGAGCCGTCTTCCTGTCTTGTAATATCCATTCCATATATGTCGCGGGTTGTTTCTCCGATCATCCAACGTCTTACATCCCAAAAGCGATGATCTTCAAAAGCCAATTCAACGCGACGCTCATTATGTAGTTTTTCACGAAATTCATCCTGCGAAAGGCCTTGCGGGAATGGTGGCATATTGCTTCTTTCCCTCACCAGGCTTACGGCAAAGTTGGCACTCATACCCACATCACCCCCATCATAGGGACCATATACTTCGTTGATGGCTTCAGCATAGTTGAGTAATACTTCGCCATAGCGAAACAATACCCATGTATGTTCACGTGTGTTGGTATTGGTGGGGTCGAGATTAACTTCCTCGATGACATATTTGCGCAGATAATAACCTGTTTTGGTGGCATTAGGCACTGGTGGGCCGTTTTTTCCACCGCGAAATATCTCTACAGTGTCTTCTTTCCATTCATCCATATTCAGAATAACGGTTTCAAACAACCTGGGATCACGCCCTGCATAAGGGTTTTGCGGATCGTAGAGAGGGTCTTCATCGATAGGCAGTCCTGAATCCTGCATTTCATAAGCATCAATAAGATTTTGCGTGGGGCATGTGCCGGTATTCCCCCCTTCATACCCCACGGGGAAGTTACGACGTTCAAACCCATTGGTAGGTCCTTGCCGTCTGCCAAAAATGAGTTCAGAACTGTTGATATTGTTAAAATTGTTGCTGTAGTTACTCTCCAGCGAATATTCCCACATGTTGATCACATCAAAAGCGGCCTGGGCAGCAGCTTTCCATCGCTCCGTATCATTTCCCGGATTATGCAAGGGGCTGGCAGCATACAAAAGGGTTCGGGCTTTCAGCGCCAGGGCAGCACCTTTGGTAGCACGACCCGTTTCCTGTGTGGAGGAAAAGGATCCGAAATCTTTGGGCAGAGAATCAGCAATGGCGTCACACTCATCTACAATAAACTGCACGATTGTTTCAAAATCAGTAGGCTGTACTTCAAGCGATTGTTCTGGTGTTAACACCTCGGTGATCAACGGGATATTATTATAGCGTTTTACCAGTTCGAAGTAGAAAAATGCTCTTAAAAACCTGGCTTCAAAGGGATATACTTCAAATTGTTCCATCATTTCCTGATAGTCGAGATTGTATCTCTGATCCTCGAAGGTTTGCCCTTGTGTTTCTTCCAAAAAGAGATTGGCAGCTCTGATACCGCTATACATGTTTCCCCAAACATTATCAAGCGGTTGTATGGCACTCCAGGTTCCGTTGTTCATTTTGTGCACATTGGAAATGTCCCAAACATGCAATGCTTCATCGGTGGCTGCAGAGCGCATGGCACCATCAATACTTTCAAAGTCATGGGGTAAGTAATTATAAATGTTGGTGAGAAAGTTTTTGGTACGCCCAAAATCAATAAATATATCTTCTTTCTCCAGATAAGATGCTTCATCGTAATCGAGATGCTCGCAGGCACCTAAACCTATAAACATCATGATCAGTGCAATATTTCTAATTTTTTTTATCATTATCATTATGCTTTTTGATGATTAAAAACCAATGTTTATTCCTGCATGGAAAGATGTAAGTGTGGGATAGGTCACTCCGGTTTCTTCGGGGTCAACAATATCCACTGAATCGAATGAATAAAGATTCATACCCCTTACAAAAACCCTTGCATTGTCAACCCATATCGTGTTAAGAAATTGTTCAGGCAGATCGTAGTATACCTCCAGTTTTCTGAGTTTAATATAGTCTGCCGGTGTAAGCCAAATATCGTTTTTGCGGTAGTTATTCTCATTTTCCAGCATTGATAATCTTGGGAACTCCGCATTTTCTGTATTATCCGGTGTCCAGCGGTTTTCGGTGAAGGTAGAGATGGTATTTTGTCCGCGCAGGGGCCAGAAAACACTTTTGGTGTTCAGGTAGAGGGTTTGATTTGCAATTCCCTGGAAAAGGGCATCCACTCCAAATCCTTTGATTTGAAAACCCAGGTTGGCAGCAAAATAAATTTCGGGATAACCGGCGGCATAACCAATGGGAACAATATCAAACTGGTCAACCACACCATCACCGTTTTGATCTTTGTATTTTACATCTCCGGGACTTACTTCAGAGAAAAGATGTGCCGGGCTGTCAGCGATATCCTCCTCGTCGGTAAAAAAGCCAACCGATTCAAGTCCAAATTGCTGACCAACAGGATTGCCAGTCATGTAGAGATAGTCATAAGGTTTGAACTCTTCGCTCATTTCAACGATCTCGTTGCGGGCAAAGGCAAAATTTCCGCCAATATGATAAGAAAAGTTTTCATTGCCCCCTCTCCACATCAGTGCGGTTTCAATCCCTTGATTTTCAACGATTCCTTTATTTTCAAAGGGTCTTGCCACGCCTATATATTGTGGAAAAAAGCCATCGGTGGCGGTAAGAATATTGCTTCTTCTTTCGTGAAAAATGTCGACCATCACTTCCAGTTGATTGAACAGGAATGCTTCAACACCCAGACTTACTTTCCTTGAATTCTCGAAGGTAAGATCTTCAGAAGCGATTCTGCCTTCGCGAATACCGCCGAAGCTATTATTATTGTTGGTGAAAAAGTAATTGCCTCCTGAAAAGAACATCTGATCAAACAGGTTGGGTTGCATGATGTCGTTTCCGCTCATGCTCCATGAGGCGCGTGCTTTTAAAAGGTTTACTGTATTGCTGTTTCGTAGAAAATCTTCTTGTGTGAGAATCCATGCGGCAGAAACGGCGGGAAAAAATCCAAAACGCTGTCCTTCTGGAAGTATGCTGGATCCACTGTATGAAAGTGCCCCGTCAAAAATGTACTTTTCGTTGTGTATGTAGGAGGCTTGTCCCACGATGTTTTGCCGCAGAAAAGTATTGTACTGCCCATCATTCACTCTTTGATCCATGGTATATAGTAAGGAAGCATTGAATACCCCATTGGCAAGCAGGGTGTGGTAGTTTAAGCGACCCCACCCGGTAGCATGTCTTCGCTGACCCCCAAAATTATCATAAAAAGAAAGGTCGGTTTCATTGCCATACTGAGAAGTTAATGTATCAGTAACCATTTGCCCATCGTTACCGAAAACAAGGGCATTGCGTTCATAGAGAAAACCACGTGTGGTACCTTCGTTATAAATGGCAAGATTATCATATGCTATGGCAACTTCCGCAGACAGTCCCTCAACAAAAGCATCCAGTTCCTGCTTGAGAACCATATTGGCATTGAGTTCGCGCCGGTGACTTGTTCTGTTTCCGGTTGAGGAGATCAGAGCAACAGGATTGTTGTCGTAAAACTCTGAGCCACCCCATACATCGTTGATGGTGCGTATGGGAAAAGCACCGGAAGGGATACTGTATAAGGCATCCATAATCCGGTTATCAATATTTACCCCCGGCCAGCTTCTGTTATCCAAAACACCACCGAGGTTTACCTGAAGTAATGTGGTGGCGGTGAGGTTTACATCGAGATTGGTACGGAAGTTAAACTTGTTGTAACGCAGGTCGCTATCGTAGCGTTCATCCATGTCGGTATGATCAAACAGACCATTTTCTTCCTGGTAATTCAGCGCAACATAATATTTGCTGTTACTTCCACCACCCGAAAATTCGGTGGTAAGCATCGTATTATTGCCATAATCATTCAAAGATTCATCCCACCAGTTTACATCGGGATAAAACAACGGGGAGTCACCGCTGCTGTATCGCTCCATCTCCCAATCTGAATAAACAGGTGCATCCCCATCAAGCATGGACGCTTCATTCACTGCCAGGGCATAATCGTAACCACTGAGGAAAGAGGGTGCACGGAAAACAGAATTGACACCCCTGTTGAAAGTAACATCCACTTGAAAAGAATCATATTCACCTCTTTTGGTGGTAACTAATAAGACACCATTGGCGCCCCGTTGACCATAAACCGAAAGCGCTGGTCCATCCTTTAAAAGGGTAACACTTTCAATTTCATTCATGGATAAAGATTCCAGGTCGCGTTCAAAACCATCAACCAAAACCAGGATGGATGAATTATTGAACGTGGAACGTCCCCTGATGAACATATCAGGAGAACGGTTCCATGAAGGCCCCCCATTTTGCAGAACAGAAAGCCCGGATAACAATCCATAAAGACTCTCGGCAGGATTGATCTCATTGTAATTTTTTAATTCCCTGGCACTTACAACATCCACCGAGTTGGTTGACCGCGTCAGGGAGTTGTACTCATTATATCCTAGTGCAACATTGGTTTGATATCTGTCGGGCAGATGATCGACCAGCACCGAATCTTCCCGAATTGCCGGATCCGGATCATTTTGTTGGTTATCATGGAGCGGGGATGAAGCAAATACTGCAGAAAATCCCACTTTCATCATGAAAATAATTGTAAATGTTTTCAATATATTGTTCATTTGTTTTTTTAGTTTTTTAGTGATCGGGCTGCCTGGGCAAAAAAACCCACTTATTTTCTGAATATGTTTTTATTCTTCTGTTGGCATATAATTCTTTATGGAAACTATTCCCACCCCGGGTTCTGAACCAAACCATAATCCTTGTTGATCTCATTGGGCGGAAAAGCGCTTAAATACCATTTGCTGTCCCAATTGTTCTGCCAATATATTTCAGGGAGTTCAAAAGTTTCATAGGTGAAAGAGCCGTCATCTTCCAGATAAGTGTTCACGCCATGGTTAATGCTTTGGAAAACATCTTCTTTACGCCACCTGATCAGGTCGAACCACCTGACCTCCTCGAAAGCAAATTCGGTTGCCCTTTCTTTGAGAACGGCTTCGCGGAATTCTTCCTGTGTCATGCCTGGTTGCAAATCTCCTATATCCACTCTCTGGCGCAGTTTATTGGCATATTCATAAGCTTCTGCTGTAGGGCCACCGTTGATTTCGTTGAGCGCTTCAGCGTAATTCAGATAGATCTCTCCCAGTCTCAGATAGGGCCAATGCACAACAGACTGGTAGGATGTGGCCGCATTTCTTTCGAGTAAGAATTTGCGTAAACCAAAGCCGGTGGCGCAGATGTTGGCAGCAGGGTTGGTTCGTTCGCGGCCACCAATATATGTTTCAGCTGTTCTGCCCTGGTATGTATCGCCATTTACAACCACGGTTTCATACAAGCGGGGGTCTCTGTTGGCCCAGGGGTCTGTTTCGTCATATCCCGATTCGGGATGGGTAATGGGAAGTCCATTATCCATATCATACATATCCACCAGTTCTTTGGTAGGCAAAACTGCACCATAATTCCAGGCGCTCTGGAAGAAATAGTAGCTGTCATCCCAGTTTCCTCCCGACCTGAATCGGTAACGTGTACTGATAAGTACCTCACCATTGCCTCTTTCGTAATAACCATCCTGAAAATCATTTCTTGGATTACCAGTATTGACCAGCGCATATCCTCCTTCTGCCTCAACTTTATCGATCAGATCTTTGGCTGCATCTGCTGCACGTTGCCAGAGGGTGGGGTCGTAGCTACCATACCATGTCATCATTTCATCGGATGCCTGCCCTTGCCGGAAAGGTTGGTTAGAATTGAACAACGGGCTGGCCCCAAAGAGCAACACCCTTGATTTCAGACCCATAGCAGCGGCCTGGGTAAACCGGCCATCCCAGTTGGATAGGTCTTCAACCACCCAGGGCAGGTCGGGAATGGCGTCATCAATCAGAGACACAATAGAATCGAGTGTTGCACGGGCAGTCATACGGGGCAGGTAGGTATCATCTACCGGATCGTATGCCTTGTTTACCCAGGGCAATCCACCATAATGCCTGTAGAGGTCGGCATAATGAACCGCAATGATCATCCGGGCTTCTGCCTGCAATTGCCTGACATATTCCGGATCAGCATCAGGAATGCCTTCGGAGTTTTCAATGAAATTCCATGCAATACGTATCCCGTCCCAGCTGCTTTCCCTGAAATAATGGTATTTGGTATTGCTTGAGGTATTTTCAGTGGCAGCTGTGTATTGTCCGCTGTAGTATAGAGTATTGGCTCCGCCCCAGCTAAGGTAACTTTGGCTAAGATCGGTCAAACTCTCCAAAACATCCATCATCATTTTATTCCCTTTTCCCGACCAGTTTACATTCAAACCATACGGTAAAGTTGAATAACCACGCCAAAGATAGCGTTCTGCCAATTCCAGTGAATTAAAGATGGTATCTTGTGTTACATCAACACTGGGTGGTTTTTCCAGAAAGTCATCACCAAATTCCAATCTCTCACACGATACGGAAAGCAATGCCGATGCAAATAATATTATAATGATTCGAAATAGCTTCATATGTTGATTTTTTATTCGTTTTTATATATGGATTCTTTCGTTATTTCTGATCAGAAACCTGCCCTTACTCCGGCATTAAATATCCTTGTAAGCGGGTAGAGGGGTCTTTCACCTGTGCGCGATTCAGGATCGGTAACCTCAAGGGTATCGAAGGTGATCAGGTTATAACCATTCAGATATACTCTGAGGTTTTTCATACCGAGGTTCTGGATGAACTGCCCTTTGATATTATACCCCACTTCAAGGTTTTTCAACCTGAGATAAGAAGCATCGCGCAGATAAAAATCGGAGGTCCGGGTATTATTTTGTCGTCCGGCGATGGTGAGTCTTGGATAGGTTGCTGTTTCAGCCGTTTCAGGCGTCCAGCGTCCGTCAGCCATATACTGCAGCAACGAGCGGTTGGCAGTTTGTCCGAAAGCTACCCTGAATGATTCACCCAAAATACGTGAAGTGTTGGTGGCACCTGCCCAAAACATAGAAAAATCAAAGTTTTTATATGTAAAACCGGCATTGAAACCAAGGGTGTACTCAGGATAGTTGGGAAACCCGATGGGTCGCTGATCGTTTTGATTGATAATACCATCGCCATTGAGGTCTTTGTAAACAATATCTCCAGGTTGCAGATCGTACTGATGATCGGGCACATCGGGGTTTTCCACTTCATCCTCCCCGAGAAAGCGGTCGAAGATATACCCGAAGGGTTGCCCGACAGAATGACCGGTGCGGTAAAGATAGGGTTCATCCCTGACCACTTCATCCATGAAAATGATCTCATTGCGTGAATGCGACATATTTACCCTGACATTATACCGAAAATCGGAACTAACAGAATGGATCCATTTCAGATCTATCTCGTAACCCTCGTTTCTTACCTCCCCAATATTTACCGCCGGCAGGTCATAAGCCACATAGGCAGGAACAGTTCCGCGGAAAGCGAGAATATCTTTGCGGTTTTCAATAAAATAGTCAAAAGAGAAACTCAGGTTCCTGATCAAAACCATGTCGATCCCTATGTTTTGTTTCAGCGCCGTTTCCCATGTAACATCGGGATTACCGATCTGCCCCTCGGCAGCACCTGTTTGATTTTGTGGATTATTTGTGCCAAAATTATAACCTCCAACGGAAGGATTATAACTGTTGGGTAGATATAAAAATCTGTTGCCTCCTATCTTATCATTTCCAACCAACCCCAAAGAAGCTCTGATCTTAAGGTGTTCCAGAAAATCAGCGGAAGCGAGGAAATTTTCGCGGGAAAGCACCCAACCCAAAGACATGGCAGGAAAGAGACCGTATCTTTTTTCGCGGATAAAATTTTCTGAGCCGTTATAACCCACGTTAAGATCGATCATATACTTTTTATCATAATCATAGGTGACGCGCCCGACCAGACCAACCAGACCGGTTGGAATATGCCTGAATTGTGAAGGATAGAAAACCCTGTTGTGGTTATACAGGAGCAAACCACCGAAACTGTGATCCTCAATTTTTCTTTTGTAGTTGAAACCGGTTTCAAAGTACCAGTTTCTTCCTTTTCCAAAACCTTCAGAAAAGCCTAAATTACCATCGGTACCCAGTCTTCTGTATACCACCGTTTGATCATCCGGATCGGCATCGGGGTCAACATCGCCCCGGTAAAAAGGTACATACCGGGCCACAGAGGAGTTTCTTATTTTATTATGGTTGTAAACACTGTTGTAGGAAAGCTTGGTACGGAAAGTAAGTCCCTGGGTTATAAAGTCGAGCCTTTGTTTCAGATTTACATCAAAATTCAGATTGTTATTGGTGAAGTTACTGAATCCCAATCCGTAATATGCGTCTAAGGCATCTTTCTTCTCTTCCGGGATATAATCTGTTCCTAATGTGACGTAACGCCCATCTATAATACCAGGACCTGAAAAAGGAACCGACCAATAGATCAGTCTGAAAAGCTGATCCATTCCATCTTTGGTATTGGGCTGATTCCTTACACCCAATCTACCGCCGGTAGTAATAGCCAGATCGGTGCTTTCAGTGATCTTTATATCGAGGTTTGAACGATAATTGAAGCGGTTAAAAGAAAAGTTATTATCATAATCAGCATCAAAGGTTTTAAATAATCCATCCTGGTTGAGAAACCCCACAGATAAAAAGTAATTCACCCGGGATGTTCCGCCACGAATATTGACATTTGCCTGGTTTTGCATGGTAAAGGGTTTCATGATGTAATCCATCCAGTCGGTATTGGGAAACATGATGGGATCGGAGCCCGTGCGGAAAGATTCGATCACGTCGGGAGAAAATCTTTGCTGCTCTGGAGTGAGCTCAGGGTTGTCATTGCGCTGTGCCTCGGTAAACCTCATGGCATAGGTATAACTGTCGGCAAAATCCAGTAAACGGGTGGGTTGTTGCAACCCGGTTGAGAAGCTGGCATTGATGCTGGCAGGTCCCTCCCTGCCGCGCTTGGTGGTAACAATGATCACACCATTGGCACCGCGCACACCGTAAACAGCAGTGGCAGAAGCATCTTTTAATACAGAAATGCTTTCAATCTCATTAGGGTCGAGCTGCATAAAAGAACGTTCCACGCCATCGACGATCATTAAGGGTTGGGCACGGTCTTCGGATAAGGATGCGATACCCCTTATATATATGTTGGGGTTGTCGGCACCGGGTTGACCTGAGAACTGAACAGAGGAAAAACCTGTGATCTTTCCTGCCAGACTGTTGGCAACACTGGCAGCAGGCGATTGTAAGAGTTCCTCCGATTGTACCGAAGAAATAGCACCTGTAACGGTGAGTCGCGATTGGGTACCATATGCCACAACCTGAACCTCTTCCAGGTTATGAGCACCTGCCTGTAGTTCAACATTCAAAATATTCTCTTCCGCTACGGTAACCTCATAAGTTTGCATGCCAATAAAACTGAATACCAGGGTTTGCCCTTCCTCAACGGAAAGTGTATAACTGCCATCAACATCGGTGACGGTTCCCCTTGCGGTATCCTTAACGGAAATGGTGACACCGGGCAAAGTTTCCCCGTTTGCGTCTGTTACTGTTCCCGTTATCTGCTTTTGGGCAAATAATACATTGCTATTTATCAACAAAATAACAATGGAAAGTAAAATGTAATTAGTAAGTTGGTGTTTTTTCATATGAATGAATCAGTTTTTAGATGAATGCTTCAGGGTTGGCTTATGTTGTTTGTAAAAATGCTCATATTTTCAGCATTAAAAGATGCTGAAAATCATGAGCAGAATTCCAATCAGTAGTAAATAAAAGAAAAGCATCATCACCTTTAATCTATCTGCAAAAATTGAAATGAAGAATCTCTTTAATTTTAGGGTTATGGCGTTTTTCATTGTTCGCAATAATTAAATACTTTGACTTTTTCTTTTCGTAAACGTTTGTGTTTTAAGTTTTGTTAAAACTACAAGAGATTTTGACAAAAAAAAGGGTGCATTCGCTGCAAATTGGGTTGAAAATATCGTCAAACAGGGTGCGCAATATTTGTCAGAAGAGGGGGGCATAATTTTCTTGAAATATCATTAAAACTCTGACTTTATGAACATTAAAAATGAAAAGAAATACTGACGAAGGATATAATATGATATGACTAAATACGAGGTATCGGTTTAAAAAAACTGAGGAATGATGGGTATCCGGTTTGGTTTACGAATTCAGATCCTCTTTATATCAAAATAGGATTATAGTCTCATTCGCATCTGTCTTTCAACGATGAACCGAACAATTGCCTTTGCATAAAGTCGCTGAATATCTGAAATTCAGATTCGATAAAGGGGAGCAAAGAGGGTCAATTTAGAAATCAAAGGGTCAATAAAACAGCATACCGGATTTTCAGTAAAATAAATATCCTCATCTTACATCAAACCCATCTTAACAACAAAGCCCCTTTAGAAACAGAGGCTTTTTGTTTTTCTTTTGTGACTCCGGAGGGACTCGAACCCCCAACCGACAGAACCGGAATCTGCTATTCTATCCAATTGAACTACGGAGCCGTTTTTGATCGTGCAAAAGTACTATTTTTTCGGCAATTCTCTTTAAGGCATCTGAAATTTCCATTACCTTTACGCGCCTTACAAGGATGAATGTAAAGGTGATCTTCATGAAAAAAATGAGATCATTTGCCAGGATGCGCCTGGAAAATGATTGAACCAGAAAAGATAAATGCAGACATTTGATTCGTAAAAACCGGATGTTTACAAAACTAAACTGATAACATTTATCATTGTGAACAGATATCATTAATTCGACACAAACACTCAAAAAATTATGCAGGATTTTTCAAAAACGCTTCCCATTAACGACAGGGAAATTGATTCAAGGGTTCACCAGATCATCAATACAAGTAAAGATCATTCATATGCCAGGCAAAACCTGAAAAGGATCATGGGTATAATCGACCTTACCAGCCTGGAAGGTGCAGATACCCGCCAAAAGATTCTGAATATGTGTGAAAAGGGAGAAGGGATAGAAAAGCTGGGACTGGGTTTGCCAAACGTGGCCGCAGTGTGTGTTTATCCTACATTGGTATGTACAGCCCGCCAGGCACTGGAAAGAAGTAAAATAAGAATTGCTGCTGTGGCAGGTGCTTTCCCTTCCGGACAATCACCTCTCCACATCAAAATTGAAGAAGTAAAATACGCCATTGAGCAGGGTGCTGAAGAGATCGACATGGTAATCTCAAGGGGTAAATTTCTTGAAGGGGAATACAACCTGGTTTTTGATGAAATTGCTGCCATCAAACAAGCATGCGACAATGCCCATCTCAAAGTAATCCTGGAAACAGGCGAACTTAAAACCGGAACCCTGATCAGACGCGCCAGCGAAATTGCCATTGCAGCAGGAGCCGATTTCATCAAAACCTCTACCGGCAAAATACAACCTGCTGCCACAGAACAGGCCATGCTGGTGATGCTGGAATCTATTAAAGATCATTATGAATCTACAGGGAAAATGGTTGGAATTAAACCTGCCGGCGGCATCAGCGATACTAAGAAGGCAGTGGGATACCTTATCCTCACCGAATCTGTGCTGGGAAATGAATGGTTGAGCAAAGAGTGGTTCAGGATTGGTGCCAGCCGACTGGTGGATGCCATCATTGAATCTGCCAGAACCACTTCCTGATTCATGGTTGCGGGTGCATCTTCAACGTAAATTTCTTCATTATCTTTATAACCTTCGACATTTATAGCTTTTCAAGCACCTGACCGGGCTCTTTCACGGGTTCAAGGCAATTATGCATGGTGCATAAGTAGAACATGGTCTCACCATTTTTATAGCGGTTTTGCAAAACAGGAATTTCGCTCTCCGGATATGGGGAAGCGCAAATGAGCATATCGGGCAGATAATGGGTGTAAAACTCCGGAACTTTTTTAGCGATTTCATCCCCAACGGCTGCCAGTGTTTTAAAATCGGCATGCATATGCATTGCCAGGATTCCCCAGTTCGATGCCCACGACGAATCTAATTTTGTCTCCAGAGCTTTGAGCATTTTTTTCGCTTGCTCAACCCAGTCATTCTTCTCGAAAATGTGCCCGAGGTAAAACAGATTTTTTGCCATGATGCTGTTTGAAGAAGGTATTACATTATCGAAAAGATCGAAATAGGGTGCTATCAATTTTTCACCTTGTTGCGACGAGAAGGCAAAGAAATGGGTATTGGGTTCATTGAAATTATTCATCACATAATGGGTAAGTTGGCGGGCACGCTCCAGATATTCTTCCCTGAAAGTGATCTCATGCAGATGAATCAAAGCATTGATAAACGAGGCATAATCTTCGAGAAATCCGTCAACAGCACCCCGGTTCTCCGTAAGTGTATGATAAATTTTTCCTTCAGCATTTACTGCTTTTTTCAGAAAATAATCCGCAGCTTTTGCAGCAGACTTTCGGTATTTCTCATGTCCAAAAGTTTTGTAGGCTTCCACAAGGGCATCTATCATCAACCCATTCCAGGAAGTAAGCACTTTGTTATCCAAACCAGGTCTTACCCTATTTTCGCGCTGGTCAAATAATTTTTTACGCCAAAGGGCAACCTTTTCGGAAAGGGCATCCGGTTTCAAACCATGACTATCAGCAAATCCTTCATCGCTCTTGCGCCTTAACAGGATATTGTTACCCTTTTCCCAATATCCCGCCTTTCCCACTTCAAAATATTCAGTAGCCAATCCTGCCTCCTCCCCGATCGTTTTTTTAAACTCATCTTCCTTCCAAACATAATACCTGCCTTCTTCCCCTTCGCTGTCAGCATCCAGCGCTGAATAAAAAGTACCGGTTTCAGAAGTCAGTTCGCGAAAAATAAATTCCAGTGTTTGTTCCGTAACCTCTTTGAACAGAGGGGTTGGATTTATGCGGTGGGCAATGGAATAAAGTGATACAAGTTGTGCATTGTCGTAAAGCATTTTTTCAAAATGGGGAACTTTCCATTTTTCGTCTGTTGAATAGCGGGCAAATCCTCCTCCTGCCTGATCATATATACCGCCGAGGGCCATTTTCTTTAGCGACAACATTGTGTATTCCAATGCCTCTTTTCCTGTTTCTGTATGAGGTTTTGTGTAATAATGATGCAGCAAAAACCGGTAAATAACAGGCATGGGGAATTTGGGTGCACCACGGGTACCCCCTTCACGGGTATCAAAGGTATCCAAAACCGACTTGGCCATTCTTTCAGTCGCAGAAGTATCTGTCATGGAGGCGTCCTGGTCTTTTATCTCAATCAATGTGCTGCCCGAGACCCCTTCTGTAAGTTGTTGTGCCTGCTCTTCAAGGTCACCATACTGGGTGGCGAACAGTTCGGAGATTCTCACAAGAACATTTTTCCATTGTTCGGCGGGAAAATAAGTGCCACCCCAAAAGGGTCGCCCATCAGGCAAAGCAAAGCAGTTCAACGGCCATCCTCCCCTTCCCGACAATAGTTGAACTGCGCCCATGTAAATGTGGTCAATATCAGGCCTTTCCTCTCTGTCTACTTTTATGCACACAAATTTTTCATTCATCAACCGGGCAATGTCATCATCTTCAAACGATTCTTTTTCCATAACATGGCACCAATGACAGGCAGAATAACCAACGCTGATGAGCAAAGGTTTGTTCTCACGCTTCGATTTCTCAAGTGCTTCCGCACCCCATGGATACCAGTCAACGGGATTATGAAGATGCTGTAAAAGATAGGGGCTGGTTTGACCTTTTAAATGATTCTCTTTTTTCTGTTTTTCCATGAGCGGTATTTTTTGGTTAATAGAGATCATTGACAACGATCTATCTTTGAATGATTACAAAACACGGTAACCTTTATACTCTGTTACGGTTCGTGTATTTTCTGACTCCCCTGTCTGTATTGAATCTGAATCAAATGATACTTTCGGTTTTCCTTTCCTGCAAAAATATATGCACAAGATCTGTCACACAGAAAACAACATCCTCCAACCCGATCAACAAAGAAAGAATCAGGATCGAAGCACTTCTGCTCCATGGCCCGTTTTTCCTCCCATCGCAATCCCAAAAAACGGATGAGAGAAACACTTCAGACATTTCGCCATATGATCAAAGACCCACGTACTTTTCACTTACGCTCCAAAGTTGGTCTGCCGTATCCTGACGCAGTGCCTGCGAAGCAGGTTTCTTTATTTTGCTTTTTGAAAAATATTCGCCACTAACTCCCTCTACCTCCGGCGATGTGGCAAGGTAAATGGAAGTTTGTGCGCCTTTTTCAGGGCTGACCATGAACATCTTAAAAATACTCAGCAACACTTCCGGCATTTTATTGAACAAATTGGTGGAGACAACACCCGGATGGAGACAATTAACCGTGACACCCGTACCCTTTAGTTTTTGGGATAGTTTTTTGGTAAAAAGGATATTGGCGAGTTTTGACTGTGCATAAGAACCGAATCCTGAGAATTTTTTCTTGTATTCCAGGTCATTAAAATTCATCTTTCCCTGCCGGTGTGCTTCACTGGAAACATTGACAATCCTTGCCGGGGCACTGTTCTTCAATACATCGAGCAAAGTAAGTGTGAGCAGG
>CAYMLS010000084.1:0-17269 GCA_964390665.1 uncultured Bacteroidales bacterium | reverse complement strand
CATCAAAAGCATGCAGTCAGACTGTTAGCGAGCTCTCTCGTTGGAAAAAACGAGAACCTATTTAATAAAATTATAAACAGATGAAAAATGTCTCATAATACAATACCATTTGAGCCATGAATGGAAATTTAAAACAATAATTATTATTTTTAAACATTAGAGAAAAAAATGAACCGGACCATGACCAAACCAATGACAGGAACACAAATGGTTATTCAAGTCGCAACCAGTTTGCAGGAGACAGAAAGTTCTATCAGGCTCCCCCTCCGGAAAATAGCGGTACAGGAATCTGATCCCATTCATAAAAAGATCAACAGATGACATGAGATTGTTTTTCTTAAAAAATGGGTACACTCTAAAAAGTATATTATCCAGGAACCGGAGCGAAGCGGAGCTCGACAAAATCAATCACACAAATTGACACTAACTTTAATACCTGACTGACATTCAGAAAAATAAAAACATAATACTTTCACGATTTTTTCCGAAAACGAGTTTTCGGAGTGGACGCAAAAATATTTATTCATACAAATACAAATACAAAAATGAAAAATCTAAAGTTTACTGCTTTCTTATGGATGCTGATCTTTTCAAGCATTCAGGTTTTGGCACTTAAAGAAACCCGGGTAAATCCTCAGAACACCTATGATATTGTGATTTATGGAGGTACCTCGGCAGGCATTGCCGCAGCCATTCAAAGCTCGCGTATGGGCAAATCCGTTGTGATCATAGAACCCTCAAGCCGTTTGGGAGGGCTTACCACGGGTGGTCTCGGACAAACGGATATTGGCAATAAACAAGCCATCGGGGGGATTTCCAGAGAGTTTTATCAAAATATCAGGGTTTATTATCAAAATCCTGAAAACTGGAAGTGGCAGGATCGCGAAGAATACAGAGATGGCGGACAAACCCGCACCGATCCGAATGAAGACGCCATGTGGACATTTGAACCATCGGCTGCCATGACGGTTTTTGATCAAATGATCGAAAAAGAAAATATCGACATTGTATACAACGAGAGGTTGAACAGAGAAACGGGTGTATCCATGAATGAGCAAACCATTACGGAAATAGAAATGGAAAGTGGCACTTCATTCCGGGGCAAAATGTTTATTGATGCCACATATGAGGGAGATCTGATGGCATCCGCCGGTGTAAGCTACACCATTGGGCGTGAATCAAATGCACAGTACGGCGAAAATTTGAACGGAGTTCAGGCGAACAGAATAAGTGTAAGTTTACGTTGGACGGTTTCCGTGAATGGATATAACCATAATTTTGTAGAAGGCGTTGATCCTTACGTTGTGAAAGGCGATCCGTCAAGCGGTTTGTTACCTTTTATAGAAGAGGGTCCTCCCGGAGTAGACGGCAGTGGAGATAAAGGCATTCAGGCATATTGCTTTCGCATGACCCTTACTGATCATCCGGAAAACCGGATTCCGTTTAAAAAACCGGATAATTACAACGAACTGGAGTATGAACTGCTATTCAGAAATTATGAAGCTGGAGAAGACCAGATTCCCTGGATACATTCTAAAATGCCCAACCGAAAAACAGACAGCAACAACCGGTTGGGATTTTCTACAGATTTTATCGGACAAAACCACGACTACCCGGAAGGGTCTTATGAAGAACGGGAAAGAATCATAGAAAGACACAGGGAGTACCAGCAGGGATTAATGTGGTCTTTGGCTTATCATCCGCGCATTCCCGAACATATTCGCCAGGAAGTCTCCAAATGGGGAACATGCAGGGATGAATATGAAAGAGAAGACGGCTGGCAACAGCAACTCTACATCAGAGAAGCAAGAAGAATGGTGAGCGATTACGTAATGACCCAACATCATTGCGAGGCATTTGAGGTTGCCGAAGATGCAGTAGGTTTGGCGGCATACGGAATGGATTCGCATCACATACAACGATATGTGGATATAAACGGTTATGTAAAAAACGAAGGAAATGTTGAGTGTAAAGTTGCCGGCCCTTACCCCATTAGTTACAGATCTATTGTACCCGCACGGGGTGAATGCACGAATCTTGCTGTTCCGGTATGTGTAAGTGCCTCCCATATTGCCTTTGGTTCCATCAGAATGGAACCGGTTTTTATGGTGCTGGGACAATCGGCAGCAACAGCAGCATCACTGGCAATAGATCAGCAAAAAAACCTGCAGGATATAGACTATGATGACCTGAAGCCTATCCTTTTGAGAGATAAGCAGCGTTTAGAGTAATAATTGCCGGAGATGGTCAGGCAAAATTAAAATTATAACATCCAACTCCGAAAAGAAAACACCGGTATAAATAATAGATACCGGTGTTTTTTTTTATCGTAAATTTTTAAAATTTGTTCTAATAACCGGGGTTTTGCTGTAATGATCCTCTGCTTAAATTGATTTCGGAAACAGGAATAGGTAAATATCCGGCCCTAACAGGATCAAATAAGGGAATATAATCGGTAATATTTATCCATGGATCAGGGTATTTACTCCATCTGATCAAATCAAAATACCTTTTAATTTCGTATCCGAATTCTACATCTTTTTCATGCATGATAACTTCAGGAGACACCTCAACTACGGGTGTTAACCCTGCCCGTGCCCTTACTTCATTCACACACTCCACAGCCAGAGGTGTGCTGCCATTGTTTACCAAATATTCTGCCTCGGCAAGCAACAACAATGATTCTGTATATCTGAATATCCTCATATTATTATTATCATTGTGCAAATTAAAGGTTTCATCCCAGAAAGTAGGTTTGAAATGCTTACCCCACCCATATCCCTGACTAATGGCAATATTGGTATGAATACCATTGATCCATTTTCGGGGAGGTTTTTTATCCTGGACATAATGGATGCTATCTCCCGGGGCATAAATAGTAACATATCTTCTGGGATCATAAGTTAGCCCTGCGGGATGATCTTCAGGTGCATATTCAAATTGATCAACATACTCAGCAGTAGGAACCATATTCCTCCAACCCTCTGGGCCAAAATAGATTGTTCTCAGATGACCGTCGGACTGGAATCCCCCTTCCCATATGTGCCATCCACCAGTAGAGAATTGGATTTCGAAAACACTTTCCTTGTTGTTTTCAGCTCTGTAAACATTTCCGGAGGGAGTAACAAGATCGTCAGCAGTAAAATTACACTGGAAAGCAAAAGTGTAATCAACAGAATCAGTTCCCTGTGGCATAATAACTTCGTACACACCAAGATCTTTCACTGCTTTAAACTGATCCCGGGCCTGGGTAAATTTATGTTGATACAGAAAAACTTTTCCAAGCAGATGATGAGCAGCACCCTTGGTAGCTCTGCCTAAATTGGCATTATCATAGCTGGCGGGGAGTCTCTCAATGGCATCCGTTAAATCCGTCTCCATCTGAGAAAAGAGTTCCTCCTGTGTTGCATTGGTCAGTTGAATATCAAGGTTTTCCTCTGTTTCAACGACAAGAGGAGGATACCGAAAGATTTTCGTAAGATGAAAGTAATAAAAAGCTCTCAGGTATTTTGCTTCGCCTATAAGTCTGCTTTTAAGGTTTTCGTCCATATCTATTCCCGGATTGCCTTTTAGTCCGGCAATTTTTTCAATGGCAAGATTGCAACGATAAACCCCTTTATAATGCTTGATGTACATACCCTCTATTCTGTCTTGCGAGGGATTGATAATTAGATTATTCAGGTTTGCCTGTTCATGCAGTGCCCTGTCACTGAATGTCTCGAAATAAAAATAGTGATTTACACTAAAAGACCGGGCATGTTTTAAAGGGTCGTAACAAGCGGTAATAGCACGTATTGCATGCTCTTCTGTTTGATAAAAATTTGCTTCTGATAGCCTGTCTGAAGGTTTTTCATCCAGCCAACTATCATCACAGGCGCTTATAATTAATAAAGCAAAAAGAAAGGAGAGAATTATTTTAGCGATTTTCATTTTTCTAATTTTAAAGTATTTGAAAATTAATTTTCCGGGAAAAGTATGTTTTTTAGGGTAATAAAAAATTCATTACTATCATATATCCATCATTAATCCAAACATAAATGTTCGGGGAACCGGATAATGTCCGCCATCAACACCGGCATAAAGCGGATCCTGCGATCCAATTTCAGGGTCATATCCCCGGTATTTTGTAAAAGTATACACATTATTGGCACTGACATACAAACGTAAACTCTGAACCCCTGCCCTGTTAACAAGTGTTTGAGGTAATGTGAACCCAAGTTGTATGTTTCTTATTCTCAAAAACGAGGCATCTTCAAGAAACCATGTTGAAGGTCTGTCGTTTTGATTAGGATCCAGAGCATATGCCCTAGTCATGGTATTGGATCTGTTTTCTGGTGTCCAGTGATTCAATACATCCACAATTTTGTTCTCATCTTTGCTAAAGCGGTCTGTGGCAATACCTGCCCTGCTAAAAAGCTGGTTATAAACATCCATATTCTGCATTCCATTGAGGAAAATGCCTAAGTCCCAGTTCCTGTAATCCAATTGCACATCCAAACCATATATAAAATCGGGCAAAGGTTTACCTATGATTGTTCTGTCAAGATCATTGATCAAACCATCACCATTAAGATCCTTATATTTAATATCTCCGGGTGATGTTCCATTTTCCTGAAAAGCATGGAGAATCGTATAATTATTTTGTCCATCAGTAATCAAATTACCATCTTCATCCTGCATAAAATCTTCTTCCTGCAATATTCTCTCAGCAATATATCCGAAAAAACTACCGATGGTATGTCCATTTCTCGAAATGGTAAGATCTGTAGCAAATTCACCCACACCCAGGTCGATAATTTCATTTTTGAGGGTAGAAAAATTCCCGCTGACAGAATAATTCAAGGCATGATCAAAGTTCTGATAAATAAGGTTTAATTCTACACCGCGATTTTGCACCCTTGCCAGGTTCATCCAAGCCCCTACAGTAGGTTGTTCGGTTCCATACTGTTTCTTTTTTCCAAAAATGACAGAAATGGGTTTGGAAACCAACATATTGTTTTGGTTTTTGATATAATACTCGGCGGTAAACTGAATTTTACCATCCAAAGCATTCATATCGAAACCAAAGTTGGTCATTTCAGTTGCTTCCCACTGAATTTGGGGACTAGACTGGAAAGAGAGCGGAGCAGCGCCTAAAAATACATCCTGGTTCAGCCCGAAATTGTACCGTGAATGTATATAAGGGTCAATAAGTTCGAGGTATTGATAGCGAGGTATATTTGAATTCCCTGTTTGCCCCCATCCAAATCTCAGCTTCATCATGTCAATCATTTCTGCATTTTGAAAAAGATCGTCGCTAAGGCGCCAACCGGCAGAAAAGCTTGGGAAGTATCCAATCCGGTTAGCAGGAGCAAATTTTGAGGATCCATCGCGGCGTATACTTGCTGTCACTAAATACCTTCCTTTATAGTCATATAACACCCTTACCAAATGAGATTGCAGTTTTTCAGTTTCATTGGATCCCCCTATTCTTTCACCAGAGGTTGCCTGATCCAGTACATTGAGTTCTTCAAAAGGCAGGTTTCGCCCCCCCGACAAAACATTGTACTGATAATCTTTCATTCTTTCAAAACCCAGAATAGCTGCCAAATTATGATCTCCAAAATCATTTTTGTACTCAAGATAATTACCATATTGCCAAATTTGCTGAGTAATGGAGTTCTCCAGCAAGTTAGAAACATCCATATCTCTTACTTTCATATTTCCAAGCGTATATTCTGGCGACCATTGGCGTGAAAATAAGTTAGAGTATTCGCCTCCGATCCGGAATGAATATGACAATCCTTCCCATAAATCAACTTCAGCAAATGCATTGGTTACAATTCTGTTTACTTTAGAAGTATTTTCATTCAAAAGTTGCTCGGCAATAGGATTTGTTCTTTCATTAGCTCCGGTTAAACTATCTGTAGGACCGCCAAATCCACCTTTGGCAGAAGGATCATAAAGAGGCATGAGAGGCGAAGAAATAATTGTATTTAACCAGGAGTTGAAATTTGTATGATGACTGTCATAGACATAATTGATGTTGCTTAAAGAAGCAGAATGTCCAATTTTAATACGATCAAGCAGAATAAAATCGGAATTTGTCCTCAGACTGATACGATCCATTGCTGTATTGATCATCGTTCCATCTTCCTCAAAATAGTTTGCAGAAATGAAGTAATTGCTTTTATCATTTCCTCCGCCCACACTTAGGTTGTGGTTCTGCCCTGTGCCCGTTCGGGTAAGTTCGCTTTGAAAATCAGTATCCGTATGGAAATTTCCATGCCGCTGACGTGCTTCAGGAGAGTATACCATCAGATAAAGGTTTTTATCTTCTTCAATATTCAATCTTTCGCTGTAGGCTGACCACGAACTATTCATGAACTCAGAATACTGATCAGCATTCATGATATCGTATGTATTGGGTATTTGAGAAGTAGTAAAATTAAATGTGTAATTCACTTGCGGTTTGCCGGCATCTCCCCTTTTGGTGGTTACAACAATTACTCCATTAGCACCTCTGGTTCCATATATAGCGGTTGCTGAGGCGTCTTTTAGTACTTGTATAGATTCAATATCGGCAGGATTGATGGCATTGATTCCACCAGAGGAAAGGGGCATACCATCAACAACATAAAGTGGCTCGGAACTGCGACTGATAGATCCGATACCTCTTACTTTCACAGAAACTTCGCCACCAGGTCTGCCTGATGTACTGGTCACGTGCACACCGGCAGCCCTTCCCTGCAATGCCCTGTCAAAGCTCACCGGATTGGTTTGGTTTAACTCACCAACATCAACCACGGCAACTGAACCGGTAAGGTCTTCTTTTCTTTGCACACCATAACCGATCACAACCATCTCAGAAAGCATTTTCACACTTGATTTCAACGCAAGATCAAGGGTTTGTTGTCCATCTAAAGGTATTTGTTGTTCTTCATAACCGATGTATGAAAACTTTAAAACTGCACCGGGTTCAGATACATTGAGGGAATATTTTCCATCTACGTCTGTTACCGTTCCATTGGATGTGCCAACTTCAACAATGTTTACACCCGGTAAGGGAAAATCTTCGGTGAAATCGGTGACCGTACCCTGGACTGTCATTGACTGTGCAAACGTTTGCTCAAAAGGGTACAAAAATAAAAACAGTAGTAAAACTGTAATTAAATAAAACGATTTAAAATTTTGGAAGCGATTCATGACTGAAATCATTAGTGAATTTTAAGATTAGGTTGTATTCTTTTTATTTAGAGCATTTAGAGCATGTATACCTTAGTGTATTTTTATCAACTTGCTTTTTGATGAGAGAGAAATCTCAAAATTACAGAATATTGATATTTTATTGCGCAAAAATTAGTTTTTTTTCTCTGTAAAAAAGTAATGAACCGAGCCATGACAAAGATTTTAACTCAGTTCTACTGAGCATGTCGAAATACACGCGCATTCAGAATAGCGGACCCGGAAAAAAGTAATATTATAAGTTTTTATAAAATATGGACATTTCTCAATTCAATCACATCGAAAAGTAAAACCCGATGCATAACCATGAACGGGAAGAAGTACATTTCAATGCTTATGGTGCATAAGCAGTCAGGATATCCAAATTATTCCGGGTTTTATTTTCGTTTCAACATTTTGGCATGTCGCTACCGGAAATAGATAACACCTGTCGGCCTGTTTTAGGCAGATTTAAAGAGGTGGGTAACGGTCAAACCGTCATCCACCCCTTTGTGTAAAAACTAATCTCCATCAATCAAAGTTTGAATGAAAATCAGTATTCTACGGACAGGTTCTATACTTTATTGTATAAGTCACCTGTGTATTCAATCATACAATATAACTACAAACTATCAGTATCCGGGATTTTGTTTCAACTTTCCTTTGCTGAGGTTGATTTCTGAAACTGGCATGGGCAATAAACCTTGTCTGGCAGGTATATAATTGGGTAAAATTTCAGTGATGTTCACCCATGGTTCCGGATATTTACTCCATCTGACCAGGTCGTGATATCTTTTGAATTCAAAACCAAGTTCAATATTTCTTTCATGGATGATATCTTCGGGAGTAACCGTTTCAAGAGGAGCAAGTCCTGCTCTTTCTCTCACCATGTTGATGGCTTCACGAGCCAGTTCGGTATCGCCATTGGTGAGGTATTCTGCTTCGGCCAGAAGTAAAAGAACATCTGCATATCTTAAAATCCTGATATTGTTATAATCGTTGTTCAGGTTAACAGATTCATCCCAAAAAGTAGGTTTAAAGTGTTTACCCCAGCCATATCCCTGGCTGATGGATATATTACTATGTATGCCGTTTATCCATCTTCGTGGTTCTTTTTTGTCTTGTACATAAAAGATGGTATCACCGGGGAAATATAAGCTCACATATTTCCTTGGATCGTATTGCAAACCGGCAGGATGATTTTCGGGTGCCATTTCAAAAGCTTCAACAAAATCAAGTGTAGGCACCATATTTCTATATCCTTCAGGGCCAAAATACAGTGTTCTCAGATGACCATCTGCCTGCCATCCTCCTTCCCAGATTTCCCATCCACCAAGTGCAAACTGAACCTCAAACACTGATTCAGCATTATTTTCACTGTCATAAACATTCCCGGCCGGCGAAACCAGATCATCACCGGTAAAATTACACTGGTAAGCGTAAGTATATTCAATAGAATCTGTACCCTGAGGCATCATCAGACTATAAACGCCGAGGTCTTTAACGGCCTTGAACTGATCGCGGGCCAAAGCAAATTTGTGTTGATGCAAGTAAGCTTTTCCCAGCATAGCATGGGCCGCACCTTTGGTGGCCCTGCCCAGGTCGCTGCTACCATATTTTTCCGGAAGTCGCTCGATAGCATCCAAAAAATCTTCTTCTATTTGTGCAAACATTTCTTCCGGATCAGAATTTCCAAGATTAATATCCAGGTCCTCCAGTGTTTCGGTAATGAGGGGAGGTGTGCCAAATATCTTTGCCAAATAATAATGATAAAAGCCTCTGAGGAATTTTGCTTCGCCTATTAACCTGCTTTTAAGTTCTTCATCCATTTCAATACCAGGATTTCCTTTTAAACCCTGGATTTTCTCAAGTGCAAGATTGGTTCGATATACACCCTGATAAAATTTGGTGTAAATTTCAGCTACCCTGTGATTGGAAGCGGAAATGATCATATTATTCAGGTTGATCTGTTCATGCAGAGACTGATCACTGAATGTATCAAAGAAAAAATAAAAATTGACATTGAATGCTTTGGGGTGCTTCATGGGGTCGTAGCATGATGTGATAGCCCTCAATGCATGATCTTCATTTTGGTAGAAATTAGCTTCAGAAAGTCTGTCCTGAGGTTTGATATCCAGCCAATCTTCAGAACAAGATACCATAAACACAATACTTGCTAAAATTATACTGCTAAATATGATTTTTTTCATAATATATTAGATTTTATTAATTTTTAAATATCAAGTTGAACACCAAACATAAATGTTCTGGGAACGGGATAATGCCCACCGTCAACACCAGTATTCAAAGGATCCTGTGATCCGATCTCAGGATCGTAACCTCTGTAAGCGGTAAAAGTATATAAATTATTCACACTTCCATAAATCCTTACGTTAGAGATGCCAACCCTTCCTGTCCAATTTGCGGGCAAGGAATATCCCAGTTGAACATTCCTGACGCGCAAAAAAGAAGCATCTTCTACAAACCAGGTGGATGCCCTGCTGTTTCTGTTGGGGTCTATGGCATGTGCCCTTGTCATGGTAGTGGATTGGTTTTCGGGCGTCCAGTAATTTAAAGTCTCCACCAAACGGTTTTCATCTTTTCCGGGTTCATTGGTAGCAACCCCAATGCGGCTATAGAGTTGATTATAAACATCCAAATTATGCATACCATTGAAGAAGATATTCATATCGATTCCCTTGTATTCAAACTGAAAATCCAACCCATAAATAAAATCGGGTAGTGGTTTTCCGATGATGGTGCGGTCGAGATCAGTGATAACCCCATCATTATTCAGATCTTTAAACTTAATATCTCCGGGTGCGGTTCCCTCTTCCTGATAGGCAGCGTTCAGGATATAATTTCCTTTGTTATCTGTAATCAGATTACCATCTTCATCCTGCATAAAATCATCTTCCTGCAAAATTCTTTCAGCCACATGTCCAAAAAAGCTACCGATGGTATTTCCGTTTCTTGAAAGACTAATACCTGAGGCAAATTCAGAAACCCCCAGATCAATGATCTCATTTTTCAGGGTGGAAAAATTACCTGTGATGCTGTATTTGAAAGGGTTATCAAAATTTCGGTAGATCAGGTTCAATTCCAGTCCTCTGTTTTGCACCTGAGCCAGGTTCATCCAGGCACCAACAGTAGGCCATCCATCTGCGCCATAATTGACCCTCTTGCCAAAATAAGAAGGTATTGGTTTGGCAACGAGCATGTTATCCTGGTTTTTGATATAATATTCGGCGGTAAACTGAATTTTGGCATTCAGCAGGTTTACATCAAGTCCGAAATTTGTCATTTCCGTTGCCTCCCATTGAATAAGCGGACTGGCCTGGAAGGTAATAGGTGCTCCACCGAGGTAAAGATCCTGGTTGGCACCAAAGGTATATCTTGTATGAATGAAAGGATCAATCAATTCAAGATACTGGAATCTGGGAATATTGGAATTACCTGTTTGTCCCCAACCAAAACGCAGTTTCATCATATCAATCAAATTAGAATTGGCAAACAGATCATCACTGATGCGATAGCCAAGTGAAAAACTAGGAAAGTCTCCAAACCTTTTTCCGGGTGCAAATTTAGAAGAGCCATCGCGGCGTAAGCTGGCAGTGATCAGATATTTTCCTCTGAAGTCATACAAAAGTCTTATCAATCCCGATTCCAGTCTTTCTTCTCCTCTCGAACCACCGATTCTTTCCCCGTCAGTAGCCTGATCCAGCACATTAAGATCATCAAAGGCAATATTTCTTCCGCCAGCCAGAATATTGTACCCATAATCTCTGAGTCTTTCATACCCTGCAACAGCAGTAACATTGTGATCGCCAAATTTATTGCTATACTCCAGGTAATTACCCATCTGCCATATTTCATTATTGGAAGAGTTTTCCATTAATGAAGATACATCATTATCCCTGAGGCTCAGGTTACCCAAGCGATAAACAGGCGACCACTGTTTAGAGTAATTGTTGCCATATTCGGCACCCACTCTGAGCGTATACTTAAGCCCTTCAAAAATTTTCACATCGGCATAGGCATTGGCAATGATCCGGTTTTGCGTGGCAATATTTTCATTGAGCATTTGTTCGGCAATGGGGTTGGTTCTTTCATTTCCCCGGGTGATGGTATCAACGGGACCGCCGTATCCACCAGCAGCATCTTCATCATACAGCGCCATGAGAGGTGAAGTGATTAATGACACCATCCAGGAATTAAAATTTGTTCTGTGACTATCATAGATGTAATTCACGTTGCTCAAAGTAAAAGACTGCCCTATTTTAATTCGGTCAGAAACCTCGAAATCAGAATTTGCCCTCAGGGTGATCCGATCCATTCCGGTATTGATCATCACACCATCTTCCTTAAAAAAGTTTCCTGATATGTAATAATTGCTTCTGTCGTTACCACCCCTGATGCTCAAGCTATGGTCCTGCCCGATTCCTGTTTGCCGAAGTTCTTCCTGAAAGTCGGTGCTTCTGTCAATAATTCCGTTTTCGCGGCGTGCCTGTTCCGAATACCCTAATGTATATAGATTCACAAAATCAGCGGAAGTGCTATCTGTAAGAGCATAATTGGTCCAGGCGGCTTTCATGAGTTCCGAGTACTGATCAGCATTCATAATATCATACTTTTTTGCCAGCTGTGAGGAGGTAAACCCAAAAGAATAGGATAATTTGGGAGCACCAGGTTCTCCTCTCTTTGTGGTGATCACCACAACACCATTGGCACCCCTCGTACCATAAATGGCGGTTGCCGAAGCATCTTTCAGCACCTGCATGGATTCAATATCTTTAGGATTGATTGAATTGATACCACCCTGTGTCAGCGGCACACCATCGACCACAAAAAGAGGTTCGCTGCTTCTGCTGATAGAACCAATACCTCTTACTTTAATGGACACCTCAGCGCCGGGTCGTCCTGAAGTGCTGCTGACATGCACACCTGCTGCACGCCCTTGCAAAGCGCGGTCGAAACTTACCGGATTAATACGGTTCATATCGTCAACATCCACCACAGCAACAGATCCGGTAAGATCTTCCTTTCTTTGTACACCGTAGCCGATCACAACCATCTCAGATAACATTTCAATGCTTTGAGACATGGCCACATCTACATTCTGCCTTCCCTCAACAGGAACTTCCTCTGTAAGGTATCCTATGTATGAAAAACTCAGGATGGCATCGGGCCCGGCAACAGTCAGAGAGTAATTTCCATCCACATCCGTAACGGTACCGTTGGCAGTACCTTTTTCAACAACATTCACACCTGGTAATGGATATTCTTCCATCAGGTCGGTTACCGTACCTGAAATAGTTAATTCCTGGGCGAACAATTGCCCGGGCAACATCAAAACCAAACAGAAAAAACCCATGAGGAGGCGATATTGCTGAAAGTTTTTTCGTAAAATAGAATTTTGCATTTGATCATTTATTTTGGTTAGTAATCATGTTAGATTTTTAATTGGTTGATAGTATATATACATAATATTATTTGATTTTACTCCTGCTTCTGCACAATCGTTTGCGTAAATATATAAAAAAAACGGGTTTTTAATATGATCAATGATCACTTTGATGGCACAATCATTAAAGCGATGTAAATGTAAATAATCATTCACAAACCTTGTGCACCAAATTGTTTCGTTTTATGGTAGTCAATAGATAACCAAGGGTATGTATTTGTTAATAAGTATATGCATATTTTGTTAACTAAAACACCATACAATCCAGTTATAGCAGCAATATCCCTGTCTCCTATCCTCAGATCATTTTCTTTGAAAAATGCTTTTTAAAGTTGGAGGGAGTTGCTTTAAATTCTGCTTTGAAGTGATTGGAGAAATATTTAGGATTATTATATCCCACCTGATAACAAACCTCCGAAATGGTCATTTCATTTTTCTGCAAAAGCTCAGCAGCCTTTTGCATTCTCATGGTTCTGATCATATCGCTGGGTGATTTTTCAGCAAGCGTTCTCATTTTCTTATACAAATGCACCCTTGAAATATTCATTTGATTGCTGAGCATTTCAACGCCAAAGTCGGGATCAGACAAATTGTTGAAAATAATTTTCATGATCTTATCCATAAATTTTTTATCGGATGCGGGATAATTCTTTTTTTGATGGTTTTTAGCAGTTCCTTCATCTAAACCATGGAATCCATAAGTATTGATTTTTGAATTTTGATGATGTTGTTTCAGAAGATTACTGATCCGGGAAGAAAGCACATCCAAATTGTAAGGTTTGGTGATAAAAGCATCTGCACCTGCTTCATAGCTGTTTATTCTGAACTCTTTTGTATGGCGCGAGCAGGTAAGAATAACCGGAATATGGTCGTAAGAGGGATTATTTTTGACCTTTGCGCATAAATCGAATCCATTAATATTTCCGGGCAGGAGAATATCTGATAAAACCAGGTCGGGCAATTGATTGCTCATGGCAATAAGTGCCTCTCTGGCATTGGAAGTTTCGATGATCCGGAAAGATTTTTGCAAATAATCCCTGAGCATGAATTTTAAATCCTGGTTTTCCTCTGCAACAAGCACAAGAGGTTTATGATCATCATCCTTATCAATTTGATCCCACTTTTCGGGTTCAAGCATAAGAAAATCCTGCTTATCGGGTTTTTCTTTCAACTGCCATTCAGGATGGGTATTATTTTGAAAAAGGGGTAACCTGATAATAAAAGTTGATCCTTCTCCCAAATTGCTGATCACCTCAATTTTTCCTTTGTGCATTTCAATAAACTCACGGGAGAGTGATAATCCGATCCCTTTATCCATCAAAGATATTCCGGGATGATCTTCAGGATTTTCTTTAAAATACCTGTCAAATATCTTAGCTTTTTCTTCATCACTGATCCCCTTTCCTGTATCTTTTACTTCAATAGAAAGATAACGCCCGGAGGTATTGGATTTCTCCAATGAGTTTTCTTCCCTTTGAATGTTATCAGAGAGTTTTATTTCAATGGTAATACTTCCTTTATCTGGAGTGAATTTTACGGCATTTGACAAAATGTTGAACAATACTTTTTCGATTTTATCAGGATCAAAGGCAATAAAGCATTCATCCAGCCAGGAAGAGAAGGAGAGTTGAATGTTTTTTCTTTCAGAAACATCAGAAAAAGAGGTAGTTACTTCTTTGGCAAACTTAATAATGTCAGCTGTTTCCAGGTTGAGTTCTGTTTCTTTTGTATCCATTTTTCTAAAATCCAGCAATTGATTGATCATAGACATCATCCTTCGTGCATTTCTGATGGCCAATTCAATTTTGTTGATGACCTCCGGTTGATCGGTTTGCTTTCTGACGCTTTCGAGCGGAGATATGATCAATGAGAGTGGCGTACGAAACTCATCACTCATTTTGGTGAAAAGATTGATTTTCATTTCATCCAGCTCATGCAGTTTTTGTGCTTCTGCTTTTTCCTGTCTGATAAGAAATTTGGCTTTTTGTTTTTGCACATTCATAAACCGGAATAACCACAAAAGAAAAGCTATGAAAAAGAAATAAAATACATAAGCAAGAGGTGATTTCCAGAAGGGAGGTAAAATTCTTATATTCAACTCTTCAACACCTTGATCCCAAAAACCATCCTGCCCGCCTGCTTTCACCCTCAGCACATATTTTCCAGGGTTCAGGTTTGTGAAAGTAACCCTTTGTGGTTCATCTTCAAGCAAATGCACCCAGTTGTCATGAAAACCTTCCAGTTTATATGCATATTTTATTTTAGATGCATTATAATAGTTCAGGGCAGAAAAACCAATTGAAAAATATTTCTCCGATTCTTTTAAACGAACGGATGATTCTTTGGTAATGGATCGCGATAGTATCTGCCTGCCCCGGTATTTTTTACCAGGACTGATCTCTTCACTTCCGATCTGCAAATTTGTGAAAACAACCCTGGGTCTTCTGGGGGTGGTTATTACTTTTTGAGGATCAAATATATTCACACCCCTTGCACCTCCAAAAAGAATTTTCCCATCGGTGGTTTTTAGTTTGGATTTGGGATTGTAAACACTCGCCTGCAATCCATCGTCTTCATTAAAATTGTTACAGTTTATTTCCCATACCCGCTCATCTTCATAATATCTTTCAACCAGCTCTACTCTTGATATCCCATTATTTGTGCTGATCCAAATAAAACCATTTTCATCCTCCGTAACCGCCCGAATGATATTATCCGGCAAACCGTCTGTCATATTAAACCTTACAAAATCATCAGAACCTCTTCTGAAAAGATTTAATCCATCGTTTGTGGCGATCCAGATTCGTCCTTTCTGATCTTCATGGAAATCCATGATCAGGTTATTGCTCAGGCTATTGCGATCATTTCTTACATGATAATAATGATTCGAGCGGTGATTATTTTTATCGTACACGGTAATGCCATCGGAGGAACCGATCCAGAGATTTTCCTGCGAATCGATAAGCAAACAACTAACATAATCAGAAAAAACCTGAGGCCGGTTCAGGTCTTCCCACTTATAAAAATGTTTATCGCTGAATGAATAAACGTACATTCCTTTGGTAAGTGTGCCAATAAGCAATTCATGATTATTGTTGTCCTCAGTGATGGACCAGGCCCTGTCGTCAAGCAAATAATCAGGATTTTCAGGATCATATGTAAATCTTTGAAATGTACCATTTCCCAGATACAGGTTCAATCCACCGAAATATGTACCTGCCCAAAGGCGGTTTCTGCTGTCGATAAACAGATCCACGATCACATCACTTCCAATGCTGGAAGGGTCATCGGGATCATGCTCAAAAACCTGAAAGGTACTATGCTGATAGTCATATTTTAACAACCCTGCACCGTTTGTACCCAGCCAAATATTGCCTTTATCATCTTCCTGCATGCATAAAACATCATTAAACAGGACATTTTGCTTTTTCCCGGATGAAAGATCCAGCAGATCAAATGCGATTGCTTTTTCATTGTAGTAGTTCACACCATATTTCGTGGTACCGATCCAGATGGTATTGTCGCGATCCTGATAACAAACATTGGCTGAATTTTGGCTGAGAGAAAATTTTTTATCTGCATCTGCCATGATCTGGGTATAATTCTGATAATCTTCATCCATCACAACAATACCCCCATGGTCGGTTACGATCCAAATCCGGTTTTTGTGATCTGTCATCACATCTCCAATTCGGTTGCTTTGAAGATCGATTTGATCATTACCCATTGTAAAATGCTTCACATGGCGGGTTTGTGTATTGTAAAAAAACAATCCTCTGGCATCATTATTTTTATAGATCCACAGATTATCCCGGGCATCAACATTCAGACGAAGATCATAATTATTATTTCTCAAATTCGCGGGCAATACGGTTACCGAATCGACCATTGTTTGTTGTTGAATATCAGCAAGGATGAGCATTCCATCTGCAAAAACGATCCAGATATTACCCTTTGAATCATTTTCGAGATAAGAAACAGATCTGTTTTTCAGGAAAGAAAAATCCCAGAACCCGGGATCGAATTTTACAAGGGTATTCTTCTGAGCATCATACTGATAAATTAAATTACTGTGTGTAACGAGATAAAAACCATTCTGGTCATCAGAAAAGGCAAGTTTAACGGATAAGGGGGGTAGTTTTCTTTCTTCCAGATGGGATGATGCACTGGTAAATATCTCATGATCAGGATCATACACACTCATCCCCCGTTGGGTCAATATCCATATGAATCCTTGCTGATCCTGACGAATATGATAAATATGATTATCAGGCAGTGAGGTTGTATCTTCATCAGAATAAGTGAAAGATTTGACTGCCTTTCCATCGTATCTGTTTAATCCGTGCGTAGTTCCAAACCACATAAACCCCTGCTGATCCTGAAAAACAGATAGGATTTCATTGCTACTAAGTCCGTTGCTAACATCTACCTTGTTAAACCTGAACTCTGTGGGGTCGGCACAAATTTCACCCCAAACAAAGAACTGAAAAAGTAAATAAATAACAATATGTCTCATGTAAAGAAGATTCATTTTTTGAGGGTTAATTCGTGCTTGCAAGAAAACGCCAATTGCTGCGTTGGGCTCGCCTTCAAAACAGTCGA